>DATMVO010000442.1:0-3196 GCA_035563115.1 Solirubrobacteraceae bacterium
GCGCCGCCCCGCCCCAGCACGACGAGCGCCAGCAGCGCCGCGGCGTTCGCGACCGCCAGCGGCAGCAGCACGCGCGTCCCCTGCCGGTCGACCAGCCGCCCCATCAGCGGCGCGAAGATCCCGGTGCCGAGCGCCATCCCGCCCGCCACCGCGCCGGCGACGGAGTACGAGCCGGTCTCCGCCTCCAGGAAGAGCACGATCGCGAGGCCGTTGATCGTGATCGGCAGCCGCGCGACGAGCGCCGACAGCATCAGCGCCGCGAGCCGGCGGTCGCCGAGGATGTCGAGGTACGCGCGCAACGCAGGGCGAGGGTAGGCGCCCCCGCCCGTCCCCCCGGCGCCTACGCGCCGCTCGCGAGCAGCCGCTGGAGGCGCTGGCCGTTGCGCACCGCGAACCCCTCCCAGTCGTTGTTGAAGTACGTCAGCACGTCGCCGTGGGCGGAGAGCTCGCGCACGCGCGCGGCGAGGTCGCGCAACTCGGGCTCGGCGTAGTTGCCGCGCCGCCCGCGCGCGCCGTAGTGCAGGCGCACGAACGACCACTCGGCGGTGACCTCGTGGGGGAACGGCTCGTCGCGCCGGCCGTCGTGGGCGAGCACGAGCGCGGCGCCGTGCGCGTGGAGGATCCCGTAGACCTCGGGGACGAACCACGACTCGTGGCGGAACTCCACCGCGTGCCGCAGCTCCGGCCCGCCGAGGCTGCCCGGCCCCGTCACGGTCGACAGCCACGCCTCCAGCCGCGCGTCGTCGCGCTTGAAGTTCGGCGGCAGCTGCCACAGCACCGGCCCCATCTTCGGCGTGCCGAGCGCCGGCGCGATCGAGTCGAAGAACCGGCCCGGGCCCTGCTCCAGGTCCAGCAGCCGCTTCATGTGCGTGAGGTACTGGCTCCCCTTGATCGTGAAGAGGAAGTCCGGCGGCGTCTGCTCCAGCCACCCCGCGACCGACGCGGGCTTGGCGAGCCGGTAGAAGGTCGCGTTGACCTCGACGGTGTCGAAGACCTCGCTGTACCGGCGCAGCCAGTTGCGCTGCGCGAGCCCCTTCGGGTACAGGATCTCGCGCCACGACTGGTACTGCCAGCCGCTGCAGCCGATGCGGACGCGCGCGCCGCTCACCCCGCCGCCAGCGCCTCCGCCAGCTTGCGCGCGTCCTCGCTCAGCGTCGCGCGCAGCGACCGGTTGTAGATCGCTGCCGCCGGGTGGTACATCGGGAAGACCGTCCACGTCTCGGTCGGCACGACCGTCCCGTGCGCCTCGCCGATCTTCGCGTCCGGCGCGAAGTGGCCGAGCGCGTGGCGGCCGAGCGGCACCACGAACCGGGGCTCGATCACCTCGAGCTGGCCGATCAGCCACGGGCGGTGGTGGGCGATCTCGTCCGCCTTCGGGTCGCGGTTCTTCGGCGGCCGCGCCTTGACGACGTTCGTGATGAAGATGTCCGCGCGGACGAGGTCCGCCTCGGCCAGCAGCTCGTCCAGGAGCTTGCCGGCGGAGCCGATGAACGGGCGCCCGTGCTTGTCCTCGTTCGCGCCCGGCGCCTCGCCGACGAAGACGACGTCCGCGTCCGGGTTGCCCTCGCCGGGGACGAGGTTCGTCGCCTCCTCGCAGATCGCGAACCCGCACGGGACGTGGCCGCGCAGCTCCTCCGCGATCGCGTCCAGGCGCGCCTGCTTGCCGGCGTCCGTCTTGCTCACTCGCCCAGCAGCTCCTTCATCCGCGCGGCGGCCTGCGGGGCGTCCGCGCCTCGGTTGTTGTTGAACATCATCCGGACCTCGCCGGCGTCCTGCGCAAGCTCCTCGACCCGCTGCCCCAGCTCGTGCAGCTCCTCGTCGGCGTACTGCCACGCGAACCGCTCGGCGACGGAGCGGCCGCGCGCGTACCCCTCCGCGTTGCGCCCGTGCGCGCGGAAGTAGGCGACCTCCGGCAGCGTCACCGCGTCGACCGGCGGCATCATCGTCGGCGGCTTGCCCTGCGGCGCGTCGACGCAGACGAACGCCGCCCGCGCGCGCTCGAACCAGCCGAGCGTCTCCTCCAGCGCCTCGCCCTTCACCCACGCGCGGTGGCGCAGCTCGACGGCGACCGGCGCGGTGCCGGACAGCTGCGTGACGAGCGGCCCCAGCTCGTCGAGCGCGTGCTTGCGCGGCTCGAACCCCGGCGACAGCTGGAGGAGGAACGTCTTCAACCGCCCCGCCTCGGCCAGCGGCGCGACGGCCTCCAGGGTCGCCTCCGCCATCCGCGCCTCCAGCTCGCCGGTGAGCACGACACGGCCGCGGCCGCGCACCTCCACGTCGTCGCGCAGCGCGCGCGGCAGCGACTTCAGGTCCGCGCTGTGGCGGCTGAGGAGCTTGTGGAGCTTGACGTCGAACGTGAAGCCGTCGTGCGTCTGCTCGACCCACCGCGAAACGGTCTTCCCATCCGGCACCGCGTAGAAGGTCGAGTTCACCTCCACCGCGTCGAACCGCTCCGCGTAGTACGCCAGCCGGTCCCGCGCGGCGAGCCCCTGCGGGTACCACTCCTCGACGAAACCGGGGTCGGCCCAGGAGCTCGTGCCGATGACGATCCGTCCCATCTGCCGGGACGCCTACCCGCCTGCGCGCACCTCGTCGCGTCCGGCCTGGCTGCCCGCGTAGGCGGGGCGGCGCAGGCGCTGGATGAAGCCCGGCGCGGGCTCGATGCCGCCGCCGGTGTTCCAGGGGTTGAAGTGGAGCTGCTCGGACTCGGCGTGGGGGATGCGCGCGCCGAGGCGCAGGAGGCCGAGCGAGCGGAACTTGCCGCGGTGCCGGGCGAGCGCGAGCCGGAAGGCGCGGTCGTCCCCGTGGACCGGCTGGGCGCCGAGCAGGCACGTCGTGCCCGCGACGCGGTACGGCAGGAGCGACGAGTACGTCTGGGAGCGCGGGCCGGTCGCGGGAAGCGGGAGGTGATGCAGGACGGGCACGTCGATCGACGTCGTCAGCAGCAGGTCCTGGTGAAGACCCGGGCCGTAGAGGTCGGGGATGCGGAGCGCGAGCCCGCGCGCGTCCGGCAGCGGCGACGGGAGCCCGACCGCGCGCGAGAGCCGCACGACGCCGCGGTGGACGGCGCGGTCGTCGAGGAACGGCGCCCCGGTCTGCATCCCGCCCGGCAGCTCGAGCACCGCCTCGAACGCCTCGCCCGTCGGGTGCAGCGCCCGCGCGTGCCGCCGCCGCGCGAGCGCCGCCCACGCACTGG
>DATMVO010000443.1:0-4755 GCA_035563115.1 Solirubrobacteraceae bacterium
CCGCCGTGCGTCGCCGCCGGCTCGCCGCGCGCAGCGTCTTCGTCCGCCACCGCGCGCTCCAGCTCGGCACCCCCGCGGGCAAGGCGTGGCACCACGGCCGCTTCGGCGCGCCGTACCTGCGCGACGTGCTGCTCGACCGGCGGGTCATGGTCGACACGCTGGAGACCGCGACGACGTGGACGGACCTCGAGCGGCTGAAGGGCGCCGTGACGGAGGCGATCGCCGGCACGCTCGCCAAGCGCGGCACGCCCGCCTTCGTCGGCTGCCACGTCTCGCACGTCTACACGTCCGGCGCCTCGCTCTACTTCACCTACGCGGCGCGTCAGGAGACGGGCGCCGAGCTGGAGCAGTGGCGCGCGGTGAAGGCGGCGGCGAGCGACGCGATCGTCGCGGGCGGCGGCACGATCACCCACCACCACGGCGTCGGCCGCGACCACGCGCCGTGGCTGGCGCGGGAGGCGGGCGGGCCGGCGCTGGACGCGCTGCGCGCCGCCAAGGCCGCCTTCGACCCGGCCGGGATCATGAACCCCGGCAAGCTCGTGGACGGCACGCTCACCAGCGCGCCGCCCACGGAGCCGTCGGCGCAGGCTCAGCCCGCGTAGAGCTCGTCGAACAGCGGGAGGTACTTCTCGTTGACGACGTTGCGCTTGACCTTCAGCGTCGGCGTCAGCTCGCCCGTCTCCTGCGACAGGTCGTGGTCGAGGATCACGAACTTCTTGACCTGCTCGACCTGCGCGAGGCGGGCGTTGGCCTTGTCGACCTCCGCCTGGATCGCCGCGCGCACCTTCGGGTCCCGCGCGAGCGCCGACGTCGAGGTGTCCTCGATCCCCTGACCCTGCGCCCACGGCACGACGACCTCCTCGTCGAGCGTGATCAGCGCGACGGGGAACGGGCGCCGGTCGCCGTGCATCACGCACTGCGAGACGAGCGGCGACTGGCGCAGGTCGTTCTCGAAGTTCGCCGGCGTCAGGTTCTTGCCGCCCGCGGTGATGATGATGTCCTTCTTGCGGCCGGTGATGGACAGGTAGCCGTCCTCGTCGAGCGAGCCGAGGTCGCCCGTGTGGAGCCAGCCGTCGACGACCGCGCCGAACGAGGCGTCCGCGTTCTTGTAGTAGCCCGTGAAGATGTTCGGGCCCTTGAGGAGCACCTCGCCGTCGTCGGCGATCTTGATCTCGACGCCGGGGAGCGCCTTGCCGACCGTGCCGAACTTGTGCGCGTCCGGCCGCGACGTCGTCGCCGCGGTGGAGGTCTCGGTCATGCCGTAGCCCTCCATCACCGGCACGCCGCTCGCCCAGAAGAACTCGAGGATCTCCGGCGCGATCGGCGCGGCGCCCGTGACCGCCTCGCGCAGCCGCCCGCCGAACGCTGCGCGGACGTTCTTGAAGAGCTTCTCGTCGAACTGGTCGTACGCCGCCTGCAGCTCGGCCGGGACCTCCTGGCCGGCGATCCGCAGGTCCTCGACCTTCCCGCCGACCTCCTTGGCCTTGGCGAGCATCTCGGCGTCGACGTTGGCCGCGACGAGCGTGTAGAGCTTCTCGAAGATCCGCGGCACCGACGGCAGGTACGTCGGCTTGCACGCGCCCAGGTCGGGGATGATCTGCTGCGGGTCGCCGCTCCAGTACGCGATCGGCGCGCCGAGGTCGAACGACGCCAGCTGGATGAGCAGCGCGAACGCGTGCGCGAGCGGGAGGAAGAGGTACGTCAGGTCGTCGTCGCCGCTGCCCAGCGCGCCGCGCTCGGTCGTCGCGTCGACGATCGCGCGGTAGTTCGCGTGGCTGAGGACGCAGCCCTTCGGCGGGCCGGTGGTGCCCGACGTGTAGATGAAGGTGTACGGGTCGTCCGGCGTCACCGCCGCCGCCCGGGCGCGCAGCTCGTCCTCGTCCCGCGCCCGGCCGCGCTCGCGCAGCTCGTCCACGGAGATCGCGTCCGCCACGTCGCCCTCGGCGTCGATGACGATGAGATGCTTCAGCTCCGGCAGCTGGTCGCGGACCGCGACGATCTTCGCGACCTGCTCGGCGTTCTCGCAGACGACCGCGACCGACTCCGAGTTCCCCGCCACCCACTGGCACTCCTCGGGGGAGTTCGTCGGGTAGATCGGGACGACGACCGCGCCGGCGGTCGTGATCGCGAAGTCCGCGTACGTCCAGTCGGGACGCGTCGTGCACAGCAGCGAGACGCGGTCCCCGGGCTGGATCCCGAGGTCGATCAGCCCGCGGCCGATCTCCGAGACGATGTCGCCGACCTGGCGGAACGTGACGTCCTGCCACTCCCCGCTCGTCCGGTCCTTGTACGTCACCGCCCTCCGGTCCGCGAACAGCTCCGCGGCCTTGGGCAGCAGGTCGGCGATCGTCGTCGAGCCGGTCGTCTGCGGTCGCGCAGACGCCGGTGCGGTCGTGGCCTCCATGAAGACTCCTCTCCTCCTCTGAGGGCCCTCGCCCTCTCCCTCGGCGGAGCTTAGTGGAGGCCGGGCCGCTTCGGAGGGGGCCTAGACCTTGATCGCCTCCTGCTCCACCTCGTCGGTCTCGAGCTCCCTCAGGCTCGCGAGGAAGAGCGTCTTGTCGATCCTCCCGTGGAAGATCGGCACCCCGAGCTCCATGCACTTCGCGATCACGTCCTGGCGTTCCAGGCCGGACTCGTTCGCGAGCTCCGTCGGGGTGAGGTGATTCGCCATCGGTGTTGACCTCCAAGGGTCCGTTTGCGACGTATCGCATTTGGTACCGGATGCGCCGGACGTCCGCAACCGACCGCTCGGATGAGGCGCATGGACGGGAGGTCGGGCGGCAGGTCAGATGGGGTTCGGGTCGTCCAGCCAGACGTGCCGGATCCCGAAGCGCTGCGCCAGGTGCTCGCCGAGCGCGCGGACGCCGAAGGTCTCCGTGGCGTAGTGGCCGGCGCCGAGGAAGTGGATCCCGCCCTCGCGCGCCACGCTGAAGACCCGCTCGGCGGGCTCGCCGGTGAGGAACGCGTCGCAGCCGAGGTCGATCGCGTCCTGCGCCATGTCGGCCGCGCTGCCGCTCACGATCGCGAGCTTCCGGACCCGGTCGGGGCCGAAGTCGAGGTGGAGCGGGTCGCGCTTGGTGACGTGCTTGACGCGCGCGACGAGCTCGGCCTTCGGGACGCCGTCGCCGGCGAAGTGCGCGACGAAGCCCAGCTCGCCGAACCGCTCGGTCGCGTCCGCCTGGAGCTCACGCGCCAGGATCGCGTTGTTGCCGACGCTCTCGTGGGCGTCGAGCGGCAGGTGGTAGGCGAGCAGCGCGACGTCGTGGACGAAGAGGGGGCGCAGGCGCTGGTGGAGGGCCGGCGTGACCTCCTGCGCCATCCCCTTCCAGAACAGCCCGTGGTGGACGAGCACCGCCTGCGCGCCCTCCTGCGCGGCCCGCTCGTGAGCGAGAGCGGACGCGGAGACGCTCGTGGCGATCGTGTCGATGTCGCGCGTGCCGGGTACCTGAAGACCGTTGGGGCCGTAGTCGCGGAAGGACTGTGGAGTGAGCAGCCGGTCGAGTTCGTCGGTGATCGTGCGAAGTGAGGCCATGTCCTCTCCTGAACGCTACAGTTCCGTGGCCACACGGCCTGCGCCCAGCGGACGAGCGGCGCGTAGGGGGGAACGGCTATCACCACCGCAGCCACCGTCACGTCGCTGAGACGGGACGGAGACGAGACAACCGATCACGAGCTCGTCGCGCGTGTCCGCGCCGGCGACGACCGCGCGTTCGAGGAGCTCTACCGCCGCTACCACCGGCGGATCGCCTCGTACGTCCAGGGGATGGTCAAGGACCACGCCCGCGCGGAGGACGTCACGCAGGACGTGTTCATGTCCGCCCTGCGGCGGATGCGCGACACCGACCGGCCGATCGCGTTCAAGCCGTGGATCTACGAGATCGCCAAGAACGCGTGCATCGACCAGTTCCGGCGGTCGCGGCGGGCCGAGGAGGTCTCCTACGACGCCGAGGACGGCGGCCTCGCGTCGGCCGACTACGGCAAGCTCGTCACGAAGGAGCCGGCGCCCGAGCGCGCGTTCGAGTCCAAGCAGCAGCTCGACCACCTGCGCGGCGCCTTCGGGGGGTTGAGCGAGACCCACCACCAGATCCTCGTCATGCGCGAGCTGGAGGGGCTGTCGTACCGCGAGATCGGCGAGCGGCTGGGGATGACCCGGCCCGCCGTGGAGTCGACGCTCTTCCGCGCGCGCCGTCGGCTGACCGAGGAGTACGAGGACCTCGTCACCGGCGAGCGCTGCCAGCGCGTGCAGGGGATCATCCAGCTGGCGGTCGAGGGGACCTTGGGCGCGCGCGACCGCAAGCGCCTGGCCAAGCACGTCTCGTACTGCCAGCCGTGCCTGCGCCACGCACGGGTCAGCGGGCTCGACGCGCGCGACCTGACACACACGCCCGTGCGGACGAAGATCGCGGCGCTGCTGCCGCTGCCGGCGTTCCTCAAGAAGAAGCTGCTGGGGGTGGAGGCGGCGTCGGACACGTCGTCGTCGGCCACCTCCGCCTCGTCGGCGTCCGACGTCGGCTCGTCGTCGCTGGCGATGTGGTCGGCGCACGCGTCGGCGGTCGACCCCGGGGTCGTGACCGGCTGGGGGAAGGCCGCGATGGGCGCGGCGACGATCGCGCTCGCGGGTGTGGGCGCGGGCGCGGTGACCTCGCCGCCCGGCTCGGCACGCGCGGGCGTGGACACGCCGTCGCTGATCGAGCGGGTGCGGGACGGTGGCTCCGGCGGCGGTGGCGCGGCCGGCGCGCCGGTGGCGGCGACGCC
>DATMVO010000444.1:0-4855 GCA_035563115.1 Solirubrobacteraceae bacterium
GCGGGGGAACGCCGCGCCCGGGTCGTGGTGCGAGCCGCCGTTGTAGCCGAGCTCCGCGTGCGAGACCACGCCGGTCGTCACGATCCGCGGCGCCGTGCCCGCGGCCGTCCCGGCGACCGCGCCCCAGCGGATCGGGACGCCGGCGGCCTTGAAGCACTGCACCATCAGCCGCGCGCCCTCACGCAGCTGCGCCTGCGTCCACTGCCCGGCGAGCCGCGCCGCGTAGCCCACGAACTCGATCGAGCACGACCACGGGTTCCACTTCCACTGCGTCCACGGCGCGTGACCGAGCGGCACGACCTCGGCGCTGTTGCCCTCGTCGTCGACGATCCACGTCGCCGACAGCTGCTGCGAGCGGAACCACGCGCACAGCCCGTTCACGTCGGCCAGGCCGAGGACGTTCGGCCCCTCGGTCGTGTGCACGACCCCGAGCCCGATCCGCGACAGCGGCCGCGCGGCGCCGCGCTGATGGGTCAGGCAGCGGATCCGCGCCGGCGCGCCGGCGGCGCCGAGGACGATCCCGGACGCGTCGTACGTCCCGTCCTCCACCGCGGCGTCGTTCGCCGCGCGCGTCTCGTCCGACAGCGGCGGCGTCGCCGTGTGCCCGTCGTGCGCATGATCGACGCCCACCTTCGGCTGCGGCGCCCGTGCGGGCGGCGGCGCGTCTGCGTCGCCGCCGCCCGCACCGACGTCGAGCACGAGGATCAGGAGGAGCGCGACGGCCGCGGCCCCGAGGGCCGTCAGCGCGCGCGAGCGGACGGTGGACAGACGCATGCGGACCCCGTCGGATCCGCGCGCCTGTTCCTACACCTGGCGATACTGGAGGGCCGCGTAGAAGTTCGCCGACGTCGTCACGTTCCGGTCCAACGGACAGCACGCCATCACGTACCGGCCCGGAGGCGGCATGGGGAACTCGACCGAGGTGAAGTCGGCGATCGCGGCAGGCATGCCCGGATCGGCCACCTCGACGGATCGCAACGCAGGCCCTCCGAGAACGACCCTCAACGGGGTGTTGGGCAGCGCCACGCTCACCGTGGCGGGGCACAGCGCCACCATGATCCTTGTTCCGAAGCCCGCTGCGCTCGCCAGCAGGTACCCGGTGAATCGCAGCTGAACGGCACGCGGCACCGGCGCGGCGCCAGGAGCTGCCAGGGTCGCCGGGTCGAGCCGGAAGGTCTGCCCTGCAGGAGCTAGTTGGCCGACAGGCCAGGTGTTCGGGACGTGGGAACCGATGGTCACCGTGGACTCGATCTGCGAGAGAGGCTTCCAGGCGGAGAAACCCTGCTCGATGTCGTCCTGGATGGCATTGAGGTCACTCGCGGTGAGCCGGCCTGACGGGTCGGTCTCGTTGTGCGTGAAGTCCTTGAACCGGTCCATCAGACCACCCGGTATTCCAAGGAGCCGAACACTTGCAACGCGGAGGGCGGTTTCTCGACGGTCGAGCGACACCACAGCGCGTAGAACCCGTCCTCCGGCCACGGGACGGCTGGCCCGGTGACCGTGATGACCTGCCCGGTGACGATGCGGTCGGCGGCGGCGCTGGCCAGCGCCGCCGAGCCGCTCGGGACGATCAGGAGCGTGGTTCCAGAAACGGTGAACTCGGGGCGGTGCAGGTTGACCGAGATCTGCACGTCATCCGGCCAGGTGACGTTTGGCGCGGTGACGTACGTCATGACCGCTCGCAGCTCTGCGCGGCGCCGCTGCCCTGTCGTGAGCGCGGGGCGCCGGAGAAAGAACCCAGCGCGAGCGACGTAGCCGTTGATGATGAAGCCCCCACTGGAGGCCGCCATCGACCCCAGCAGCACGGCTTGGCCGGACCAGGAACTCCAGTCAGTGTCGAGGATGAACGCCGGGCGCTCCAGCAGCGGGGTCCACGTGCTCAACCCCGCCTCGTAGTTGTCCTGAATCTGGTTCAGATCCTCGAGGGCCAGCCGCCCACCGTTCGCAAAGGTCGTGTATCGCATCTACGCCAGCCGGTACTCGAGGGTGATCGCGAAGTGGGCCGCACCCGTGAACCCGCCGTTGCGTCCACAGCTGCCAGCGACCACCGCGGTCGCGTCCTGTGGGCAAGGGAAGGCGTCGCCCACGACCACGCCGGAAGTGCTCCCGGCCGCGGTGCCCGTCCATGCCGAGCGTGCGAGCATCGTCTCGGTGGGGTTCGTGATGATCGGCGACTGCGGTCGATCGACGAGCCTGAACTCCGGGACCACGAGTCGGGCGTCCAACGTCGTCTCGTGGGTGCTTCCTCCGACGACCCACCACTGGTAGGTCAGGCGCATCTCCGGGACGCGCCGGCGTACGCCGGCTGTCGGCGGTGTCAGGTCCGCGGCCTTGAGCCGGAACGCGGGCGCGACCGCTGCAACAGTCGCGGAGTTACTGACGGTGGCCCATCGGTGTAAGAGCGGCCTCCACGCTGACAGCGTGAGGGCATAGTCGTCCTGGATGCCGTTGAGGTCGGCCGCCGTGACGGTATCGGCGGCCGTGAACGTCCGGAAGCGGGTCATGAGCTGGTCTCCACGACGCCCGGCAGGTAATGAGCTGGACGGTGGCGTTCGACAGCCCGCTCCAGCACACCGGCATCGAAGACGACGCCCTGCGCGACGGTGACCTCGATCCTGTGGTCGTTGACGTTGTCGACGACGTTGATCGCCGCAGCCGGCGACGTGATGGGCAGTTGGAGCCCCGAGCCGTCATCAGGGAACTCGAGCACGCTCCGCGGCACGGGCCGCTCCTGATCCGGTGTGTGCTCGGCGATCGCGTACAGCGCCTCCTCCAGCGACGCGATCGTGCCGTCGTCGGCGGCGCGTGCGTTCAGGTAGGCGCGGAGTGCGTCCGCGGTCAGCTGCTGCTCCTGGTCGGCGCCGAAGAGCACGGCCCACTCACTCCGGAGGGCATCGAGGCCCGCAGTCTGCATGGATTGATCCGCGTGGATCTGCTCGGCAGCCGTCGCGAGTTCGTCGAGGAAGAGGGCGCACATCACGATGAACGCGTGCAGCTCGCTCTTGGGGTCCTCATGCGCCCACCAGTGCGGCAGCGCAGAAGCGATGAGCTCTCCGGCGCCGACATGGGCGCGGAGCGGCTCAGTCGTTGGATCGGTCGGCACCTGAGGGCCGGCGTCTTCGGGGAGGACGGCGTCGGTGGTCATGCGCCCGGCAACGGCTTGACGGTCACCGCGACCCGGCTGAGGAGCGGGTACTCGCGCGGCCAGAGGTGGATGTCCTTGTCGGTCTCGCCGGCGCGGGAGACAGCGCGGAACGTCTTGAACGGGACGTCGAAGGTCACGACGTCCGGAAGCATGTGGACGGCGTCGATCACGGCCCCGTACCGCACGGTCTCCCCGCACCCGAACGTGCCGATGACGCCTCCGAGCCCATCCTGGCCACCGAGAACGCGCGCGACGCTGGCGCGGACCGACTCCTCGTCGTAGCCGGGGCGCGCGTACACCGTCAGCTCGATCTCGATCCCGACCGGGACGGCGGCGACCGGGTTGACGATCTGGCCAAGCATGCTGGCGGCGCTCACCTGCGCCGTCACGGCGGTCATGACGGCCGCAGGCTCGTCGCCGTGGACCTGGTAGTAGACCTCGACCTCATTCGCCGTCAACGTGCGCTGGCCGTTGTACTCGCCGGGGCGCACGACTGCAGCGGACTTGACGTTCTCGAGGCGCAGCACCGCGGCCAGGAACGATTCGGCCCGACCCTTCACCCGGCCGGCGACCTCGATCGGGATCCGCGCGCGCAGGTCGTCGTCGGACTCCTCGTCGACACCTTCCGTGAACTTGAGCGCGACGTACGCGTCTGACGACCGCAGACCCTCGATCGGGGTGAGCGGAACGAGGGGCGTGGGCTCTCGCAGGTTGCCCGCCGCACCAGGGACGACGGCGACGGCCGGAACTTCGATCGTGGTCTCGCCGACGGGGAAGACCGACCGAGCCGTCGTGATGTACGTGACGGACGGTGCTCCCGCGGTGGGGACCGTGGAGAGCTCGGACCAGCCGATCGGCACGGGGACTTCCTTCGACGTGTCCTCGCGCGTGATCTGGATCTCGCCGGTCGCCGCGACCGCCGGCAGGCGCTTGACGCCCTGATCGGCGGCCTTGGCGTCGAGCGCCTCGCCGATCGCGGTGACGAGGTACGAGTCCTTGCGCAGTTGGTCGGCGACCTGGGAGTGCTCGGACGCGGCCGTGGCGAGCGCCTCGAGGAACGTCCGCGTGACCGAGCCGGTCGTGAAGTCGGTGAGCTGGGACCCGGCGACACGGACCTGCTCGATGGCGGCCGCGAGGTAGTCCTCAGGTGTGCGATAGAGCGAAGGCAGAGCCATCGGTGGGCGCATCGTTTCCGGCCATCGGCGGGCTTGACCTGCGGGTCACCAGAAGCCGACGACGTGCGCGCTCAGGCTCTGGTACGACGCGTCGCGGTAGTAGACCCAGGTGCTGCTGATGACGGTCAGGCGTAGCCGCGCGGTCGCTTGGACGCCGGCACTCAGCCGGTACAGCGCGCTCGGCCGGCCGGTGTCCCACGAGCCGCCGCCCTGTCCGTTGCTGGACCGCATGAGCTCGACGGGCCCGCGGGCGAACCCGCCGCCGCGCGAATCCGTCGCGCCCAGGAGCTCCACGCAGACGTCTGCTCGTCCCCACGCGCCGAGCGTCTCGCGCGCGATCATGCTCCCGTCCACGCGCCACCAGCAGTTCGCGGTCGGCGTCCACACGAGCTCGAGCAGCGTGTCCGCCGCGTCGCGCCGGACGTGCAGCGTGGCGCCTGCAGCGAGGGCCGCGGACTCGGTCGCACCCGGACCGCCGCGCATCTCGAGCGCGCCGGCGTTCATGGTCGCGAACTGCGCCGCCGACAGCGGCCCG
>DATMVO010000445.1:0-11680 GCA_035563115.1 Solirubrobacteraceae bacterium
ACCGCCCGCACCTCCAGCATCCGCTCGGCCGCGCGCTCGTCGCCCCGCCCGGCCAGCGTCGCCGCCAGCTCGGCCTGCACCGCGATCGTCGACAGCCGCCGCCCGAGCACGTCGTGGACGTCGCGCGAGAACCGCAGCCGCTCCTCCACCACCGCCAGCTGCGCCTGCGCGGACCGCGCGGCGTCGAGCTCGGTGACGATCCCGTACATCCACATCGACGCGCGCGCGGTGAAGAGGAGCGCGGCGCCGAGCAGCAGGCCGGCACCGAGGTTGACCAGCGCGCCGCCGCTCACCCCGACCAGCGCGCCCGAGCCGGCGACGAGCGCCGCGGAGAGCCGCGGGTCGGGCAGCAGCCCCAGCGGCAGGACGATGCTCGCGACCGCGACCGACACCACCGTCCCGCGCGCCGGGCCCTCGAACGCCGCCACGCCGGCGACGGAGAACGCGGCCACGGCGACCAGCAACGCGGCGATCAGCGCCCACGGCAGCGGCCGCGGCTCGGGGTACCGCCGCAGCAGCGCATGCATCACCGCGAAGCCGAGCGCGGTCACGACGGCGCCGCCCCCGGCCAGCAGGGCGAGCTCGCCGCCGCCACCGTCGAGCTCGACCGCCGCGCTCAGCAGCAGCCCGGTGTTGAACGACAGCAGCACGAAGTAGAGCGACTGGCGCGTGTAGAGACCGACGCGCTCGGCGCTCGTCAGCTCCCCCCACCGCCGCGTCCCGGGCGCCCGCACGGCGATCAGCCTCGCGGCTCCCACCGCATCGAGCGGCGCGCCAGCGTGATCGCGATCCACGCCCACACGGCCATCACCGCGAGCGGCTGGCCGGCCTGGCCCCACGTCTCGGCGAACGAGAGCGTGGCCTGGTCGGCGCCCGGCCCGTCGAGGCCGAACCAGCCGATCCGCACGAGGTCGGCCATCGCCGCGCCGGGCGTCAGCGACAGAGCGTCGCGCAGCCGCTCGGACATCTCCGGCATCGAGGAGGCCAGCGGCCCGAGGGAGGCGAGGACGATGATCGGCATGCTCGTCAGCTGCGCGGCCTCGGCGCTCCGCGTCCACGCCGCCGTCCAGTACGCGAACGCGGTGAACATGACCACCGCCAGCACCGCCGTGACCGCGTAGAGGAGCGGGTTGACCGGCAGCGACTGGCCGAGCGCGGCGGCGATCGGCACCGCGAGCGCGGTCAGCACGAGCGCGCAGAGCACGCCGGGCAGCGCGATGGACGCGACCAGCTCGGCGTCGCGGACCTCGCCGGTGCGCATCCGCTTGAGGACGAGCTCGTCGCGGCGGTTCACGAACTGGGCGAGGACGTTGTAGTAGACGGGGAAGAGCGCGGTGACGAGGAACATGGTGACGACCGCGCCCGCGCCCGTCGCCTCCGCCCCACGGTCGCCCGCGAGCAGGAGCAGGAGCGGCAGCAGCGGGAGGACGACGGCGTACACGGCGGCGAGCCGGTTGCGCGTGAGCAGGACGGCGTTCCAGCGGGCGAGGCCGAGCGTGCGGCGCAGCGAGATGCGGTCGGTCATCGGACGGCTCCTTCCGCGGCGACCGGTTCGACCGGGTCGCCGCCGTCGGCGATCGACAGGAAGACGGACTCGAGGCTCGGGCTGCGGGCCTCCAGGCCGTCGAGGGCGACGTCGTGGCGCGCCGCCCAGTCGAGCAGGTCGGTCAGCGAGCGCTGGAGCGCGTCGGTCTCCACCGTCGTGCGGCCGTGGTCGTGCAGGATGCGGCGGGCGCCGGCCAGCTGCTCCGGGACGCCGTCCACGCGGGCGAACTCGATCGTCGACGGGTGGCCCTGCGCGATCTCGGCGGGCGTGCCCGAGCGGACGATCTGCCCGGCGTGCAGGATCTCCAGCCGGTCGGCCAGCGTCTCGGCCTCCTCCAGGTAGTGCGTCGTGAGGAGCACCGTGGCGCCCTCGTCGCGCAGCCCGGAGACGAGCCGCCACACCGCGCGGCGGCTCTCGGGATCGAGGCCGGTCGTGGGCTCGTCGAGGATGACGAGCTCGGGGGAGCCCATCAGCGTGCACGCGAGGTCGACGCGGCGCGTCTCGCCGCCGGAGAGGGCGGTCATGTGGACGCCGGCGCGGTGCTCGAGGTCGAGCAGCGCGAGCATCTCGTCGACCGGTCGTGGGCGCGTGAGCGTCTCGCTCCACAGCCGCAGCGTCTCGCGGACGGTCAGGTCGCCCGAGAAGCCGCTGCGCTGGAGCAGGACGCCGACGCGGGGGCGGATCGCGGCGCGGCCCTCGACGGGGTCGAGGCCCAGCACGCGGACCTCGCCGGCGGTCGCCGGAGCGAGCCCTTCGAGCACCTCCAGCGTCGAGGTCTTGCCGGCGCCGTTCGTGCCGAGCAGGGCGGTGATCGAGCCGGCCCGGACGTCGAGGTCGACGCCGCGGACCGCCTCGAACGCCGAGGCGCCCTGCCCGTAGGTCCGGCGCAGCCCGCGGACGCGGACGGCGCTGGTGGAGCCTGCGTTGGTGGACATGGATCCACCGTCGCGCGGGATCGGCCCGCTCGGTAGTCCCGCAGGTCACCGGCTCGCCATGACAGACGTCATGGGTGGGGAACGACGAAGGGCCGGCGCGCGGCGCCGGCCCTTCGGTGAAGACGTGGTCTCGGCGGGCGCGTCAGCCGATGCCGAAGCCGACCTTGTTCTCGTCCTTCTCGACGCGCACCCACAGGACGAACTGGAGGTTGAGGCGGAGCGACCCGTCCTCGGACTGGACCTCGTGCCACCCCTCGCCGCCGAGGGCGCCCTGGAGGCGCTCGAGCTCGGCGTCGGCGACCCGCAGGGCCACCGGCGGGCTGGCCTGGAAGCCGATGCTGATCCGCTGCACGCTTGCTGCCATCAGTGAGCACCCTCCGCGGGCTGGACGATCTCGGTGAGCACGCCGCCGGACGAGGCGGGATGCAGGAACGCGACGGACGAGCCGCGGATGCCGGTGCGCGGCGTCTCGTCGATCAGCCGCGTCCCGCCCTCCTTCAGCTTCGCCAGGGTCGCCTCGATGTCGGTGACCTGGTAGGCGACGTGGTGGAGGCCGGGGCCGCGCTTGGCGAGGAACTTGCCGACGGGCGTGTCCTCGGAGAGCGGCTTCAGCAGCTCGACGTGGTTCTCGCCGACGTCGAGGAGCACGGCCTCGACGCCCTGCTCGGTCACCGTCTCGCGGTGCACCAGCTTCATCTCGTACGTCTGCTCGTAGAGCGCGATGGCGGCGTCGAGGTCGGTCACCGCGACGCCGAGATGGTCGATCCGGGCGAACATGCAGGCGGGAGGCTAGACGACGGGCTCGGGAGATCGGTTGGTCATGAGCTGCGCCGCACTGTAGCGCAACCGTATGGTTGCGCACCGGATCGGCCCTGTAGCGTGGACTGCGCAATGTCCCGGAAGCTCACCGTCCCCGCCGTCGCGCTCGCCGCGGCCCTCCTCGCGCCGTCCGCCGCGCACGGCCAGTCGCTCACGCAGGAGCTCGCCCGCCTGACGCGCAGCGGCTCCGTCGCCGTCCACGTCGCCGACGCGCAGAGCGGGCGCACGCTCTACGCGCGCCGCGCGGGCGTCAAGCGGCCGCTCGCCTCGACCGCGAAGCTGCTCACGACGCTGGCCGCGCTGCAGACGCTGGGCGGGCGCACCGCGCACCTGCGGACGACCGTGCTGGCGACCGGCCCGATCGACACCGCCGGCACCGTGCACGGGAACCTGATCCTCCACGGCGACGGCGACCCGACCTTCGGCACCTCGCAGGCGTTCACGCTCGCCGACAAGGTCTACGCGGCCGGCGTCCGCCGCGTCACGGGCGCGGTGATCGCCGACGAGTCGCTCTTCGACACGGTGCGCGGCGGGCCGTCGACCGGCGGCGGGTTCGATCCCGAGCTCGAGGCGCCGCTCAGCGCGCTCTCCTACGACCTGGGCCAGCAGACGCCGGGCGGCGCCGTCAGCGCGGATCCGCTCCCGCTCGCCGCCGCGAAGTTCGACGACAAGCTCGAGGCGAAGGGGATCGTGCTGCCGAACCGGCCGGGCACGACGACGACGCCGATCGCGGGCGGCACGGAGATCGCGGCCGTCCCCTCGCCGACGATGGCGAAGCTGCTGTCGACGATGCTCGCCCTGTCTGACGACTTCTTCGCCGAGATGCTCACGAAGCGGATCGCGGCAGCGGCCGGTCAGCTGCCCGGCTCCACCGCCGCCGGCGCGCGGCTGATCCAGCGCCCCGGCACCACGCTCGTGGACGGCAGCGGCCTCGACCGCCGCGACACCGGCACCGCGAAGGCGCTCACCTCCACCCTCCGCGCGCTGCGCAAGGCGGGCGGCGACATCCTCCTCACCCGCGCCGGCACCGGCACCCTCCGCGGCCGCCTCACCGGCACGAAGTGCCGCGCCAAGACCGGCACGCTCTCCGGCGTCGCCAACCTCGCCGGCCTCTGCACGACCTCCCGCGGCCGCAAGGTCGCCTTCGCCGTCTTCGGCTCCTCCAAGCCCCAGGTCGACCGGATCGCCCGCGCGATCGCGCGGCGCGGCTAGTCCTTCGAAGGGGGCGTCGGGTCGGCGGCGGCGAGGCGGAGGGCCGTGGACGGGCTGCGCTTGAGGCGCGGGACGTCGCCGAGGATGCGGTCGAGGTCGTGGCGCTCGAGGACCTCGCGCTCCAGGAGGGCGGCGGCGAGCTCGTCGAGCTTGCCGCGGTGGGCGCTGAGGATCGCCGCGGCCGCGCGCTCGGCCTCGAGCGCCAGCTCGCGCTGCTCCTCGTCGCGCATCCGCCGCGACGTCTCCGACGCGACCTCCAGGTCGAGCCACGCGCGCGGGCCGGTCGCGGACGAGCCCATGGCGTAGTGCTGCACCATCGCGTGCGTGATCTCCGCGACCTTCTGCAGGTCGTTGGCGGCGCCGGTGGTGACCGAGCCGAACACGAGCTGCTCCGCCGCGCGCCCGCCGAGCAGGACCGTCATGTAGTCGATGAGGTCCTCGCGCGTCTTGAGGTAGCGGTCCTCCTCCGGCAGCGACATCGCGAAGCCCAGCGCGCTCCCGCGCGGGACGATCGAGACCTTGTGCGGCCGGTCGACCGACGGCAGCAGCTCGCCGCACAGCGCGTGCCCGGCCTCGTGCCACGCGACGACCCGGCGCTCGTGGTCGGTCAGCCGGCGCGACGACTCCACGCCCGCGACGACGCGCTCCAGCGCCTTCTCGAAGTCGTCCTGCACCAGCGCGTGGCCCTTGCGCCGCGCGCAGCGGATCGCCGCCTCGTTGCAGAGGTTCGCGAGGTCCGCGCCGGTCAGGCCTGAGGTCTGGCGGGCGACGAGGTCGAGGTCGACGTCGCGCGTCGGCTTGTTGCGCGTGTGCACGGCGAGGATCTCCCGCCGCCCCTCGACGCCGGGCGGCGCCACGTACACCTGGCGGTCGAAGCGGCCCGGGCGCAGCAGCGCGGGGTCGAGCTTCTCCAGCAGGTTCGAGGCGGCCATCACCACGATGTCGCCCGAGTCCGGGAAGCCGTCCATCTCGACCAGAAGCTGGTTGAGCGTCTGCTCGCGCTCGGACGAGTTGTCCGAGCCGCGCACGGCGCCCACCGCGTCGAGCTCGTCGATGAAGATGATCGCGGGCGACGCCTTGCGCGCCTCGCGGAAGAGCCGGCGGATGCGCGCGGCGCCCAGGCCGGCGAACATCTCGACGAACGAGGAGGCCGACTGCGCGAAGAACTCGGCGCCCGACTCGTGCGCGACCGCCTTGGCCAGCAGCGTCTTGCCGGTGCCGGGCGGGCCGTGGAGCAGCACGCCCTTGGGCGCCTTGGCGCCGAGCCGCTGGAAGGCCTTCGGGTCCTTCAGGAAGTCGACGACCTCCTGCAGCTCGGCCTTCGGCTGGTCGGCGCCCGCGATGTCCTCCCAGGCGATCGCCTGCTTGGTGTCCGGCTTGATCTGCTGGGGCTTGGTCTTCGGCAGGCCCTTGGCCATCTTCAAGAAGACGACCACCAGCACCACCATGAAGACGATGCTGATGAAGCCCTGCCAGTCGTACGCCCAGTCCTGGAGCCACTGCATCAGGGTTGAGGTTCGGCCATCCGGGCCTAAACCTCAACCGTCCATCAGTCCACTGGCGACAGCCGCGAGCTGTCCCACTCCCCCCGGCCCTTCTTCGCGCACGGCGCTCCGTCGACCCGCACGATGTCCGCCGTGTAGTCGTTGTCGCCGCGGATGAGCGACGAGCCGACGCCGTAGGCGTCCACCGGCACGTCCAGCTCCTCGAACTCGGTGATCCGGTCCGCGGTGAAGCCGCCGGACGCGACGATCTTCACGTCGCGGTGGCCGGCGTCGTCCAGTGCGGCGCGCACCTTGCGCACGAGCATCTCGTTGACGCCCGTCGGCTTGAACGGCTTGGCGGCCTCCATCTCGTGCCAGAGCGAGCGGTCGACGATCGTCCCGCTCGTGTCCAGCCGGACGCCCCACAGGTCGCCCTCCAGCGCGTCCGCGACCTCGACCGCGGTGCGCGTCGAGTCGTTCTCCCAGTCGACGAGCACCGTGATGTTCATCTGCGACGCGTAGTGCTTGGCGAAGTCCTTCGCGGCGAGCACCGTGTCGCCGCCGTACGCCGCGATCAGCCCGTGCGGGACCGTGCCGATCCCCAGGCCGCCCCACCACGACGCCTGCGCGTCGGTCGACACGCCGACCGAGCCCGCGACGTGGGCCGCCCAGCCGTCGCCGGTCTGCACGAGCCAGTGGTCGTGCCGCGCCGGGAAATAGAAGATCGGCTTGCCGTTGGCCGCCTCCACGACCCCCTTGACGTTGCGCATGATCAGCGTGCGCCGCGCCATCGTGCCGAGGTAGATCGTCTCCAGATGGGCGAAGAGCTGGTAGTCGCCCTCGATCGTCATCACCGGCTCGTAGGGCGAGATCTCGTCGCCCTCGTACAGCGCGCGCACCTTCAGCTCGTCCCAGCCGGGGACCCACTCGCCGTCGACCATCCGCCCCGCGCCGGCCTTGAGGATCGCGATCGCCTCGTCGATCCCGCCGAGCACCGAGTCCTTGCGCTGGAAGACCTGCATCAGCACGTGCGGGTGCCGGCCGACCTTCTCCAGCAGGTCCTTCGTGTAGACGAAGTACGCGTCGGCGTAGTAGCCGGACCTGATCCGGTCGACGGGCAGTCGGAAGGTCTCGGGACTCAGGCGCTCACGCGTCTCGGCCATCGGCACGCTCCACTCGCAGGATCTCGGCGAGGGCGGCGCGGCCGACCTCGAGTTGGTCGTCGGAAGGCTCGCGCGTGCCGAGCACGCGCTGCAGCTCGAACCCGGGCACCTTGATCGCCCGGGTCGCGGCGGTGTCGGGGTGGCGCTCGGTCCACCCGAAGACCTCGACGGCGAACGCCATCGAGCCCAGCGCCACCACGCCGCCGTGCAGGGCGGTGGGCTTGCTGACGAGCCGCTTGAGCAGCGCGGCGCCGGCCATGTTGGCGACGACGAGCGGCGCCATCAGGTGGCTGCCGCAACGGTCGTGCTCCTTCGTGGCGCTGCCGCCGGACTCGTACTCGCCGATCGCCATGTGCTCGGCGCCGTGGTAGGCGGCGAGGTCGCCGGAGCGCAGCGCGATCACGGTGGGCAGGACGGAGAGCGCGGCGGCCGCGGCCTCGCCCCGGGCGGCGGAGCCCTTGCGCGCGGTGCGCCGGCGGATCAGCGAGCTGGCGAGCGACGCGGACGCGGCGGCGCCGGCGACCTTCGCGTCCTCGAACGGGAGCTGCGCCTCGGGCAGGCCCTTCTTGACGAGCGGGATCACCGCCATCGCCTCGCCCAGGCGCACGACGCCGCGCAGCCCGGGGACGTCGTCGAAGAGGTGCACGCGCGGCTTGCGGCCGGACGCGGTGCCGATCGTGCCGTCCTTGCGGCGGCAGGCGGCCGCCCAGTGCGTCGGCCCGTGGACCAGCAGCCCGTTGCGCAGCGCCATCCCGCCGAGCCGCAGCTTGTCCTCGCTCATCCCCCGATCGTACGTGTGACATCGTCTCGGGCGACATGCCGCCGGTCTTCGACGGACACAACGACGCGCTCACCGCCGCGGAGGCGGTCGCCATCGCCGGGGGGCGGGAGGACGGGCACCTCGACGTCGCCCGCGCCGCCGCGGGCGGGCTGGCCGGCGGGATCTTCGCCGTCTTCTGCGAATCGGAGGACGACGCGTTCGGCGACGTCGTGTTCGGCCCGGACGGCTACGACATCCCGCTGCCCGCGCCGCTCCCGCACGAGGACGCGCTGTCGTCCGCCACCCGCACCGCCGCGCGGCTCTTCACGCTGGAGGCGATGGGCGCGGTGCGCGTCGTGCGCTCCACCGCCGACCTGGACCGGTCGCTGGAGGACGGGCGGCTCGCCGCCGTGCTGGGGCTGGAGGGGGCGGAGCCGATCGGGCGCGACCTCTCGGGCCTGGACGACTGGTACGAGGCGGGCGTGCGGGTGATCGGGCCGGTCTGGTCGCGGCCGAACGACTTCGCCCACGGCGTGCCGTTCCGGTTCCCCTCCTCGCCCGACACGGGGCCGGGACTGACCGCGGCGGGGGAGCGGCTCGTGCGCGCGTGCAACGCGCTGGGGATCGTGGTGGACCTCTCGCACCTCAACGAGAACGGCTTCTGGGACGTCGCGCGGATCTCCAGCGCGCCGCTCGTCGCCTCCCACTCGGGCGCCCACGCCCTCTGCCCGTCCTCCCGGAACCTGACCGACGAGCAGCTGCGCGCGATCGCCACGACCGGCGGCCTGGTCGGTGTCGTCTTCGCGGTGCCCTTCCTGCGCGCGGACGGCGCGGACGACACCGATACGCCGCTGCGCGTGCTGGTCGAGCACGTCCGCCACGTCGCGGAGGTCGCGGGCATCGACCACGTCGCGCTCGGCTCGGACTTCGACGGCGCCCCCGTCCCCGCCGAGCTCGGCGACGTCACCGGCCTCCCTCGCCTCCTCGACGCCCTCGCCGCCGACGGCTTCACCGAGCCCGAGATCGAGGCCATCGCCTGGGGCAACTGGCACCGCGTCCTCGGCGCCTCCTGGCGCGACTAGCACCCGTTGTAGCACCGGTGCTACGCTTCGCGGCGTGACCCGGTCGATCACCCAGCGCGAGCTGCGCAACGCCAGCGGCGAGGTGATGCGCGGGCTCGATCGCGGCGAGAGCTTCGTCGTCACCCGCAACGGCGTGCCGGTCGGCGAGCTCTCGCCGGTCCGCCCGCGCCGGTTCGTCGACGCGCACGAGGCGCTGGCAGCCTTCGACGGCGCGCCGCCCATCGACGCGGGCCGGTTCCGCGCCGACATCGACGCAGACCTGGACCAGGACCCCGCGCCGCGTGCCTGAGCGCGGGCTGCTCGACACCTCCGTCGTCATCGCCCTGGAGACCGTCGACCCGGCGGTTCTCCCGCGTGAGCTCGCCGTCTCGGCCGTGACGCTCGCCGAGCTGGCCGCCGGGCCGCACGCCACCGGGGACGCCGCCGAGCGCGCACGCCGTCAGGACCGGCTGCAGCGCGTGGAGGCGACGTTCGACCCGCTGCCGTTCGACGCCGCGGCGGCACGCGCGTACGGCCGCGTGTACGCCTCGGTCGTGGCGGCGGGGCGCAAGGCGCGCGGCCGGCGGGCCGTCGACCTCCTCATCGCCGCGGTGGCGCTCGCCCACGGGCTCCCCCTCCTCACCTGCAACCCCGACGACTTCGCGGCCATCGAGGACCTCCAGGTGATCGCCGTCCCCGCTGCCGCCTGACCGGGTGCGATGCTGGCCGGTCAGATGGACCAGCTCTTCCAGACCGCGGGCGACGAGCCGCAGCGGACGCGCACCGGCGTCCCCGAGTCCGACGCGCCGCTGCCGGTGCGGATGCGGCCGCGCACCGTCGACGACGTCGTCGGCCAGCAGCATCTGCTCGGGCCGGGCCAGCCGCTGCGGCGGGCGATCGCGGAGGGGCGGGCGCACTCGATGCTCCTCCACGGTCCGCCGGGGACCGGGAAGACGACGCTCGCGCGGCTCGTGGCGGCGGCGGCGAGCGCGGCGTTCGAGGAGCTGAGCGCCGTCGAGGCGGGCCGGCCCGAGGTGCGCAAGGTGCTCGACCGCGCCGAGCACCGGCGCAAGGCGTCCGGCGAGCGGACGGTGCTCTTCCTCGACGAGATCCACCGCTTCAACAAGGCCCAGCAGGACACGCTCCTCCCCGCGGTGGAGGAGGGGCTGATCACGCTGATCGGGGCGACGACGGAGAACCCGTACTACAGCGTCAACTCCGCGCTGCTCAGCCGCGTGCGCGTCTACGAGCTCCAGCCGCTCCCCGACGACGACCTCGAGGCGCTGATCGACCGCACCGGCATCGACATCGATCCGGACGCGCGGTCGTTCCTCGCCGCCCGCTCGGGCGGCGACGCGCGCACCGCGCTCGGCGCGCTGGAGATCGCGGCCGAGCAGGAAGGGCGGATCGACGTCGAGCGGGCCGAGCAGGCGCTCCAGCGGCGCGCGATCCGGTACGACAAGGCCGCCGACCAGCACTACGACTACGCGTCGGCGTGGATCAAGGCGACGCGCGGAAGCGACCCGGACGCCTCGCTCTACTACCTCGCGGTGATGCTCGAGGGCGGCGAGGATGCGCGCTTCATCGTCCGGCGCATGGTGATCCTCGCGTCCGAGGACATCGGGAACGCGGACCCGCAGGCGCTCCAGGTCGCGGTCGCGGCGGCGCAGGCCGTCGAGCACGTCGGGCTGCCCGAGGCGGCGCACGCGCTGGCCCAGTGCGCGGTCTACCTCGCGCTCGCGCCGAAGTCGAACGCGGCGTACAAGGCGCTCAACGCGGCGCGCGCGTACGTGCGGGAGAACGGGGCGCAGCTCCCGCCCGACTACCTGCGCTCGTCCACCCGCAAGGACGGCGGCTACGAGTACCCGCACGACCGCCCGGGCCACGTCGCGCCACAGGAGCTGCTGCCGGACGAGGTCGTCGGCCAGCGGTTCTACGTGCCGACCGCGACCGAGCGGGAGCTGGGCGAGCGGCTCGCCCGGATCCGGCGCGCACGCGGGCGCGACGACGGGTAGCCCCGCCGACATGATCCAGGTGTTCCAGGCCGAGTGGTGCCCGTTCTCCGCGATGGTGCGCGAGCGGCTCACCGAGCTCGGCGTCGACTACGTCATCCGCCAGGTCGAGCCGCAGCGCGGCGACCGCGAGAAGCTCCGCGAGATCTCCGGGCAGGAGTCGGTCCCGGTCGTGGTGCTGGAGGACGACACGGTCCTGGCCGGCGAGACCGAGGAGATCATCGCGAAGCTGAACGACCACTTCGACGCGTGGGAGTGGGAGGACGGGCACCTCGACCAGGCCCGGGCGCACGCCTGATCGACCGGGTTCCGGACGTTCGTCGGATTCGAACCGGGCAACGAGTGGTTCACCTGGGCGCGGGGTACGGCTGCGAGGCTGATCCCGTCATGCCCTCCACGTACCTCGACCGACATCACGCCGTTCCCGGCTGCGGGCGCGTGCGCCTGCGCCTCCCGCGGACGAGCGATCGCGCCGAGATCACCGGCTTCCTGGCCCGCATGGGCGTCAGCACCGGCGACCTCGACGTGCGCCGCGGCCTGCGCTTCCAGCGCGGCGGCCGCTGGTCGGTCGTCGCGACGCGGTGGAACGGCGCGCGGGACGAGATCGTCGGCGTCGCGACCGTCGACACCACCGACGGCGCGCCGACGCTGATGGCCGACGAGCCGGCGGTCGCCGCGCTGCTGGCGC
>DATMVO010000446.1:0-4523 GCA_035563115.1 Solirubrobacteraceae bacterium
GCGCCTCCAGCGCCCGGCGCAGCTCGAGCGCCGCGCGCGCCGTGCCGCCACGGTCGACCTCGGCGATCGTCCCCTCGAACGCGACCCGCAGGGTCACCGCGCGAGCAGCGACGGGCGGACCGGGTCGTCCGTCACCGCCGCGTGCAGCGACCCGGCGAGCGTGCGCGCGTTCTCCGGCGACGGGTCGACGAGCACCGGCTTGCCCGGGTAGCAGCGCCGCATGCAGGCGTGCACGAACCGGTCGATCCGCTCGCGGTCGGGGCGGAACGCGAGCAGCTCCTGCACCTTCTCCGGGATCTCGCGGAACGAGTCGACGTCGACCGTCACGCCGTAGCCGCCGTAGAACGGCTGGCCGACCGTCATCACCGGGTGGCCGTGCAGCAGCGCCTCCAGGCCGACGGTCGACGAGATCACGGCGACCGCCTGCGAGCGGCGGATCAGCTCGTGCGAGCTCGTGTACGGGTCGACGAGCCGGATGTTCCGCTTGGCGGACAGGCGGCGCAGCAGCGCGAGCCCGTTGCGGCCGATCGACATCGGGTGCTCCTTGAGCACCAGGTCGATCCCCTCGGGGAGGAACTCCGCGACCAGCTCGATGATCGACGCCTGGTCGACGCAGTGCGGGATGACCCGCTTGATCTTGTAGTCGTCGGTGACGTGGAGCGGGAAGTAGACGAACGGCCGGTCGCTCGCGTCCAGCGGCTCGTACAGCCGCCGCGCCAGCGCCGCCCGGCCCTTCTCCCGCGCGTAGTTCGTGACGAACCGCTGCGGGTGCAGGTACGGGTTGTCGCGGTCCGTCGTCGCCTTGTTGCCGATGTGCCACGCGAAGTCGCGCAGCGTCGCCCCGTGCACGCGCGGCTGGCGGTAGGCGCGGATCGGCTGGTTCTTGGCCACGAACCGCTCCACGAACGCGTCGACCTCCGCCTGCTCGGCGGGCTCGAGCGGCCGCAGCTCCTCGTCGGTGACGATCGGCGCGTGCATCGTGTTCGCGTACAGCCGCAGCGGGTTCGGGAAGATCGTGTAGAAGAGGAAGAGCACGTCGATCCCGCGCTCGAGCCCGATCAGGTGCGCGGCGGTGCGCATCGTCTCGCTGCCCACCTCGGGGACCACGACGTCGGGCGGCCACTCGTCGAAGATCCGCTCCAGCGCGCGGAAGTGCGCGATCGCCCAGCGCAGCGACGCCTCCTCCGACGCGTCGCGCACCGGCGGGTCGGTGCGGTAGACGTCGCGCAGCGAGAGCATGTCGTACGTCGTCTCGAGCCGGCGCGTCTCGTCGGCGAGGTCGACGCCGTCGGCGGCGCCCGGCACGAGGTCGGCCAGGCACCAGGCCTGGAGGCCCATCTTGCGCAGCGTCGTGGCGCCGCGACGCGACCACGTCACGTGCGCGACGTCGTGGCCCTGCTCGCGCAGGTGCACGCCGACGCGCCCGTAGAACTCCGGCTCACGGCCGTAGAGGGTGAGGAAGAGGAACCGCACGAGAACGTGTCAGGGTAGTGGCGTGCCCCCACGGATCACGGTGATCACCCCCGCGTACAACGCGGTCGCGACCATCGAGCAGACGCTCGCCAGCGTCCGCGCGCAGGACTACCCCGACCTCGAGCACCTCGTCATCGACGGCGGCTCGACGGACGGGACGGTCGACCTCCTGCGCGAGACGGACGGCATCACGTGGATCTCCGAGCCCGATCGCGGCCTCGCGCACGCGATGAACAAGGGGATCGCGATGGCGACCGGCGAGATCGTCGGCGAGATCAACGCCGACGACGTCTACCTCCCCGGCGCGCTCGCCGCGGTCGGTGCCGCGGCCGAGGCGCACCCGGAGGCCGAGTGGCTGACCGGCCGCTGCCCGATCATCGACGGCGACGGCACCGAGATCCGCAAGCCGGTCACCGCGTACAAGAACTTCCTGCTGCGCCACTACTCGCTGCCCGTCTACCTGACGCAGAACTTCATCAGCGCCCCCGCGACCTTCTTCCGCACCGCCCCGCTGCGTGAGATCGGCGGGTTCGACGAGCGGTACCGCATCTCGGTCGACTACGACCTCCAGCTCAAGTTCGCCCGCCGTGGCGACCCGGTGATCCTCCACCGCGACCTCTCCGCCTTCCGGATGGTCGAGGGGACGCTCTCCATGAGCGGCTTCGAGACCCAGTTCCGCGAGCACGCCGAGCAGGCCGTCCGCCACGGCGCCGGCCACCCGATCCCGGTCGCCGTCAACCGCGTCACCAGCCGCGCGATCGTGCTCGCCTACCGGGCGATGCGCGCCGCCCGCCGCTGACGCCCGTCGCTCCCCGTGGGGACGATCCGCACCCTTCTCGCCGTCTCGGTGCTGGTGACGCACTCCGAGCCGATCCGGGGCCTGGACCTGCTCACCGCCGACGCCGCCGTCACGTGCTTCTTCATCGTCTCGGGCTTCCTGATCACGCTGATCCTGCGCGAGAAGTACACGGACCTGAAGGTCTTCTACGTGAACCGCGGGCTGCGGATCTACGTGCCGTACCTGACGGCGCTCGTCCTGTTGATCGTCGTCTACGCGCTCGTGCGCGGCGGCTCGCACGATCCGTTCGGCACGCTCGACGGGCCCGCGGCCCGCGAGAGCACCCTGTGGGTCGTCTGGTCGGCGATCAGCAACCTCACGCTCGTCGGGATCGACCTGACGCGCTACATCGCGGTCGAGGACCAGGGCATCGTGTTCCCGTCCTTCCTGCACGGCGGAGGCGGCGGCGGGCACAACCTGCTCTTCGTGCCGCAGGCGTGGACGCTCGCGCTCGAGCTGCAGTTCTACCTCCTGGCGCCCTTCCTCGTCCGGCTCCACATCCGCAAGCTCGTGGTCCTGACCGGCGGGCTGCTCGTCCTGCGCACGGTGGTCTTCCAGCTGCTCGTGTGGCGCGACGTGCCGATCGACGACGCGGCCCTCTTCCCGATGCAGCTCTGCTACTTCCTCCTCGGCGCGCTCGGCTACCACGGCTACCGGTGGCTGCGCGACGCGCCGTACGCCGAGCGTGACAAGCGCCGCGCCGCGCTGGCGATGTCGGGCCTCGCGCTGGGGGTGATCCTCGTCGGGAGCGCGGTGCTGCCGGGCAGGATCCGCCCGGTCTTCGACCTCTTCTACCTCACGTTCGCGGCGACGGTGCCGTTCCTGTTCTTCCTCACCCGGCGCTGGAAGCTCGACCAGCGGATCGGCGAGTACTCGTACCCCATCTACATCTTCCACTTCGCGATCGCCGCCGTCGTGTCCGAGCTCGCGATCGGCGGATGGACCGGCGAGGTGGTGCTCGTCGTGACGGTGGTGGTCAGCACGGTCTACCTGCGGCTGGTCGACGAGCCGGTCCAGCGCCTGCGCGGGCGGCTGGCGAGCCGGGCGAACACGGCCGAGCAGGACCGCGCCGTGCTCGCCGTCTCCTGAAGCCGCGTAGGGTTCCGCCGCCGTGGGGCTCTTCCGCCTGATCCTCAGCCTCGTCGTGGTGCTGTTCCACTTCGGCGGCCTGTCGCCGCTCTCGGGCCGGATCGCCGTCTTCGCGTTCTACGTCCTGAGCGGCTACCTGATGGCGCTGGTGCTCGAGCGCGTCTACGGCGCGACGGCCGCGGGCGCCGGGCGCTTCTACCTCAACCGGGCGTTGCGGCTGCTGCCGCTGATGGGCGTGTACGCCGCCGCCGCGGTCGTGCTGCTCGCCGTGCGCGACGACCGGGGCTTCGCGATCGACCCGACCGAGGCGCTCTTCCACCCGTACTCGCGCGAGCAGGAGGGGCTGGGGATCGGCTTCCACGTGCAGGCGCTGTCCGACCCGCTGGTGCTGCGCGGCGACTTCGTGGCGCTGCCGCAGGCGTGGTCGCTGGCGACCGAGGGCTTCTTCTACCTCCTCGCGCCGCTGCTCATGGCGCTCTGGCTGCGGCACTGGGCGCGCCCGCTCTTCTTCGTCGTGCTGGCCGCGTCCGCGGCGCTCCACGTCGTCGTGCTGGCCGGGGGCGACGACTTCGACCTGGGCATCTACCGCAACTTCCTCACGAGCCTGTGCGTGTTCCAGGCCGGGATGCTCCTGCACCTGTGGCGCGACCGGCTGACGCTGCCCGGGCTGCCGGCGGCGGCGCGCAAGGCGGCGGCGGGCGTCCTCGTGGTGGCGTTCGTCGTGCTCGCGACCCGGTTCCCGGAGCTGGCGCTCGACGTCGGCTTCTACCTCGGCCTCGCGCTGGCGCTGGGGATCGTCGCGCTGCTCGGGCCGATCCGCGACTGGCCGCGCTGGTTCGTCCGCCTCGACAAGCCCGCGGGCGACCTCGCGTACGGCGTCTTCATCAACCACTTCGTCGCGGCCGCCCTGCTGCTCGTGCTGGCCGAGTACCTCCAGGCGCGCGGCCACGGCCTGGCGCCGTTCGGGCGGGTGAACGGGACGGAGTTCGGCGTCTGGACCGCCGCGCTGTCGCTCGCGCTCGCCGGGGCGACGTTCCTGCTCGTCGAGCGCCCGCTCGAGCGGGGGCGGAGCCGCATCCGCGGCGTCGCCATCTCGCCCGCGCCCGAGGCGCCGCTGGTGGCG
>DATMVO010000447.1:0-2535 GCA_035563115.1 Solirubrobacteraceae bacterium
CGCCGTCCAGGGGCAGCCGGGCGCGGGCACCGTCCACCACGTCGCGTGGGCGATCCCATTCGACAGCGAGCACCGGTGGAACGCGACCGTCCGCGCCGCCGGCGCGCACACGAGCGGCGTCGTCGACCGCTTCTACTTCCGCTCGATCTACTTCCGCGAGCCGTCCGGCGTGCTGTTCGAGCTCGCCACCATCGGCCCCGGCTTCGGCGTCGACGAGGACCCCGCGCACCTGGGCGAGACGGTCGCGCTCCCGCCGTTCCTCGAGCCGCTGCGGGAGCGGATCGAGGCCGAGCTGACGCCGCTCGACGGCGTCGGCCGTCAGCGCGGCCGCGCCGCGTGAACGTGACGTCGTGACGAGGTGAACGAACCGGCGCGCGGCGTCGGTGCGCGCGGGAGCATGGGCGCGCGGAGCTCTCGCACGGCCGTTCGGTTTCGGACCTGTGAACGCAGGTTCGGTGGACCGGAATCCGTGGGAACGTGGCTCCGCTCCCACCATGCCACCCACCGTTCGACTCACCCGACGCGAGCTCGCCCTCGCCGCCACGCTCGCCGGCGCGCACGCCCTCGTGCCGCCCGCCTTCGCGCGGATCATCGAGCCCCGGGGCCAGGAGGGCCCGGGCCGCTTCCTCGACGGGGTCGCCTCCGGCGAGCCGTCGCACGACGCCGTCACCTTCTGGTCGCGGCTCTCCACCGACCGCCCGGTCAGCGGCGCGCGCCTGGTCGTCGCCGAGGACGAGGCGCTGACCCGCACCGTCGCGACCGCGGTCATCCCGACGAGCCGCTCCGTCGACGGCGCGCTCAAGACGCGGATCGGCGGGCTCGAGCCGGGGCGCCACTACTGGTACGTGTGGCAGAGCGCCGACGACGTCAGCCCGGTCGGCCGCACGAAGACCGCGCCGCACCCGACGAGCGACGACGCGGTCCGGATCGGCTTCAGCTCCTGCCAGAACTACCCGGTCGGCTTCTTCAACGCCCACGCCGACGCGGCGGCCACCGACCTCGACCTCTACGCCTTCCTCGGCGACTACACGTACGAGTACGACTCGACGCAGGACGCCGAGATCCCGGCGCGCGGCGACGTCGCCTCCGTCGACCTGCGCAGCTACCGCTCCAAGCTGCGCCTCTACCGGCAGGACCCGGACCTGCGCGAGCTCCACCGCCTCCACCCGGTCGTCCACATCTGGGACGACCACGAGGTCGCCGACAACTACTCCGACAACGCGCCGCGCCCGTCCGACCAGCAGCGCAGCGCCGGCTACCGCGCCTCGTTCGAGTGGCTGCCGCGGATGGCGATGCCGGAGGAGCGCTTCCGCACCTACAAGCCGCTCCGGCTCGGCCGCACCGCCGAGCTCTTCCTCCTCGACCAGCGCCAGTACCGCACCGGCGACGGCGACGGGCAGCCGAAGTCGATCCTCGGCCGCACGCAGATGGAGTGGCTCAAGCGCTCGCTCGCCGCCACCGACGCGCGCTGGAAGCTCATCGGCAACCAGGCGATGTTCACGCCGCTGCGCGTCCTCAACGCGATCCCGGCGAACACCGACCAGTGGGACGGCTACCCGGACGACCGCGCGGAGGTCGAGCAGCTGATCCAGGACCGCGTCCTCCAGAACGTCACGTTCCTCACCGGCGACATCCACCTCTTCATCGCGGCGGACAACCGAGCGGTGCCGAGCAGCTCGTTCGCGACCGAGTACGTCGGCGGGTCGGTCACGTCGACCGGCGTGCCGGAGGAGCTGGCGCCCGTCGCGGGCCCGGCGATCATCGCCAACAACCCGAACATGCGGTACTTCAACGGGCACCAGCACGGCTGGTCGCTCGCCCGCGTGGGGAAGGACGAGCTGCGCGTGGACTACCGGGCGTCGGACATCGCGGTTCACGGCGCGCCGTCGACGACGATCGCGAGCTTCCGCCAGGCGGTGGACGCGAACCGGATCGAGCGGGTGACGGGGGAGGAGCCGGACGCTGCGCCGCTCGGGCAGCCGCTGCGGGCGACGCCGGGAAGCGAGCTGGCGGCGCGGCGGGAGAAGTTCCGCCGGGCGGTCACCCGCGACCTGACGCGGAGGGCGAGGTGATGCGCCGGCGCACGATGGTCCTGGTGGCGTTGGCGAGCGTGGCGGCCGTCCCCGCGAGCGCGCTGGCCGCCCCGCCGAACGACACGCCGCAGGGCGCGCTCGCGTTCCAGTCGGTCACCGCCGAGAACGGCACGCCGACCGAGCGGGAGGCGACCGCGCTGCTGGCCGGCGCGACGGCCGACGCCGGCGTCCCGCGCTGTCTGGGCGCGCGGAGCTTCGAGCGGACCGTGTGGTTCCGGATCGAGTCGGCGGCGACGCCACGGCGGATCAAAGTGGAGGCGAGCGGCCAGACCACCGCCGCGCCCGACCTCGCCGCGTTCGTCCAGCCGCCCGGCGCGACGGACACCGCGCCCGCGCTGGCCGAGCCGCAGGCGTGCGACGGGCCGGGGGCGGTGGCGCTGGAGGGCTCGTCGGCGGTGGAGCTGCACGTGCCCGCCGGGCACCAGGTGCTGATCCAGGCTGG
>DATMVO010000448.1:0-15420 GCA_035563115.1 Solirubrobacteraceae bacterium
CCACACCGCGAGCGCGCGGCCGTCGCGGACCTCGATGCCGCGCTGGGCGCCGTCGCGCTCGCGGACCATCAGCGCGGGCGTGCCGTCGTCGGCGCCCTTGCGCGGCGGGAGGACGGTGACGCTCACCTCGAACCGGTCCGCGGCGACCTGGCGGGTGACGAGCGCGTCCGTGTCGCAGCCGAGCCGCAGCTCGCCGGCGCCGACGGTGATCAGCGGCGCGTCGCGGCGGATGATCCACTGCCACCCCGGCGTCAGCGCCGGCGCGGCGAAGTCGTCGGCGAACGTCGTCTCGGGCGGCGCGCCCGGCTGCTGCTGCGCCGCCGCCGCGCCGCCCAGCGGCGCCTCGCCGCCGGGGTCGGGCAGCCGGTCGGTCCCCATCCGCAGCCAGCCGTCGTCGTCGACCCACGCGCGGGTCAGCACGCCCTGCCGGCGCCGGTTCAGCACGTCCGCCGCCGCATAGGCGTGGTGGAGGAAGAAGAGCCGCCCGTCGGGGAGGTCCACCAGCGTCCCGTGGCCGGGGCAACGGAGCGTCGGCGAGCTCTCGAGGATCGGCCGGCGCGCCTTCTCGTACGGCCCGAGCAGGTTTTGCGAGCGCGCCACGGCGGTGACGTACGTGCACGGCGGCCGGCAGCAGTTCCCGCCGCTGTAGACGAGGTACCACCACGGGCCGCGCTTGACCAGCGACGGGCCTTCGGTGACGCCGCGCTCGTACGTGCGCTCGGGCGCGATCAGCGGGAGCGCGGTGCCGAGGACGCGCAGCCGCGCGAGGTCGACCTGCTGCGCCGACAGGCCGCCGCCGTGCCCCTTGGCCTTCCAGACGAGCCAGTGCGTCCCGTCCTCCCGCCGCACCGCCACGGGGTCGATCGCCCCGCTGTCGCGGCACGTCAGCGGCCCGCGATCCCGCCACGGCCCGGCGGCCCGCGCCGCCGTCGCGACGCCGATGCAGAACCGCCCCGGCCGCTGGAGCCCCGCGTACAGGACGACGAACCGCCCGTGCGCGTACGTGATCTCCGGCGCCCAGAACCGCTTGCCGCCCGCCCAGTCCGGCGCGTCGGAGAGCACGGAGCCCACCTGCTCCCAGGTCACGAGGTCGCGCGAGTGGAGGACCGGGAAGACGGGCGCCCACCGGTCGCTCGTCGCGGTCGCGTAGAAGTCCGCGCCGACCCGGACGACGGACGGGTCCGGGTAGTCGCCCGGCAGCACCGGGTTGGTGAACGTCGCGGCGCGCGCGGGCGCTGCGGCGGCGGCGAGGAGGAGCGGGACGGCGAGGAGGAGCGCGGCGGCGCGGAGGCGTCGGAGCACGGGACGCCGCAGGGTAGCTACGCCGCGACGGGCTCCGGCCGCTCGGCGGGCTCCCGGCGCCGCGCCGCCACGCGCGGCGCGACCAGCAGCCACAGCCCCGCGACCCCGCCCGCCACGAGCACGGGCATCACCGGCAGGTTGTGCCGCGCCTCGCTCACCAGCGCGATGTTCGCGAGCGTCACCCACCCCACGACGATCCCGACCGCCGCGAAGTCCACGCGCCGGCGCCACAGCCCGGCCAACAGGCCCGCGAACCCCAAAGCGACGAGCAGCAGGTGATAGGCCGTGATCCAGATCCGGTGGTTGCGGTACGTCCCGACCGTGTAGTCGCCCCACAGCCGCCAGACCTTCCGCGCGCTCATGGCGGTGAACCCGACCGGGTCGCCGAGCACGTGGTCGCCGATGTTCTCGAACGCCGCTGCCCGCAGCGCGCTCTCGCGATCCAGCTCCGGCCGCCGCGCCGCCACGGTGTCGATCACCTTCTGCTGCGGGAGCCGCCAGAACGGCTCATCCGCCAGCGCCGGGTCGCGCGCCCGCACCTCGTCCGCCAGCTCGCGCTTCAAACCGAACATCGACCCGTCCCCCGGCGTGAACGTCCCGACGAAGAGGTTCGAGGCGCCGCCGCTCGACACCGGCACCGGCTTCCCCGCCACCGACGACGCGTAGACCGACCACGGCAGCGTCAGGAGCAGGATCCCGCCGAGCATCCACGCCGCGCCGCGCAGCGCGACGCCGCGCCCCGCCCGGCGCCACTCCACGAACGCGAACAGCGCCAGGATCAGGAACGGCACCGCGACGAGGTCCACCCGGACGAGCACGGTGATCCCCAGCGCCAGACCCGCGAAGGCCGCGCTCCACCGCGACGGCCGCCGCAGCGCGAGCACCACCGCGATCAGCGCGCACGTCAGCACCAGGGCCCCGAGCGGCTCGGTCAGCAGGTCGCCCGTCACCCCGATCAGCGGCGGGTAGAACGCGATCGCCCCCGCCGCCAGCAACCCCGCCACCGGCCCGGCCAGCAGGAACGCCAGCACGAAGACCGCCGGGATCGTCGCCGTCGAGAACGCCCACTGGAGCGGGTAGGCGGACGGCACGTCCCACCGCTCGCCCTCCGTGATCACCGGCCGGATCTTGTGCGCGGCCGCGAAGACGAACGGCGCGCCGGGCGGCCAGCGGACCGGGTCGGCCATCTCCGGCGCGTCGTAGGTGCCGCGGCGGGCGAGGTTCCGCGCCAGCCGCGCGTACGCCCGCTCGTCCACCGACTGGTACTTCGACGGGTTCGCGGCCGGCTCCACGCGCAGCGCGCCGCCCCCGATCGTGACGAGGCAGAGCAGGCCGAAGACGACGGCGTTGGCGGCAACCCAGGCGCGCACGCGCCACAGGGTCGCAGGCCGCCCGGTCGGTCCCTACGCGGCGGCCACGTCGCGCGCGGTGACCCACGCGACGACGTCGTCGGCCCACATCGGCCGCGCGAAGAGGAAGCCCTGCGCGAGATCGCACCCCGCGTCGGCCAGGGCGCGGGCGATCTCGGGCGTCTCGATGCCCTCCCCCACGGCCTCCAGCCCGAACCGGTGCGCGATGTCGACCACCGAAGACAGCAGCCGCCGGTCGCCGATCACCAGCGAGCGGTCGATCTTCATCTCGTCCAAGGGGAGCTGCCGGAGCTGCCCGAGCGACGTCTGCCCGGTCCCGAAGTCGTCGAGCGAGAGGCGCACGCCCAGCGTGCGGAGGTCCTCCAGCACCTTCAGGGCGCCGGGGAGGTCGCTCATCATCGTCTCCTCGGAGATCTCCAGCGTCAGCGCCGTGGCCGGCACCCCGTGGTCGGCGAGGAGGTCCGCCACCGCGCCCGGGATCCCGACGTCCATCACGCACGGGCCCGCGAGGTTGACGGCGATCGGCAGCTCGATCCCCCGGTCGTACCAGCCGCGGTACGTCCGCAGCGCGGCGTCGACCACGTGCAGCGTCAGCGGCCGGACCAGCGACGTCAGCTCCGCCGCCGGCACGAACTGGCCTGGCGGGATGAGGCCGTGCTCGGGGTGCTGCCAGCGCACGAGCGCCTCGACGCCCTGCACCTCGCCGGCCATCCCGGTCGGGCCCAGCGTCACCTTGGGCTGGTAGGCGAGGACGAGCTCGCCGCGGCGGATCGCGCCGCCCAGCTCGCCCAGCAGCGCGAGGCGGTCGCGGCTCGTGTGGTCGCGCTGCACGTCGTAGAGCTCGACGGAGCTGCGGCGCCGTTTGGCGACGTACATCGCCACCTCGGCGCGGCGGACGATCGTGGCGGCGTCGCTGCCGTGCTGCGGCGCGAGCGCGACGCCGACGCTGGCGTCCACCACCACGGCGGTGCCGCCGGCGGACATCGGGGTGCGGAGCGTGTCGACGAGCGCCGCGGCCAGCACGCGCGCCTCCTCCTCCGTCGCCCCGCGCGGGCGGAGCACGCCGAACTCGTCGCCGCCGAGCCGCGCGACGATGTCGCCCTCGCCCGCCGCCGCCGACAGCCGCGTCGCGACGTCGACGAGCAGCTCGTCGCCGTGGTCGTGGCCGAGCGTGTCGTTGATCTCGCGGAAGCCGTCGAGATCGATGATGAGGAGCGCCGCGGTGCCCTGCGCGACGGCAGCGCCGACGCGCTCGAAGAGGAGCGTGCGGTTGGGCAGGCCGGTCAGCGCGTCGTGCGTCGCCTGGCGGCGGTTCTCGCTCATCTGGCTGCGCAGCGCGCCGCTCACCGACCCGACGAGGCGGAAGAGCGCGAGCCACAGCACCACGAACCCGCCGGCGACGAGCCCCCACATCGTCCAGATGTCGTTGCGGGTCGCGGCGGCGGCCGCGGTGTAGTCGAGGTAGACCTCGAACGCGCCCGCGGGCTTGGCGCCGGCCTGGTAGCGCAGCGGCGAGTAGACCGACATGACCTCCTCGCCGGACCCGTCGTCGTCGGTGCCCTTGGCGACGGTCTTGACCCGCTCGCCCCGCAGCGCGACGGCGACGCTGGAGCTCGGCGGCTCGGGGTTCCCGACCGGCTCGCCGGCGCTGGAGTAGACGAGCTCGCGCTTGGGGTTGAAGACCTCGACCTCCTTGACGCCGAGGCTCGCGAGCTGGCCGCCCTGGAGGTGGTCGTCGAGGTGGACGGTGGTCTGGTACGAGATCCGGCCGCCGCGCAGCTCGCCCTCGGGGATGTAGCGGCGGACCGCGATCTCCCCCAGCAGGCCGGCCTTGTCGGCGGCGTTGTCGAGCGCGCGGGCGCGGATCCGGTCTTGGAGCACGAAGCCGAGCACCGCCGCCAGCGACGCCATGGTGACGAGGCTGACGACGCTGAACACGGCAACGGGCGATCGGCGGACGGCGTCCATCTCACCTCTACATCGGCCGGTTGCGAAGGAACTTCAGCGCGAACGCGCCAACGCGGGTGAGCCGCGGTCAGGCGAGCGGGGCGCGCTCGGGCGGCGGGAGCGGGTCGTACCGGTCGAGCAGCCGGGCGACGGGCAGGACGACGACGCCCTCGCGCGGCGCGCCGACCCACGAGCCGAGCCCGGCGGCCAGGCCGTACGCGGCGAACGCGGCGGCGCACGCGTCCAGCTCGTCGAGCGTCCGCGGCCAGAGTCCGCCGTCCGGGTCGACGATCCCCTTGAGCTTGAGCGCGGCGATCCGCTGCTGGAGCCCGTACGGCGTCCGCTTGTTCGGCGGGCGGTGGCCGAGGAGCGCGCAGAAGACGGCGTCGGGGTAGGTCTCGGCCAGGCGGCCGAAGCGCAGGTCGCCGGTGCCGATCGGGCCTTCGAGGTCGCCGTCCGGCCCCGGCTCCGGGCGGAAGAGGCCGAGCGGCGCGAGCGCCTCGTACAGGTCGAAGCCGACGCTCATCCACGACTGCCACTCGGTCAGCGCCTCGCTCGCGGACGGCACCGGGTAGAGCGGGAGCCGGCGGCGGAAGAGGAGCATGTCGCAGACGCGGGAGCGCTCGTAGCGGCCGGGCTTCAGGCCGAACCGCTCGCGGAGCGGCTCGCCGGGCGCGAGGAGGTCGAGCCGGTGGCCGGACGGCGCGTCGATCGCCACCACCGCGTCGCTGCCGAAGCCGCGGACCGTGCGCGCGACCTGCTCCACCGTCCCCGGCTCGTAGAACGTCGCGAGCAGCTCGTGGCCCTCCGGCCCCGGCCGCTCCTCGAGCGTGCACAGCTGCTGGTTGCCGGGCTTGGCGGAGACGTCGATGCCGCAGTACCTCATAGCCTCCCGTTCATGGTTGCCGAGCGCGTGGCCGCGCGCACCCTCGAGCTCATCGACGTCCCGTCCGAGTCCCACGACGAGGGGCGCCTGGCCGAGCACGTGCTCGCGGTCCTCCGGGACGGTGGCGTGCCCGTTCGCGACGCGGGCGACACGTGCGTGATCGCAGGGCCGTCCGATGCCCCGATCGTGCTCGCGGGCCACTTCGACACGGTGCCGGCGCAGGACAACCGGCCGGGCTCGCGGGATGCGGAGACGGTCCACGGGCTCGGCGCGTGCGACATGAAGGGCGCGCTGGCGGTGATGGTGGAGCTGGCGCTGGCCGGCGTTCCCGCCCGGTACGTCTTCTTCGGGCGCGAGGAGCTGCCGTTCCACGACTCGGCCCTGACGCCGCTGCTCGCGCGCGAGCCGGGGCTGCGGGAGGCCGAGCTGGCGGTCGTGATGGAGCCGACGACCAACACGATCCACGCGGGGTGCGTGGGGAACATCAACGCGACGCTCACCGCGCGCGGGAAGGCCGGCCACAGCGCGCGGCCGTGGAACGCGGACAACGCCGTGCACCGGCTCGCCGCCGCGGTGAGCGCCGTCGCCGCGCAGCCGTGGGTGGAGCGGGAGTTCGAGGGGCTCACGTTCGTCGAGGCGATGTCGGTGACGAAGATCGCGGGCGGGATCGCGCAGAACGTGATCCCGGACGTGGCGACCGCGCACGTGAACTACCGGTACGCGCCGGGGACGAGCGCGGCGAACGCGGAGGCGGCGCTCGCCGACGTGATCGGGGCGGTGAGCGGCGTGGAGCTGGAGATCATCTCCAACGCCCCGTCCGGCGCCGTGCCGCCGCGCTCGAACCCGTGGGTCGCCAAGCTCCTCGACGCCGGCCTTCCGTGGGAGCCCAAGCAGGCGTGGACGCCGGTCGCGGAGTTCGGGCTCGCGGGCGTGGACGCGATCAACCTCGGCCCGGGCGAGCCGCGCTTCGCCCACACGCGCGAGGAGCAGGTCTCCGTCGCCGCGCTCGTCCGCTCCTACGAGCTGCTGGAGGCGCTGTGCCGCGGCTGAACCCGGTCCTCACCGGCCTCAAGACGTACCCCTTCGCCCGGCTGGCGGAGGAGAAGGCGCGGCTGGTCGACGCCGGCCGCCGCGTGATCGACTTCGGCGTCGGCGAGCCGCGCGAGGAGACGCCGGCCTTCCTCCGCGCCGCGGTCGCGGACGCCATCGAGGCCGAGCCGATCAGCTCCTATCCCCTTGCCGCCGGGCTCCCCGAGCTGCGGACCGCCGCCGCCGGCTGGCTCGGCCGCCGCTTCGGCGTCGAGCTGGATCCCGCCACCGAGCTGATCCCGACGCTCGGTTCCAAGGAGGCGATCTACGGGCTCATCACCGTGCTCGACGGCGCCGTCGCCGTGCCGACGCCCGGCTACCCGGTGCAGGAGCGGAGCGCGCTCTTCGCGGGGCGCGACGTCGTGCAGATGCCGCTGCGCCCCGAGAACGGCTGGCTCCCCGACCTCGACGCGCTGCCGTGGAAGCGGCTCGCGCTGCTGTGGCTCAACTTCCCCGGCAACCCGACCGCCGCCGTCGCGCCGCTGGAGTGGCTCGAGGAGGCCGCGGCGAAGTGCCGCGAGCACGACGTGGTGCTGGCGAGCGACGAGGCGTACTGCGAGCTGTGGTTCGAGGGCGAAGCGCCCCCGTCCGCGCTGCAGGTGTCCGACCGCCGCGGCGTGCTCGCGTTCCACACGCTCTCCAAGCGCTCGTCGATGCCCGGCTACCGGAGCGGCTTCGTCGCCGGCGACGCCGAGCTGATCGCCGCGCTCAAGCGCTTCCGCCCCAACGTCGGCACGGCGCCGCAGCGCTTCCTCCAGCGCGGCTCCATCGCCGCGTGGGAGGACGACGAGCACGTGGTCGAGATCCGCGAGCGCTACCGGCGCAAGCGCGACGCGCTCCTCCCCGCGCTGCTCGAGGCGGGGCTGACGCCGGCCGGCGGCGACGCGTCGTTCTTCCTCTGGCTGCGCGTGCCGGACGGCGTGCTGGACGAGGCGTTCGCCAAGCGCTGGCTGGACGAGCACGGGCTCGTCGTCACGCCGGGCAGCTGGCTCGGCCGGGGCGGCGAGGGCCACGTCCGCGTGGCCCTCGTCCCGACCGTCGAGGAGTGCGCGGAGGCCGCGCAGCTCCTGCGCGACGCGCGCTAGTCGTTCGCGTGCAGGGCGGCGTTGAGGCCGCCCCAGTCGCCGCTGCGCGGCAGCGCGCGCACGGCGCCGGTCTGCGAGTCGCGGCGGAAGAGGAGGCCGTTCGCTCCGCTCAGCTCCGCCGCCTTGACCACCTCGTCGTCCGGCGTCGTCACGCGCGTGCCCGCGGTGACGTAGAGCCCGGCCTCGACCACGCAGTCGTCGCCGAGCGAGATCCCCACGCCCGCGTTGGCGCCGAGGAGGCAGCGCTCGCCGATCGCGATGACCTCCTTGCCGCCGCCGCTCAGCGTCCCCATGATCGACGCGCCGCCGCCGACGTCCGAGCCGTCGCCCACGACGACGCCCGCGCTGATCCGCCCCTCGACCATCGAGGAGCCCAGCGTGCCGGCGTTGTAGTTGACGAAGCCCTCGTGCATGACGGTCGTGCCCTCGGCCAGGTGCGCGCCGAGGCGGACGCGGTCGGCGTCGGCGATCCGCACGCCGGACGGCACGACGTAGTCGGTCATCCGCGGGAACTTGTCGACGCCGTAGACCTCGAGGTGGCGGCCGCCCGCGCGGGCGCGCAGGCGCACGTGCTCGACCTTCGCCACGTCGACCGGGCCGAGGCTCGTCCACGCGACGTTCACGAGCACGCCGAAGATCCCGTCGAGGTTGACCTCGTGGGGCGCGACGAGACGGTGTGAGAGAAGGTGGAGCCGCAGGTACGCATCGCGCGCGTCCTCCGGCGGCGCCGAGAGGTCGGCGATCCGCGTGATGACCGGCTCGACCCGCACGCCGCGCAGCTCGTCCGTCCGCGTCGTCTCCGGGAGGCCGTCGACGCGCTCGGGCTCGGCGTCCACCACCGGAGCCGGGTACCACGCGTCGAGGACGCGCCCGGAGTCGAGGTCGACGGTGCTCAGGCCGGCGCCGGCTGCGCCGCGGGTCTCGTAGCCGCTCATGGGCGACGAACCTAGCGAGCGCCTGCCGTGGGCGCGGGCCACTCGCCCGCGAAGACCGGCACCGCCCACCCCGTGAGGTCGACGTGGAGGTCCTCCGCGACGTCCACGATCAGCTCGCCGCCGTCGAGCTCCACCGTCACGGGAGAGTCGCCGCCGCGCAGCACGTGCGCGATCGCCGCGCCCGTCGCGCCGGTGCCGGACGACATCGTCTCGCCTACGCCGCGCTCGAAGATCCGCGCGCGGATCCGGTCCGGCGCGAGCGGCGTCCAGAAGGAGACGTTCGTGCGGTTCGGCCAGCGCGGGTCGTGCTCGATCGGCGCGCCGACCGCGGGCAGGTCGAGCGCCTGCAGCTCCGCCCAGTCGGCGATCCGGATCGAGCACTGCGGGTTGCCGACCTCCAGCGCCACGTACCGCATCCCTTGGATCTCGCCGGCCTCCTCCACGATCCGCGCGCGCCCCATGTCGACGCGGCACGAGCGGTCGTCGAGCACGTGCGCGCGGATCTCGCCGGCGATCGTGCGGATGGAGAACTCGTTCCCCCGCGCCCAGCCGTTGTGGTGGAGCCACATCAACGCCTCGCGCGCCCCGTTCCCGCTCAGCTCCGCCTCGCTGCCGTCCGGGTTGAAGATGCGCAGCCGGGCGACGAAGCCCGGCTCGTCGGTGCGCTCGACCAGCAGGACGCCGTCGGCGCCCACCCCGAGGTGCCGGTGGCAGATCGCCTGCACCGCCTCGCTGTCGAGCTCCTCGGTCACGATCAGGTAGTCGTTGCCGAGCGCCTGCCACTTCTCGAACCTCATGCGTCCAGGATCATCGCGGCAACGTCCTCCGGCTGCGTCGTGGTCACGTCGATCAGCGTCGCGTTGGGGAGCTTGCGCATCCACGTGAGCTGCCGGCGCGCGTAGTTGCGGGTGCGGCGCTTCATGCCCTCGACGTCGTCGGCGAGGAGGTCGTCGAAGCCGAGCGCCTTGCGGGCGGTGTCGGACGCCCCCGCGTGGTTGGCCGCGATGACCTCGTCGCGCGCGCCGGCCGCGATCATCTGGTCGATCCGCCGCTCGATCCGGCCGTACAGCGCCTCGCGCTCCATCGTCAGGCCGACGAGCCGCGTCGGGTGGCGCGTGTTCGCCGTCCACAGCTGGTTCTCATCCTCCGCGCGCGGGGGCTCCAGCTCGCCGAGGTCGCTCAGCTCCAGCCAGCGGACGACGCGGGAGCGGTCGCGCGGCGCGACCTTCTCCGCCGCCCACGGCGCGCGCCGCACGAGCTCGGCGTGGAGCGCCTCGACGCCGTGCTCGGCCAGCGCGCTCTCCCACTTCTCCCGCAGGCCCTCGGGCGGGGGCGGGCGGAGGTCGAGCTCGGCCAGCGCCGCCCGGAGGTAGAGGCCCGTGCCGCCGACGACGATCGGCGTCGCGCGTTCCGCGATCAGCCCGTCGATCTCCGCGTGGGCGAGCTTCGCGTACTCGCCGACGCTGAACGTCGCGTCGACCGGGAGGAAGCTGATCAGCCGGTGCTCGAGCCGGCGCTGCTCCTCCGCGCTCGCCGCCCCGGTCAGGACCTCGAGGCCGCGGTAGACCTGCAGCGCGTCGGCGGAGACCGCGACCGGCCGCTCCCCCTCCGCCCGCAGCCGGTCGGCCAGCGCGAGGGCGACGTCGGTCTTGCCGACCCCGGTCGGGCCGAAGAGCGCGAACACGGTGGGCACGGCGCACCAAGCTACTGTCGAGAGCCATGGCGGTACGCATCGGCAGCGGCATGACGATCGGCGGCGAGCCGCTCAGCGCCGCGGTCGAGGCGGCGGTCCAGGCCCGGCAGGGGCTCGGCGGCGAGCCGGCGGACGTGGCGATCGTCTTCGCCTCCGGCGACCACCTCCTCTCGCCCCACGCGACGCTCGAGGGCATCCACGAGGGGCTCTCGCCCCGGACGCTCATCGGCTGCGGCGCGAGCGGCGTGGTCGAGGGGCGGCGCGAGCTGGAGTCCGGCACCGCGATCTCCGTCTGGGCCGCATCGTTCGGCGGCGGCGAGGCGTACGCGTTCCACTCGCGCGCGGTCGAGCAGGAGGACGCCGTCGCGGTGACCGGCCTGCCCGAGATGAGCGGCGCGTCCGGCGCGATCCTCCTCCCCGACGTCACGACCTACCCGGCCGAGCTGGTGCTGGCCGAGCTGCACGACCGCGCGCCCGGCGTCCCGGTGCTGGGCGGCGTGGCGAGCGGCGCGTCCGCCTCAGGTGGCGCGCTGCTCTTCCGCGACGACGAGGTGCTCTTCGAGGGCGCGGTCGGCCTGCGGCTGGAGGGGGTCGAGCTGCTGCCGTGCGTGTCGCAGGGTGCGACGCCGGTCGGGCCGGAGCTGACGATCACCGCCTGCTCGGGGAACATGATCGAGGAGCTGGCGGGCGCGCCGGCGCTGACGAAGCTGCGCGACGTGATCCTCGCGCTGGAGCCTGCGGAGCGCGAGCTGCTGTCGCGCGGGCTGCTGCTCGGCGTGGTGATCGACGGCGACAAGCCCGACTACCTGCACGGCGACTTCCTCGTGCGCGGGCTCGCGGGCGCGGACCCGGACGAGGGCTCCATCGCCGTCGGCGCGATGGTGCGGCCCGGGCAGGTCGTGCGGCTCCACGCGCGCGACGCGATGTCGGCCTCCCGCGATCTGGTGGAGGCGTTGGGGCTGCGGCGCGAGGCGCTTGGCGGGCAGGGCGCGGCGGGCGCGCTCGTCTTCACCTGCAACGGCCGCGGGCGCGGGATGTTCGGGCGCGGCGACCACGACGCGGAGGCGGTCGGCGAGGCGTTCGACGACGTGCCGGCGGCGGGGTTCTTCGCGGGCGGGGAGATCGGGCCGGTCGGCGGCGGGTCGTTCCTGCACACGTTCACGGCGACGGTCGCCGTCTTCCCGCGCTGAACCGCCGCGCCTGCAAGGCTTCCGACCCATGGACATCTCGGGTTCGAAGATCCTCGTGACCGGGGCGACGGGCGGGCTGGGGCAGGCGATCGCCGCCGCGCTCGGCGACCGTGGCGCCAAGCTGGTGCTGACCGGCCGCCGGACCGAGGTGCTCATGCCGCTCGCCGCGCCCTACGGCGCCGAGGTGATCGGCGTCGACCTCGCCGACCCGCGCGCGGTCGCGCGGCTGGCGGAGGAGTGCGGGAGCGTGGACGCGGTCGTCGCCAACGCGGGTCTGCCGGGTTCGGGGCGGCTCGAGTCGTACGCGGTGGAGGAGATCGACCGGCTCCTCGACGTCAACCTCCGCGCCCCGATCATGCTCGCGCACGCGTTGGCGCCGGCGATGGTCGCGCGCGGGCGGGGCGCGTTCGTCTTCATGTCGTCGCTCAGCGGGAAGTCGGCCGCGCCGGGCACGGCGCTCTACAGCGCGACGAAGTACGGCCTGCGCGGGTTCGCGCTGTCGCTGCGGGCGGATCTGCACGGCAGCGGGGTCGGGGTGAGCGTCGTCAACCCGGGCTTCATCCGGGATGCCGGGATGTTCGCCGAGTCGGGCGCGGAGCTGCCGGCGGGCGTCGGGACGAAGACCCCGGCCGACGTCGCCGCCGCGGTCGTGCGCGCACTCGAGAAGAACCCGGCCGAGCTCGACGTCGCCCCGCTCCCGTTGCGCGCCGGCGCCGCGCTCTCCGGCCTCGCCCCGGGCTTCGCCGAGACGATCACCCGCCGCCTCGGCGGCCACGAGATCGCCGACCGCATCTCCGCCGGTCAGGCCGACAAGCGCTAGCCGCCCGCCGCCCGCCGCTGCCCCCGCGCCGCGGCGCGGCCGGGTCAGTCGGTGCCGGAGTCGAAGTCGACCTGGGCGTGTGGGACGGTGGTGGAGACGTGGCGGTCACGCTGCTCCTCGCGCTCGAACCGGCGGGTCTCCGGGCCGATGGCGGCGAGCACCTCGCTCGCGAGCTTCGGCCCTTCCGCGTTGACCTCGGGCGCGGCGATGATGCGGACGATCACCTCGTCGCCGTCGATCTCCTCCAGCAGCACGCGCGGCTCGCCGCGCAGGCGGGTCTCGACCGTCTCCTGCAGCAGCTGCTGGATGTCGAGCGGCGTGACGCCGGGCCGCAGCCGCGCGCGGAGGTTGATCGCGGCGGGCTCGCGCAGCGGCACGATCGCGACGTTGAGGACGCTGCGGTTCGGGACGAGCATCGAGTCCTCGCCGTTCGTGAAGACCGTGTGGAGCAGCCCGAGCGACGACACCGTCCCCTCCAGCTCGCCGGCGAGGTCGCCGCCTTGGAGCCGGACGCGGTCGCCGACGACGAATGGCCGCGCGCTGAGCAGGACGACGCCCGCGAAGACGTTGCCGAGCGTCTGCTGCGCCGCCAGACCGAGGATCACCGCGGACGCCGCCGCGGCCGGGACCAGGCTCTGGTTCGTCACGCCGCCGACCCGCAGCGCGCACAGCAGCGCGACCACCGCGAAGAAGAGCCGGATGAGGAACCCGATCGTGCCGGCGGTCCCCGGGTCCATCCGGCGGAAGAGCGCGGGCGCGAAGATCCGCCCGAGGTCGCGCGAGATGCCGAAGCCGAGCAGGAGCAGCGCCGCGGCGGCCGCGAGCCGGATCGGCACGTCGATGCCGAACAGCTCCTCGCGGAAGACGTAGAGCGCGACCGTCGCGGCGGTCAGCAGCGTCAGGATCAGCACCTCGATCCGCGCGCGCTTGACCGCGCGCACGCTCAGCTGCCGGGCAAGCCCGACCTCCCGCCATGCGTGGCTGCGCGTCTCGAACATCTTCCCCATGTCGTGGTCGTCGTGGCGCGCCATCCAAGCGAGCCTCTGCCCTCGATCCTTAGCAGCGGAACGTCAGCGATCCGTGCGAACCACGACCATCGGTGCGCGCACCGTGACGCACACCACGCAAACCTCGCCCGTTCGCCCCGCACGGCTCCCGCCACCCCGCCGCACGCGCCTGCGCGACGACCCTCGCGCGGCTGCGGCGACGGGGCGAGCGGGCTCTAGAAGAGGGCCTGCTGCGCGGGCTCCGGCGCAGACGCCGCCCGCCGCGACGCCCCGGCCGCGCGCGCCGGCGCGGCCCCGGGCGCCGCGCGGACCGGCTGGGCCATCGCCCGCGCGCGCACGACCGGCCCGACGCCCTCGGTGTCCTGCGCGGCGTTGCGCAGATCGGTCGGCCACGTCGAGTGGCGCCCGCCGGGTCGCACGCCCGTCCGCTTCTGCACGTTGTCCTTGCCGCGCTTGAGCGTCCGCGCGATCCGCTCCCGCTCGGCCGGCGGCGCGTACGAGCGCCGGCCGCCGTACAGCTCCTCGTACCGCGGCACCAGCTCCGGCCGGTACGACCGCAGCCAGTCCATGAAGACCTCCTTCACGCCCGGCCGCAGGTGCAGCGCGATCCCACCCACGCCCGTCGCACCCGCCTCGGCCGCCAGCTCCAGGATCCGCTCGACCTGCTTGGGCGAGTCGTTGATCCCCGGCATCAGCGGCGCGACGAGGATCCCGCACGGGATGCCCTGCCGGTTCATCTCCGCCACCGCCTCCATCCGCGCCTTCGGGTTCGGCGTGTGCGGCTCAGTCGCCCGCCACGCCTTCTCCTCCATCGTCGGGATCGAGAGGTTCGCGCTGATCGTCGTCCGCTCCGCGATCTCCTTCATGAGATCCAGGTCGCGCAGCAGCAGCGGCGACTTCGTGAGGATCGAGCACGGGTTCGCGAAGTCCCGCATCGCCTCCCACACCCCGCGCATCAGCTTGTACCGCCCCTCGACCCACTGGTACGGGTCGGTGTTCGTCCCCAGCGCCACGTGCTCGCCCTTCCACGACGGCTTCGCCAGCTCCGCCCGCAGCACCTCCGGCACGTTGACCTTGACGACGATCTCCTTCTCGAAGTCCCGACCAGCGTCGAAATCCAAATAGGTGTGCGTCGGCCGAGCAAAACAGTAAACGCACGCATGGCTGCAGCCCCGGTACGGGTTGATCGTCCACCGGAACGGGACCTGCGATGCGGCGGGGACGCGGTTGAGCGCGGACTTCGCGCGGACCTCGTAGAAGCGGGTCTCGAGCGCCTCGGGCGCGTCGAAGCGGCGGACGACCGCCTCGTCGCGGTAGCAGGGGAGGCGGGCCTGCTCGTCGGCGGCGATCGTGAGGTTGCTCCAGCGCACGAACACATGTTCGCATAGCTCGCGGACGTGACCGAGCCGGAACGTACGATCTCGAACCACCATGTCCCCGCTCGCCATCCAGCCGGCCACCGCGGCCGACCTCCCCGACGCGCTCCCGCTCTTCGCCGCCTACCAGCGCTTCTACGGCGAGCAGGCGCCGGACGACGAGCGCAACCGGAAGTTCCTCATCCGCTTCCTCGCGCCGAGCGACACCGGACTGCTGCTCCTCGCCCGCGACGAGGAGCGGCGCGTGGTCGGGTTCGCCAACCTCTACTGGACGTTCGAGTCGGTCGCCGCGACCGAGCACGCGCTGATGAACGACCTGTTCGTGGTCGACGACGCGCGCGGCCAAGGCGTCGGGAACGCGCTGATCGAGGCCGCGAAGGCGGCGGCGCGCGAGCGGGGCCTGCCCACGTTCAGCTGGGTCACCGCGCTCGACAACCGCACCGCGCAGCGGCTCTACGAGCGCACGGGCGCGGAGCGCAGCGCCTGGTTCGAATACGCGATCGAGCTCTAGAGCGCGCGCCAGGCGTCCGGGTAGCGCATCGTCCCGCGCACGTCCTCGCTCCACCCCGGCAGCCGCAGCGCGCGCCAGGCGGCGACGTCCTCGAGCTTGAACGGGGCGCGCACGCCCAGCCGCCGCGCGGGCTCGAACCCGAGTTTGCCGTAGAACGCCGGGTGGCCGAGGACGACGACGAGCGGGTAGCCGGCCGGGTGCTCGCGGGC
>DATMVO010000449.1:0-31474 GCA_035563115.1 Solirubrobacteraceae bacterium
AGCTTCCCACCGGGACCTCTCCACCACTCTAACTGCTCAAGCCGCTGAGCAACGGCCTGCCCTGAACGGTCCCACGCCGTGAGCGGGGCGGCAAGGTCGAACATCCGTCCATGAACGCCGGGCACCCGAGGGGCGCGAAAGGCGTGGAGACGAGGCCTTCCGTCAGGCCGCGGCGGGGAGCTCGGCCTCGCGCGGCGCCGCGTAGTCGCGGACCCGGCGCTCGAAGGCCAGCTCGGTCTCGAAGTCGGTGTCGTCGGTGTGCTGGAACGCCAGGTCCTCCTCGGCCAGCACCTTCACGAAGAACTCGACGAGATCCCCGTCCAGCTGCGCGCCCGCGACCCGCCGCAGCTCGGCGATCGCCTCCGCGCTCGAGACCGGGTTGCGGTACGAGTCGCGCGACGTCATCACGTCGTACGTGTCCGCGATCGAGATCATCCGCGAGATCATCGGGATCTGGTCGCCGCTCAGCCCGCGCGGGTAGCCGCGGCCGTCCATCCGCTCGTGGTGGCACCAGATGATGTCCGCGACCGGGCCGTAGCCCTCCACCTCGCGGACGACCTTCGCGCCCTGGTACGGGTGCATCCGGATCAGCTGCCAGTCGTCCTCGTCGAGCTTCGTGTCGGCGAGCAGGATGTGGTCGGGCAGGATGAACTTGCCGATGTCGTGCAGGAGGCCCGCGGTGTGCGCGAGATCCTGCTCCTCGTCCGAGCAGCCGGCGGCGCGGGCGATCGCGCGGGCGTAGCGGGCGACGGCGGCGGAGTGGCGCGCGGTCATCTGGTCGCGCATCGACAGCGTCCGCAGCATCGCGGTGAGCACGCCGACCTGGAGCGAGGCGAGCTGCTTCGTGCGCGTCTCGAGCTCCTCGGCGCGGTGCTGCGACACGATCAGCTCGCGGTACAGGAAGAGGTAGAGGAAGAAGAGGGCGACGAGCATCAGCAGCGCGATGACGCCGAGCTGCGCCTCCGCGTAGACGATCGCCGACGCGAGCAGGACCATCACCGCGTCGGACGGCAGGAGCGGGACGTAGACCTTGCGCAGCCGCTCGATGACCGACGTGCCCTCGACGAACCGCGCGCTGAAGAGGGTGGTCATCGTGTTCGCGACGTGGGCGACCGCGAAGCCGGCGACCACCACGATCGCGTAGGTGACGTCCTGCGGCACGACGTCCAGGCGCTCGGACGCGAGGTGCATCACGAGGCCGCCGAGGAGCGGGAAGCTCGCGAAGTTCGCGACGTTCACCAGGCCGCACCACAGGCGCGGCGGGTAGCGGACCGTCCACACGAGCGTCCCGACGACGCCGAGGATCGCGGCCTGCACCGGCCCGAGCAGGGCCATCGCCACGACGAGCCCCAGGAACGATCCCGTCAGCGAGATCTTCTTGAACTCGATCGAGATGAGGTCGGCCCCCACCACGAAGACGAACATGATCGCCAGGAGCGCGGGGTCCCACGTGTCGACGCGGAGCACCGCGGCGGCAGCGACCGAGGCCGCGAACACCACGACGGCGACGGCGGAGACGATGTTGGCGCGGGTGCGCACGTCCCCTCTATCGGCGGCACTGCCCCGAAACTGAAGAAAGGGCGGTGACGTGCATCGTCACCGCCCTTCTCCATTGGTTCTAGCGCAGACGGGAAGCCATTTGTGACCCTCCCTCCCGGTAGTTCAGTACGACCGCTGGAAGGGATGAAACCGGGGACTTGAACGGTTCTCAAGGACCTGGACGAACGTTCGAGTCCGTCCGACCCTCAAGCCCAGCGCCGAAGCGGTCGATACGAACGGCGATGCAAGACTTCCTGCGTGCCCTGAAGGTCCCGAGCTTCGCGCGGCTGGCTGTCACCTACGCGCTCAACGAGCTCGCGGACTGGTGCGCCTCGATCGCGCTCGCCGTGCTCGTCTACGCCGCGACGGAGGACGCGCTGGGCACGACGGCGCTCTTCGTCGTCAACCGCTTCCTCCCCGCCTTCATCGTCCCGGCGCTCGCCGCGCGGCTCGAGGCGCTGCCCACCGCGCGCACGCTCGCGTCCCTGTACGTGCTCGAGGCGATCCTGCTCGCCGGCCTGGCGCTGAGCACGATCGAGTTCGTCCTGCCGCTCGTCCTCGTCCTCGCGTGCCTCGACGGCACCGTCGCCGCGACGGCGCGCGCGATGACACGGTCGGCGACCGTCGCGCTGATGGAGCCCAAGGGGCTGCTGCGCGAGGGCAACGCGACGATGAACCTCTCCTTCTCCTCGATGAACGCGGGCGCGCCCGTGCTCGCGGGCGTGCTCGTCGCCTCCGCGGGCGAGGCCGCCGTCCTCGCCGTCGCCGCCGCGCTCTTCCTCGCGCAGGCCGTCGCGATCCTCGGGGCGCGCGACCTGCCCGCCGGCGAGCCGGAGCCCGCGCCGTGGGCCGAGAAGCTCCGCGAGGGCCTCGCGTACGTGAAGGGCCACCCGTTCCTGCGCACGATGTTCGGCGGCCAGGCGGTCGCGATCGTGCTGCTGATGATGATCCCGCCGATCGAGGTCGTGTACGCGAAGGAGTCGCTCGACGCGGGCGACGTCGGGTACGGCGTGCTGCTCGCCTCGTGGGGCGTCGGCATGGTGCTCGGTTCGCTGCTCTTCGCGCGGGAGCGCGAGCGGCCGATCCTCGTGTTGGTCGCGGTCGGCACCGGGCTGCAGGGGTTCGCCTACCTCGGCATGGCCGCCTCCCCCGTCCTCGCGCTGGCGTGCACCGCGGCGTTCGTCGGCGGCCTGGGCAACGGCATGCAGTGGGTCGCGGTGGTCACCGCCGTGCAGGAGGCGACCGAGGAGCGGTTCCAGTCGCGCATCGCCGGCCTGATGGAGGCGCTCGTGACCGGCGCGCCCGGCATCGGCTTCATCCTCGGCGGCGCGATCACGTCCGCGTTCGACCCGCGCGTGGCGCTCCTGGTCTCCGGCGCCGGCGTGCTGCTCGTCGTGGCCGTGGGCGCGCTGGCGCTCGGGACGAAGGGGATGCGGGAGCTCGGCGCGCGCAGCGCCGAGGAGCCGGCCGTTCCGGCGGTGCCGGTGGGCCCGGGCGGGACGCCCGAGCCCGCGGTCGCCGGCGAGAGCCGGGGCTAGCTCTCCTCGCGCGCGAGGGCGCGCAGGGCCAGCTCGACCTCCTGCTCCCCGTTGAACGCCTCGAACGTGAGGCCGATCGTCTCGGGGACGGTGAGGGCGGTGGCGAGCAGGAGCGCGACGTCGTCGCGGGTGACCTGCGCGCGGTGGCCGAAGTCGGTGGAGAGGCTCACCTTGCCCGTGCCGGGGTCGTCGGTGAGGCCGCCAGGGCGGATGATCGTGTACTCCAGCCCGGACTGCTGGAGCGCCTCGTCGGCCTTCGCCTTGGCCTCCAGGTAGGGGCGCATCTCCTCCGGTCCGCTCGACGGGTCGTGCGCGCCGATCGAGCCGACCATGAGGTAGCGGCCGACGTTCTGCGCCTTGGCGGCGTCGATGAGCTTCACCGCGGCGCCGAGGTCGACGGTCTGCTTGCGCTCCGGGCCGCTGTTCGGGCCCGCGCCGGCGGCGAAGACGATCGCGTCCGCGCCTGCGACCGCGCCCGCCACGTCCGCGTCGTCCTGCTCGAGGTCGAGCACCACCGGCTCGGCGCCGTCGGACTCGAGGTCCGCGGCGTGGTCGGGGTTGCGGATGATCCCCCGCACGCGGTCCCCGCGCGCAGCCAGCAGCCTCGTCAGCCTCCGGGCGATCTGCCCGTGCGCCCCTGCGATCACGACGTCCATGGCCTCCGTCCTGCCCGTCCGGGCCGCGCTCAAGCCTCCGCCGCGGCGTCCGATCATGGGAGGGCGCGGCGTTGTTACACTGCGTTCCGACCTGGGGCCATAGCTCAGCTGGGAGAGCGTCTGGCTGGCAGCCAGAAGGTCGCCGGTTCGAGCCCGGCTGGCTCCACTGTGTAGACGAAGGCCCCGCCCCGGCGGGGCCTTCGCCGTTCTGGCGGCGCTTCGTTCCCCCAGTTGTTAGGGTGACCGAAGTCATGGACGCCGCCTCCGCGAACGGCAACGGCCACGCCCGTCTCCACGGCGAGCGCCTGACGCTCGCGTACGAGTCGCGGGTGATCAGCCAGGACCTCGACGTCGAGATCCCCGACGGCTCGTTCACCGTGATCGTCGGCCCCAACGCCTGCGGCAAGTCCACGCTCCTGCGCTCGCTCGCGCGGATGCTCAAGCCGAAGGCGGGCCAGGTCGTCCTGGACGGCAAGGCGATCGACTCGGTGCCGTCCAAGCAGGTCGCGCGCCGGCTCGGCCTCCTCCCCCAGTCGCCCACCGCCCCTGACGCGATCACGGTCGCCGACCTCGTCGCCCGCGGGCGCTACCCGCACCAGGGGCTGCTGCGGCAGTGGTCCAAGGAGGACGAGGTCGAGGTGCAGAGCGCGATGCGCGCCACCGGCGTCGACGAGCTGGCCGACCGCGCCGTCGACGAGCTCTCCGGCGGCCAGCGCCAGCGGGTCTGGCTCGCGATGGCGCTCGCCCAGCAGACCCCGATCCTCCTGCTCGACGAGCCGACGACCTTCCTCGACATCGCGCACCAGATCGAGGTGCTCGACCTCTGCGCCGAGCTCCACGAGCGCGAGGGCCGGACGCTCGTCGCCGTGCTCCACGACCTCAACCACGCCTGCCGCTACGCGACGCACCTGATCGCGATGTCGCAGGGGCGGATCGTCGCGGAGGGCGCGCCGTCGGGCATCGTCGATGCCGCGATGGTCGAGCAGGTCTTCGGCCTCCCCTGCCAGGTCATCGAAGACCCGGTCACCGGCACGCCGCTCGTCGTGCCGGGCGCGCGATCCTCCCGCGCGGCTGCCGCGGCCGAGCGGGCCGCCGCGGCGCCGCACGCCGCTCCCGCCGCCTGAGCGGACCCTCCGCGCGCCGCGTGAGACCACTCTGCGACTGGCAATCGGTCGCCGAGCTGGCATAGGGTCGCTTGCGGCCTTCTTCCAGCCACCGTCAAAGGCTTCTCCCGCATCCGCGGAACCTTCGCCGGCCCGGCCCGTTGACGCCGCGAGACACCGATGATGATGATGGGAGCAACACACGTGAGACGGGCAATCATGGCCCTCGCGGGCACCGGCGCCTTGGCGCTGGGATCGGCCGGGTCGGCCGACGCGGCCGTGAACGTCAGCCAGTCCGGCTGGCAGTGGGGGAACCCGACGCCGCAGGGCAACACGATCAGGGCCATCGACTTCAACGGCGGCGTGGGCTTCGCGATCGGCGACGACGGAACGGCGCTGCGCACCAACGACGGCGGGGCGACCTGGGCCGGCCTGGCCACGGGCACGTCGCAGGACCTCACGCGCGTGCAGGCCGTCACGCCGCAGGTCGTCACGATCCTCGGCGGAGACGGCTGCGTCGTGCGCCGCTCCGCGGACGGCGGCCAGACGTTCCAGAAGGTCTACGTCCTCAGCGAGGTCAACTGCCCGGAGAAGATCGCCGCGGTCCAGTTCGTCGATGCGAACACGGGCTACCTGCTGACCCGCGAGGGCAACGTCTACAAGACGACCGACGGCGGCGAGACCGTCTCGCGCGTCACCGCGATCCCGGGCACGTCGGCGGGCGCCGGCGGCGGCACCGGCGTCCCCGCGGACGCGTACTTCGTCAACGCGAACGAGGGCGTCGTCTTCCTCGGCGGCGGCAACCGCGCGTTCCGCACCACCGACGGCGGCGCGTCGTGGACGCCCGAACCGGACGTCGAGCCCGGCAACGTCGAGCGGATCCGCGCGATCAACGCCACGACCGCCTACGCGTTCGGTCCTGACACGCTGCTGCAGACCACCGACGGCGGCCAGACCTGGAAGCGCCGCGGCGCGGGCAACGGCAACCACGTCACCGGCATCTCGTGCGCCGGTGAGCTCTGCCTGATGTCGGTCGCTCCGGGCGACAAGATCCTGCGCTCGGAGAACGGCGGCGGGACGGCGGCGCCGATCGTGCCGGCGACCCAGAAGATCCTCGCGGTCGGCCTCCAGAGCGGCGCGCGCGCCGTGGCGGCGGGTGTCGGCGGCACGACCGCCGTGTCCGACGACGGCGGGCAGAACTACAAGCCGGTCGGCGGCGACATCGGCGGCTCGTTCCAGTTCGGCCTGCGCCTCGGCACCGGCCCGGGCGTGGCGTTCGCGCTCGGTGCGCGCGGCCAGCTCGCCCGCACGGTGAACGGCGGCGAGACGTGGCAGGCGATCAACGTGGCGACGTCCACGGACATCCAGGACGCGTCGTTCACGACGCTGAACGAGGGCTACGCGCTCGACCAGCGCGGCGGACTCTTCCGCACGGTGAACGGCGGCTCCTCGTGGTCGCCGATCGACCCGGGCACCACGTCGTCGCCGCAGGCGGTCATCACCTCGGGTGACGCGGTGCTGCTGGCCGGCCCGCGCGGCGTGCGCCGGGCCGACGGCGGCGGCGCGTTCGACCTCGTCGACTCGCGCGCGGTGCGCCGTGCGTCGGTCGACACGTTCGACCGGGCGGGCAGCACGCTGTTCGTCTACGGGACGACGACGATCGCCCGCTCCTCCGACCGCGGCCGGACGTGGCGCGCGGTGCGCGGCCCGGGCCGGACGGTGAAGAAGAAGTTCCGCGCGCTGCGGCTGAAGGACCTCGAGATGACGAGCGCGTCGAACGGCTACGCGCTCGACGTCAACGGGCGCGTGTGGCGGACGGTCAACGGCGGGCGGCGCTGGAGCGAGCTGCCGGGCGTCGGCACCGACTCCGGCGAGGCGCTGGCGTTCGGGTCCGCGACGGGCGGCTACCTGACGCTGTCGTCGTACCCCGCCGAGCAGGGCGCGTCGTACGTGCTGCGCACGAGCGACGGCGGCGCGACGTGGCGGCCGCAGCGGATCGCGACCGGCGCGTTCCCGGGGACGGAGGGCGTGATCTCGCCGTCGTCGACGAAGTCGTACGCGCTGACCTCGACCCCGGCCGCGGGCGGGAACGTCTTCCGCTCGCTGTTCACCACCTCCACCGGCGGTGACCAGGGCCGGCCGTCGCAGCTCGCGCGGCTGACGACGGAGCGCTCGCGCTTCACCCGCAAGCAGCTGGCGCGTGCCGGCCGCCGGGTGTCGGTCGGCGGCGCGCTCGCGGGCGCGCAGGGCGGCGAGCAGATCGTCGTCTCGACCCGCCAGGCCGGCGCGACCGCCTGGACCGAGCAGGTCGTCACCGCGGGCGCCAACGGCGGCCGCTTCACCGCGACCTTCCGCAACATCTCCCGCACCACCGAGTTCGTCGCCCGCTGGGCCGGCGACTCCGGCCGCCAGGGCGCGGGCTCCCGCCCGCTGGTGGTCACGGTCCGGAAGTAGTTCTCGCTTGTGCGGCGCGGCGCGGGTCTTCGGGCCCGCGCCGCTTCGCGCTTCGCTCGGGCCGCTTTCCGCTTGGGGCGTGGTCGCGTCCGTTCGGCGGTGGGTCTGGGGCTCTTCTCGGGGCTGCACGGCGGGCAGCGAGGAGGGTGTGGTTCGTTGCGGCTCTCCCGCGGTTCGTCATGGGAGTGCGGAGCGTTCGTTCCAACTCTGCTTCGCGCCCTGGAGTTCTCGCCGCGGGCGGTCAAGATCCGCTCATGGCCTCCGACCGGAACTTTCCGCACCCTCGCGCCGCGCGGTCGGCCGAGGGTGCGATTGGTTCCGCTATGCGGAACTCAGCGCACCCTCACCGCGGCGTGGGTGGTGAGGGTGCGAAGAGTTCCGCTGAGGCGCACATCGCCGCCGTCGCACGGCGGCAGCGCGGGCTCGTCACGGCGGCGCAGCTGCGCGAGGCGGGGCTCAGCAAGCCGGCCATCGCCCGCCGCGTCGCGGCCGGCCGGCTGCACCGGGTTCACGCCGCGGTCTATGCGGTCGGGTACGTCCCGCGCGCGCCGCTGGCTCGGGAGGCTGCCGCCCTCCTCGCCGCCGGGTCAGAGACCATGCTGGGCCACCGCTCTGCCGCCGTCGGCTCGGGCCTGCTCCCGCCGAACGCATCCTTGCCCGTCGACGTGATCGTGCCGCGCGGGCGGAGCCTCCGGCACGAGGGCATCCGTTGCCACCGCCCGAAGCACCCGCCGCAGCCGCACGAGATCGTCGTCCGGGATGGGCTGCGGATGACGTCCGCGGCGCGGACGATCCTCGACCTCGCCGCCACCGCGAGCCCGACCGAGCTGGCGAAGGCGGTCGATGAGGCGTACGCGCGCGGGCTGATCCGGCCGGGCGAGCTTCAGCCGCGCGCCGGTGAGCGCGGGGCGGCGAAGCTGCGGAAGGTCCTCGAAGGCCGCGGCGTCACGCGCTCGCAGCTCGAACGGAGGTTCCTGGCGCTCGTCCAGCGCGCCGGGCTGCCGAAGCCCGAGACGAACGTCGTCGTCGCCGGCTACCGGGTCGACGCCGTCTGGCGGGAGGAGCGGGTCGTGGTGGAGATCGACACCCTGGGCACGCACGCGACGAGAGTTCTCCAAGATCGCGAGCGGGACGCGAAGCTCCGCGCCGCGGGGTTCGAACCGCTCCGGTTCACCGACGTGCAGCTCGACGGCGCGCCCGAGGCGGTCGCCGCCGGGCTTAGCCGGGCGCTCGTCAGGCGGTGAGCGCCTTGGCGGGGACTTCGCCCCACAGGCGCTCGAGCGCGTAGAACTCGCGCGTCTCGGGCGTGAAGAGGTGGACGACCACGTCGAGGTAGTCCATGAGGATCCACTTGGCCTCCTGCGTGCCCTCGACACGCCGCGGAAGCAGGCCGTGGTCCTTCTTCATGCCCTCGTAGATGCGGTCGTGGATCGCCTTCGTCTGCCGGTCGGTGTTGCCGCTGGCGATGAGGAACGCGTCCGTGTAGTCGAGTACGCCGCGCACGTCGAGGGCCACCACGTCCGTGGCCTTGACGTCGTCGGCGTAGCCCGCGATGGCCTGTGTCAGCTCTTCTGAAGTCATGCGCTCACCCGTGAACGGTAGTACCCCCGCGCGCCGATGACGCGAGCGACGTCATCCGGGACGAGGTAGCGGATCGGCCTGCTGTCCCGTATCCGGCGGCGGATCGCCGAGGACGAGATGTCGAGACGGGGCATGTCGAAGAACGTCAGGCGGTCGGCGCCCCGCAGCTCCGCCACCCGCTCGGCGATGTCCCGCCGCTTGATCCCCTCCCGCTCCGCGACGGCCAGCGTCGCGAGCGCGAGCACGCCCTCGGGGTCCTTCCACGTGGGCAGGCCCTGCGCCACGTCTCCGCCGACGATGAACGTCAGCTCGTCTCCCGGTGAGCCCTCATGGATCGCGCGGAGCGTATCGACCGTGTAGGACGTCCCACCACGGTCGAGCTCCATCCGCGACACGCCGAACCGCTCGTCCTTCGCGACGGCGAGCGAGCACAGCTCGAACCGCTCCTCCGGCCCCGGGTCGTCGCTGAGCTGCTTGTGCGGCGGCACGTACGCCGGCATGAAGACGAGCTTGTCGAGCGCGAGCTGCGACAGCGCCTCCTGCCCCATGACGAGGTGGCCGAGGTGCGGCGGGTTGAACGACCCGCCGAGGATCCCGATCCGCAGGGCTACCGGACCTGCCCGTCGCCCTCGACGATGTACTTCACCGTGCACAGCTCGCGCAGCCCGATCGGCCCGCGCGCGTGGAGCTTCTGGGTCGAGTTGCCGATCTCGGCGCCCATCCCGAACTCGCCGCCGTCGGTGAACCGGGTGGACGCGTTGACGTACACGCACGCGGCGTCCACGCCGAGCTGGAACGCGCGGGCGGCGCGGGTCGACGAGGTGACGATCGCCTCCGAGTGGCCCGAGCCGTGGTCGGTGATGTGCTCGATCGCCTCCTCCACGGAGTCGACCACCTTCACCGCGAGGATCAGCGCGAGGTACTCGGTGTCCCAGTCCTCGCCGGTCGCGTCCGCGTCGCCGGTCGCGTCGGCGAGCGACCGGGCCCGCCCGTCGAGCCGCAGCTCGACGCCGAGGTCGCGGAGCGTGGGGAGCGCGCGGGCGAGGAAGGCCGGCGCCGCGTCGGCGTGGACGAGGAGCGTCTCGGCCGCGTTGCAGACGCCCGGGCGCTGGGTCTTGGCGTTGACGATGATCCGCTCGGCCATGTCCAGGTCAGCGTCCGCGTCGACGTAGACGTGGCAGTTGCCGGACGCCGCGTAGATGACCGGCACCGTCGCGACCGCCTCGAGCGCCTTCTTCAGGCCCTCGCCGCCGCGCGGGATGATGAGGTCGACCAGGCCGTCCTGCGTCGCCAGCTCGGCCAGCTCCTCGCGCCCGCCGCCGAGCAGCGTGACCGCGCCCTCGGGCAGGCCGGACGCCTCGGCCGCGATGCCCGCGAGCACCGCGTTGGAGTGGGCGGCCGAGGAGGAGCCGCGCAGGACGATCGCGTTGCCGGACTTGAGGCAGAGCGCCGTCGCGTCGATCGTGACGTTCGGCCGCGCCTCGTAGACCACGCCGACGACGCCGAGCGGCGTGCGGACGCGGCGGAGCTGGAGCCCGTTGTAGAGCCGCCCGCCGTCGACGACCTCGCCGACCGGGTCGGGCAGCGCGGCGATGTCGCGCACCTGGGCGGCGATCGCGCGGATCCGGCCATCGTCGAGCCTGAGCCGGTCGAGCAGCGCGGCGGAGAGGCCGTTCTCCTCCCCGGCCTCCATGTCACGCGCGTTCGCGTCGAGGATCTCCGGGATTCGCGCCTCGAGCGCGTCGGCGATCGCCAGGAGCGCGGCGTCCTTCGCGCCGCGGTCGAGCTGGGCGAGCTGCCGCGCGGCCCGCTTGGCCTGCCGGCAGAGCTCGGTGACGGAGGACGTAGCGAGGGCCATGCCCAAGAGGATAAGCGTCAGCGGTTGCGCTTGCGGGCTTTCCGCTGGGCCTTGCGCTTGGCGCGCTTGGCCGCCGCGTCGGCGCCGCCGGCAGGCGCTCGCGGCGCGGGCTCGAGGCCGGGCGGGGAGAGATCGGGGTCGGCGTCCGCGCCGCCGGCGAGGCCGAGCTGCTTCATCTGCTCGCGCGGGCGGCGCTTCTGGAGCTCGGCCGTCCACGACGCGAGCGCGAGGCGGTCGTTCGGGTCGACGCCGTCCGCGACGGCGCTGAGCAGGAGCCGCTGGAGGTACGAGGCGCGCTCGTCGTCGCTCTCGGTCTCGTCCAGCGACCAGGCCAGCGCGACCGCCGGATCGTCCGCGCCTCCGCCACCCAGGGCGACCGACGCGATCCGCGCGCCCATCGCCAGCGCCGCCGAGACCTCGACCACCGCGGCCGCGTTCGTCCCCGCGCCGAGCGCGACCCGCTCAAGCAGGTCCGCGCCCGAGACCTCCGCCGGCGCGCCGGTTCCCAGCGCCTCCACCATCGCCGCCCGCCACGACGCGGCGTCCTCCTCCGCCGGTGCCGTCCCCATCCCGCCGCCCAGCAGCGGCGCGCCGAAGCGGTCCGGCCCGGTGACGAGCGTGAACGACTGGTCCGGCCACGGCCCCGGCCGCTCCAGCCACGCCAGATGCACGACCACGTCGGAGGACGATGCCCGCCAGACCCCAGCCGGCGCGAGCGTCCCGACAGCCAGATCATCCGGCAGCTCATCGGCCGCAACCGCCGCCGCGGACCGCACCACCGGCCCGCCGTACAGCTGGAACGCCCGCAACGCGCTCAGCGCCTCGACCGACCCCTCGCCCCGCAGCACCGCCACGACCTCCGCCGCCTCGATCCCGGGCTGCTCGGCCATCCGCTCCAGCGTCATCGCGAACCCGAGCGCCTCCAGCTCCACCGAGCCAGGGTCGGGCGAGCGGCGCAGGTCGGCGACCAGCTCCGCCACCAGATCCGCGAACCGCGTGGCCACGGAACGGGACCTACGCCAGCACGAAGTAGTCGCGGTGCACGGCCTCGTCTGACGCGCCGCCGAGCACGTCGCGCACCTCCGCCGAGCGCTTGCCGCACACGAGCCGCAGCTCCTCCGCGCCGAAGGCCACGACGCCCTTGCCGACGACCGTCCCGCCGTCGCTCGTCACGATCTCCACCGCGTCGCCCGCGCCGAAGTCGCCGCGCACCGCCACGATCCCCACCGGCAGCAGCGACGCCGAGCCCTCGCGGAGCGCCCGCGCGGCGCCCGCGTCCACGACCAGCGAGCCGTGCGCGGGCTTCGCGTACTTGAGCCAGAGCTTGAACGACGACGTCCGCGCCGCCTGGGGCAGGAACCGCGTCCCCACCGCCTCGCCGCGCAACGCGCCCGCCAGCGCACCCGGCTTCAGGCCCGAGCAGATCGTCGTCGGGATCCCGCCCGCCGTCGCCATCTCCGCCGCGACGACCTTCGAGCGCATCCCGCCGGTCCCCAGCGACGACGTCCCCTCCCCCACGACCGCGAGCTGCTCGACCTCGGCGAGGTCGCGCACCTCCTCGATCAGCCGCGCGGACGGGTCCCGCAGCGGGTTCGCGGTGAAGAGCCCCTCGGTGTTCGTCAGCAGGATGAGCCGCGAAGCGCCCAGCAGCACCGCGACCTGCGCCGCGAGGAAGTCGTTGTCGCCGAACGAGATCTCGTCCGTCGTCGTCGTGTCGTTCTCGTTGATCACCGGCACGACGCCCCACTCGAGCAGACGCTGCAGCGTCTGGCGCGCGTTGAGGTACGAGCGCCGGTCACGCATGTCGTGGAACGTGAGCAGCAGCTGGGCGGCGATCCGGCCGCGCTCGCGCAGCAGCCGGTCGTAGACGCCGAAGAGCTTGCCCTGGCCGACGGCGGAAGCGGCCTGCAGGTCCGCGATCGCGGTCGGCTTGGACGGCAGGCCCATGACCTGCATCCCGCGCGGGATCGCGCCGCTCGTCACCACGACGACGTCGTCGAGGCGCGCGACCTCCTCGCAGATCGCGGCGAGGACGTCGGCCCGCAGGGTCCCGTCGTCCTCGGCCGTGATGCTCGACCCCAGCTTGATGACGGTGGCGCTCATGAAGCGCCCCGAACCCTACGCACCCGGGTCGAGGACGAGCTCGACGCCCGCGATCTCGACCTCGTCGCCCGGTTCGAATCCGTTGGCTTCCAGCTGCTCGATCACGCCCATCCGGATGAGGCGGCGCTCGACGTAGTTCGCCGCCTCCTCGTTCTCGACGTCGAACCGCTGGAGCAGCCGCTCGACCTGCGGGCCGGTGACGCGGAACATGCCGTCCTCCCCGCGCGAGACCTCGAAGCCCTTGGCCGCGGCCGGGCGGAAGACGCGGTGCTCGGCGAGCGCGACCGGCTCGGCCACGTCGGGGGCGGCGCCCGTCGTCGTGATCGCGTCTGCCGGCGTGATCTCCGGCACCCGCGCGAAGAGCTCCTTGCGCAGCTCGTCCAGGCCAAGGCCCGTCGCGGACGACGTCACGAGGACCGGGACGTCCGCGCCGACGTGCTCCTGCCACAGCTCGCGCGCGGCCTCCGCGTCGTCCGGCGGGACGAGGTCGGCCTTGGACAGGACGAGGATCCGCGGGAGGTCGGCGAGGCGCTCGGCGTAGGAGCGCAGCTCGTGCTCGATCGTCTCGAAGTTGGTCGACGGGTCGGTGCCGTCGAGGGGCGCGAGGTCCAGGACGTGGACGAGCAGCCGCGTGCGCTCGACGTGCGCGAGGAAGTCGTGGCCGAGGCCGTGGCCCTCCGACGCCCCCTCGATGAGCCCGGGGATGTCGGCGAGGATGAGCTGGCGCTCGGGCCCGTCGAGCGTCCCGAGCACCGGCTCGAGCGTCGTGAACGGGTACGAGCCGATCTTCGGCGCCGCGCGCGTCATGCGGCCGAGCAGCGACGACTTGCCCGCGTTCGGCAGGCCGACGAAGCCGACGTCGGCGAGGAGCTTGAGCCGCAGCTCGATCCAGCCCTCGTCGCCGGGGAGCCCGCGCTCGGCGAACTTCGGCGCCTGCCGGGTCGGCGTGGCGAAGTGCTTGTTGCCGCGCCCGCCGGAGCCGCCGGCCGCGACGACGACGCGCTGGCCGGGCGTCGTGAGGTCGTAGACCGCGCCGTCCTCGGTCGTCACCTGGGTGCCGGGCGGGACCTTGACGATCAGGTGCTCGCCGGCGGCGCCGTGGCGCATCGCGCCCTCGCCGTGCCGGCCGCGGCCCGCCTTGTAGTGGGCCTTGCGCTTGAAGGTCTGCAGGTCGCGGAGGCTGGAATCGCACACCAGCTCGACGCGGCCGCCGTGGCCGCCGTCGCCGCCGTCGGGCCCGCCCTTGGGGACGTGGGCCTCGCGGCGGAAGGACTGGCAGCCGCTTCCACCGGTGCCGCCCTGGACGAAGATGCGCGCTTTGTCGTAGAGCACTCAGGACAGAAGGTATTCATGACCAGCGCTGAAGACCGTGTGTTCGTGATCACCGGGGCCTCGACGGGCATCGGGGCCGCCACCGCGAGGGCCGCCGCGCAGGCCGGCTACCGCCTCGTCCTGGCCGCGCGGAGCGAGGAGAAGCTCGAGGCGCTCGCGGGCGAGCTGGGCGGTGCCGACCGCGCGATCGCCGTCCGCTGCGACGTGACCGAGTGGGAGGACAACGAGCGGCTCTTCGCCCGCACGACCGAGGCGTTCGGGCGGGTCGACGTCGTCTTCGCCAACGCCGGCTTCGGCGCCGCGCGCGGCTGGCTCGAGGAGACGCCCGAGCACTGGCGCTCGATGGTGCTGACGAACGTGCTCGGCCCGGCCTACACCGCCCGTGCCGCGATCCCGGCGCTGAAGGAGACCTCCGGGCACCTGCTCCTCACCTCCTCCGTCGCCGGCCGCCGCGCGCTCCCCGGCTCCCTGTACTCCTCCACCAAGCACGCGGTGACGGCGATGGCCGAGTCGCTGCGGCTCGACCTCAACGACACCGGCATCCGCGTCACCTCCGTGGAGCCGGGGATGGTCGACACGCCGTTCTTCGAGAACAAGCCGTCGATCCGCGCGCTCGACTCCGAGGACATCGCCAACGCCGTCATGTACGCCGTGCAGCAGCCGCCGCACGTCGACGTCAACGAGATCCTCATCCGTCCCACGGCCCAGCCGACGTAGCCGGCCGGGCCGCGGGGCGTCACCTCAGAACGGGCAGGTGGAGCTGTACGCGGAGACCGAGCCGCTCGTCGCCGCGGACGGGCTCGGGCACAGGAACGGCGAGTAGCGCGTGTCGTCGTCGACGAAGCGCTTGAGCCAGGCGACGCTCGTCGCGGCGGTCGTCGTTCGGCGAGTTGGTGACGAAGTGCGACGCGCCCGCCAGCTCGAGGTACGCCTTCTGCAGCGACGCCGGCAGGCCGTTGTAGAACGGGATCGCGTGGGAGGCGACCGGGGCGACGTTGTCGTTCTGCGCGCCGATCATCAGCGACGGCGTCACGATCTCCGGCCACGTCTTGTCGCTGTTCCACGGCGTGAGGCCGACCACGGCCTGGAGCGCCGGCCGGTCCTTCGCGGCCTCCAGCGCGCCGCCGCCGCCCATCGAGTGGCCCATCACGGCCAGCCGCGACGCGTCGATGCGGCTCTTCACGCTGCTCGACGTCGTCAGCCAGTCGAGCGCGGCGAGGAGCTGGTCGCCGCGGGACGCCGGCTGGTCGGAGCCCGAGTTCGTGTTGAAGGTGATGACGACGAAGCCGTGCGACGCCAGCCGCGGGCGCAGCCACGCGACGGCGGACTCGGACTCCGTGAAGCCCGGCGAGATCGCGACGGCGCCGAACGTGCCGTCCGCCGTGGTCGTCGGGTACGTGACGTTGGCGGCGCCGAAGCCGGTGCTGACCGAGTCGGCCACGGCGAGCGTCGACGTCGCGTACGGGCCGGTCGTGGCCTGGAGCGACGCGACGGTCGGGTTGGGCCCGCGCTGGAACTGCGCGAGGGCCGGCGAGGACGGCACGGCGACGGCCAGGACGGCCAGCCCGCCGGTGACAAGGGCCTTGAGGCTCATGAACCCACTGCTCTCCCGATGCGAGGCCGCCTCCCCACGAGCCGGCCGAGGACGCGGGACCGTAGCGCGGCCTCTGGCGCATGGGACACACGTGGGGCGCCTGGAACCCGGTCGGGGCGCCGATTGGCGCGACGGCCGCCGCGGTTGGCGCGACGGCCGCCGGAACGGCCCCTACGCGGGGTGGTCGCCGCCGATCGTCCGCGCGCCCATCATCCGCTTGGCCTCCTCGGCGCCGTCGGGCATGACGGTCTCGGGCGACGAAGCGGGCGCGGGGGTCGACTGCGCGGCCGACGCCTCGGACGCGGAAGCGCCGGCGCTCTCCCCCTCCGCCGCGCCGTCGAGCTGCTGGGCGAGCGCGAGGTGCGCCGCGCCCGAGCCGAGCGCGAGGATCGTGCCGCCGAGCCCGCGCACCGGCGGGAGGTCCTTGCGGACGGCGAGCGCGGAGAGCCCGTCGAAGGTGTCGCAGGCGCCGCACGTCATCGTCCACCGCTTGCCGACCTGCGGGTGGTCGAGCGTGTGGAGGAGCATCCCGCCGAAGACGGCGTCGCGGATGCCCAGCGCCCGCCCGAGCACCGAAGCGCCCGGCGTGTCGAAGTCCGAGCCCACCCAGGACGCGCCGAACTTCCGCGGCGCGATCACCATGAGCAACCCGATGGCGATGCGGCCGATGGCCATGGTCCGGACGATCGTGCGCGGTGACATGCCGTTTCGGCTACCCCGCCCCGCACGGCCGGAAGCGCGCCGGGAGCACCGCGGCGCGCGCCCGCCCGCCCGACAACGACGAAGGCCGCCCCGAGGGACGGCCTTCAGTCAAAGCACTGCGATCAGGCTGCGCTCAGTCGCCCGCGGCGGCGGCGGCCTCGACCGGCTCGACCGAGACGACGCGCCCGCGCCAACCGGTCTTGAACTGGACGATGCCGGCGGCACGCGCGAACAGCGTGTCGTCGCGCCCCATGCCGACGCCCTCGCCCGCCTTGAACCGGGAGCCGCGCTGGCGGACGATGATCTCGCCGCCGGTGACGACCTGCCCGGCGAACACCTTCACGCCGAGGCGCTTGGACTCCGAGTCGCGACCGTTTCGCGACGAGCCGAGACCCTTCTTATGAGCCATTGGTGATCCCCGTGATCTCCAGGCGGGTCAGCTCCTGACGGTGACCCGTCTTGCGCTTGTATCCCCGCTTGGGCTTGAACTTGAAGACGGTGAGCTTGGGCCCGCGCTCATGGCCGAGGACGCGCGCCTCGACCGACACCTTGCCAAGGCCGTCCTTGTCGAAGACGGTGTCGGTATCGCGGAACAGGATGGGCTCGAGTGCGACGGTTGCACCCTCATCGGCGGTCAGCCGCTCGACGAGCAGCGTCTGCCCCTGTTCGACGCGGTACTGCTTCCCGCCGGTCTTGACGATTGCGTAGGCCATACGAGCTGTCCAGTGTAGCGACGGCTACTCGGCCGCCGCCGACGCCTTCGAGCGCCGCCGTCCGCCACGCCGCCCGCGCCGCCGCGAGCCCCCGCCGCCGGCCGCGTCCTTCGCCGGATTCACGGGCTCGCCGTCTTCACCCAGGAGCACCGCGGTGGCCGCCGTGCGGCCCACGTCGGTCAGCCGGACGAGCTTCTTCTCGCCCACGAGCGGACCGGCGCCCACGACGCTGATCACGTACCCGTCGATCTTCGCCACGGCGTCGTCGACGTTGTACATGTGCGGCTCGACGATGTTCACGAGGACCTCGTCGCCCTCGCGCCACGGGATGGCCTTCTCCTCCACCTCGGAGCGCTTGCCCTCCATGGTGATGTCGAAGTGGTCGAGCGGCAGGCCCTCGGAGCCCTCGAAGTGGAAGAACTTGCCGGTCTCCGCCTCGAGCTCGTGCAGCACGCGCGCGTTCTCGGCGGTGAACTGCTGCGAGACGCGCGGGTTGATCTGGACGAGGAACGCCTCGACGTCCGGCTCGGCCTGCGCGGCGATCTCGCGCATCTGGCGCTCGAACTCGATCGCGATCGTCTCCTCGGACTTGATCACGCCCTCGCCGTCGCACGTCGGGCACGGCCGGGACATGATCTCGCGGACGCCCTCGGTGACGTTCTGGCGCGTCATCTCGACGAGGCCGAGCTTGGAGATCTCCGCGGTGAAGGTCTTCGTCCGGTCCTCCTCCAGCGACTTGCGCAGGATCTTGAGGACCTCGTTGCGGTTGCGGGCCCGCGCCATGTCGATGAAGTCGATGACGATGATCCCGCCGATGTCCCGCAGGCGCAGCTCGTTGACGACCGCCTCGGCCGCCTCGAGGTTCGTCCGCAGGATCGTGTCCTCCAGCCGCGCGCCCTTGCCGCGGCCGGTGAACGAGCCGGAGTTGACGTCGATGACCGTCAGCGCCTCGGCGTAGTCGATGATCAGGTAGCCGCCGGACGGGAGGTCGACGCGGCGCTCCATCAGGCCGTCGATGACGTCCTCGACGCCGTGCTCCTCGAAGAGCGGCGGCTTGTCCGGGCCGGTCTCGTACAGCTCGACCTTGTCGACGAGGTCCGGCGCGGTGCGCTGGAAGAACGAGCTCAGCCGCTGGTGCTGCTTGGCGTCGTCGACCACCGCGCGCTCGAAGTCGGCGCTGAAGATGTCGCGGACGACGCGGACCGAGAGGTCGGCCTCCTGGAAGACGAGCGCGGGCGCGACGGCGTCCTCGGCGCGCTTGAGGAGGACCTCGTGGAGCTTGTGGAGGTACAGCAGCTCGCGCTCGAAGTCCGCACGCTTGGCGCCCTGCGCCGCCGTGCGGACGATCGCGCCGCCGCCGCCCATGTCGAGGCCCTTCACTTCCTTGCGCAGCCGCTCGCGCTCGCGGTCGTCGAGGCGCTTGGAGACGCCGACGCCCTCGCCGGTCGGGGCGTAGACCATGTACCGGCCGGCGATGGTGAGCTCCATCGAGAGGCGCGCGCCCTTGGACTTCAGCGGGTCCTTGACGACCTGGCAGATGATCTCCTGGCCGGGCTTGAGGAGGTCGGTGATCTTCTTGCCGCCCTCCTTGCCGCGACCGCGGCGGGGCGTCTCGACGCCCGGCAGCACGATCTCGTCGACGTGGAGGAAGCCGTTCTTGTCGAGCCCGATGTCGACGAACGCCGCCTCGAGGCCCGGCAGGACGTTGTCGACCTTGCCCTTGTAGACGTTGCCGACGATGGAGCGCTGGCCCCGGCGTTCGAGGTAGAGCTCGGCGACGCGGTAGTCCTTCGCATCGTTCTTCTTCTCGAGCAGCGCGACGCGGGTCTCCCCGCGGTCGACGCTGACGAGGACTTGCTTCTTCACTAGAAGAGTCCCTTTCGTGCCGTGCGTGCTTGCACGTGGATGGACTGCAAGAGGCCGACGGCGAGGAGCGTCGCGAGGACGGACGATCCGCCGTAGCTCATGAGGGGCAGCGGGATGCCGGTGATCGGCATGATCCCGATGTTCATCCCGACGTTGATGAAGACCTGGAAGAGGATGATCGCCACGATGCCGCCGGCGATGATCGACCCGAACAGGTTCTTGGCCATCGTGAGGATGCGGAGCGCTCTCCAGCACAGGAGCGCGTAGAGCGACAAGACCAGTCCCGCGCCGGTGAACCCCCAGCGCTCGCACACGACCGCGAAGACGAAGTCGGTGTGCTCCTCGGGGAGGAACTTGAGCGCCGTCTGCGTCGCCTGGTCGCCGCGGCCCGTACGGCCGCCCGACCCGATCGCGATGACGGACTGGTTCTGCTGGTACCCGGCCTCTGCCGGGTCGTCGCTCGGGTGCAGGAACGAGGTGAGGCGGTCGACCTGGTACGGCTTGAGCACCTCGACGCCCACCTTCGGCGCCACGACGAGGGTCAGGCTGATCGCGGCCAGGCCGAGCGCGATGAGGGCGGCGAAGTGGGTCCAGCGGGTGCCGGCGACGAACAGCGCCGCCAGCGCGATGACGACGTAGACCATCCCGGATCCGAGGTCGCCGCCCAGGACCATCATCGTCGGGATCAGCGCCAGCAGCATCGCCGTGGCGGTCGTGTCGCGTTGCCGCAGCGTCCGGACGCGGTCCGTGAGGAACGCGGCCATGAAGACGCAGAGCAGCACCTTGCCGAGCTCGGACGTCTGGAGCTCGAAGAACGGGGTCTGGATCGCGCGTCTGGATCCGCGCGTGTCGCCGCCGAGGGCGACGACCGCGAGGATCGCCGCGATCATGAAGCCGTAGATCCCCCACTTGAGCTCGCGCAGGCGGGAGTAGTCCACCTGGCTCATCAGGAGGGCGACGACGATGCCGATGCCGAAGAAGACGACCTGGCGGCTCGCCGACTCCGCCATCCGCGTCTCGCTGATCGCCGTGTAGGAGCAGAGCCCCAGGCCGATCACGGCGAGGAAGAGGATGGGGTCGATCCGCAGCAGGTGCAGCGGGACGACCGGCGGCGCCTCGCGGCGCTCGGTCGGGTCGACGATCGGCGTGGTCGCCATCAGTCCGCGGCCGCCTGCAGCTCCGCGGCGGTCGCCTCGGGCTTGGCCTGGTCCGCACCGAGGTCGAACCAGTGGGCGAGCATGCGGCGCACGATCGGCGCGGCCTTCTCGGCGCCGAAGCCGCCGCGCTCGACGGTCGTGGCGATCACGATCGGCTTCGTCTTGTGCGGAACGTAGGCGACGTACCAGGACTGGTCGTACGGGGCGCCGTTGACGAACGTCTCGGCGGTGCCCGTCTTGCCGAAGACCGGCAGGCGGTCCTGCGGCCACCCGGCGAAGACGCCGGCGGAGGTGCCGCCGTCGCCGACGGTCGCCTGGTGCAGGCCGTCCATGATCGCCTGCTGCCACGCCTTGTCGATCTTCACGCGCCGCGCGGGGCCGGGGTCGACCTTCTGGACGAGCCGCCCGCTGGCGTCCTGGATCTCGAGGCCCAGGTGCGGACGCGGGATCCGGCCGCCGGTGGCCAGACCCGAGTACGAGACGGCCATCTGCAGCGGGCTGATCGCGACCTCGCCCTGGCCGACCGCGAGGTTCGCGCTGTCGCCGACGTTGAAGTCGCGCGCGTCGCCGACGAAGAAGCACGGGACGCCGTTCTGCTTCTTCCGGCACTTCATCTCGGCCTTGTTGATCTTCCGGCGCCACGTCGGGCCGGGGATCGTGCCCTCGTTCTCGTCCGGCAGGTCGATGCCGGTCGAGCGGCCGAAGCCCATCTTCTTGGCCCACTTCTGGAGCGGCTCGCCGTCCTGGTGGAAGAGCTCGATGCCCAGCTTGTAGTAGTAGATGTCCGACGAGACGGCGAGCGCCTTGCGCAGCGCCACGGGGCCGTAGACGGTCTTCTTCGCGTTGCACGCCTCGCGCGTACCGATGTCCATGCAGCCGGTGTCGGCGATCGGCTCGTCGATGCCGACGACGCCCTCGTCCAGTGCGGCGAGCTGCGTGATCGGCTTGAAGACCGAGCCGGACGGATACGTGCCGGCGATCGCGCGGTTGATGAGCGGCGCGCCGTTCTCCTCGGAGGTGAGCTTGGCGTACGTCGCGTTCGAGACCGGCTTGGCGAAGACGGACGGGTCGAAGCTCGGGTACGAGCCCATCGCGTAGACCTGGCCGTTGCGCGGGTTCATCGCGACGAAGCCGCCGGGCAGCCCGCCGCCGATCTCCGCGATCGCCTTCTGGCCGGCCTCCTGGAGACCCAGGTCGAGCGAGAGGCGTACCTGGCGGCCCGGCGTCGGGTCGCGCTGCTGGAGCGCCTCGCCGACGAACTTGCCGCTCGCGTCGACGCGCAGGATCTTGGCGCCGTCCTTGCCGCGCAGGTAGCGGTCGTACGTGTACTCCAGGCCGGCCTGGCCGATGATCGTCCCCTGCTCGACGCCCTTGTTGCGGCGCTTCTTGAGCTGGTCGGGGTTGATCTCGCCGACGTAGCCGACGAGCTGGGCGGCGAGGTTCTTGCGCGGGTACGAGCGCAGGAACTGGCGCTCGACGTCGACCCCGGGGAAGAGCTCCTGGCGCTCCTTGATGTAGGAGACGACCGAGTTCGGCGCGTCGGAGCGGATCGTCACCGCCGAGTACGGCAGCTGCACGAGCTGCTCGATCACGCGCCGGTGGATCGTCTCGGGCCGCATCTCCAGCAGCCGGCCCAGGCGCCGGTACCGCGCGGCGAGGTCGGGCGTCGCGACCGTCGGGAGCGGCACCGTCGCGAGCGAGACCTTCTTGGCCTTGACGCGCTTCTGGCCCTTCTTGCGGTTGCGGTTGCGGCGCTCGGCCTCCCGCTCGGCCCGAGCCTGCAGGAGCTCGAGCCTGCGCTCGCGCTCGCCCATCGCCTGCCCCCACTCGGCGGCGTCGTCGATCGTCTGGTCCGGCAGCCCCTGGGGCTCGATCTGGACGACGTTCGACGGGCGGTTCGTGACCAGCTCGCGGTTGTTGCGGTCGACGATCTCCCCGCGCGGCGCCTGGATCCGCACGTCGCGCGTGCGGTTCTCGCGCGCCTGCACGAGGTACTGGTCGCCGGAGAGGACCTGGAGGAACCAGAGGCGGAAGAAGATGACGGCGAAGACGGCCAGCGCGATGCCGCCGAACAGGGCGACGCGCACGGCCAGCTGGGGGCTGAGCGGGGTGCGGCGGTCTTCGAGGTCGCGCATGGGGCTCATGGCTGGATCAGGGGGGACAGCCCCGGGCGCTGGCGGCGCTTGCGGCGGCGGCGCTCGTCGGCGGCCGCCGACCCGAGCGTCTTGCGGACCGCGGCGTGCACGGGCAGCGCGAGGAGCGAGTTGATCAGGACGGTGCTGATGATCTGGCGCAGCAGCTCCAGGCTCACCGGCGCCTCGACGCCGAGCAGGAACTGCAGCACGCTGAACATCGTCAGGGCGGCGAGCGTGGCAGCCGCGCCGACGGCGAGCGGCAGGAGCGACGCGCCCGGGTCGCGGTTGGTCTCGCGCACCCGGCCGGCGAAGTAGCCGATGACGACGTAGGTGAAGGAGGTGACGCCCTGCGTCGTCATCGTCAGGACGTCGATCAGGAGGCCGATCCAGAAGCCGGAGACGGCGCCGCCCATGACGCCGGTCAGCAGGCCGACCGAGGCGACGACGAGCGGCGCGATGTCGGGGACGCCGCCGAAGATCGACAGCTGCGACAGCATCGCCGTCTGCAGCAGGACGGTGACGAGCCCGAGGACGCCGAGGCGGACGGAGATCTGCGCGGTGGGGCTCACGCGGCGGGGCCGGTCAGGATCTGGACGTAGTCGAGGTCGCGCAGGTCGGCGAACGGCTTGACGTGGATCGTGCCCTCGTCGCTGTCGACGGAGGTCACGCGGCCGATCGGGATGTCCGGCGGGAACCGGCTCTCGTACTTCTCGTTCGTGGTGCCGGTCGTGACCACCGTCTGACGCTCGCGGACGCGCGTGTTCTGCTCGAACGGCTCGAGGCGGAGGTCGTCTGGATCACCCACGGCGGTCTCCAGGATGCCGGATGCCTTCGACTCCAGCACCCGGGCCGACACGCCGGACTCCTCGTCGGTGATCAGGAGCACCCGCGCGTTGCCGCCCGTGACGAGCGTGACGCGGCCGACGAGGCCCGCCCCGTTGATCACCGGGTTGCCCTCGCGGACGCCGTCGCGCGAGCCCTTGTTGACCATCACCGTCGAGTTCCAGACGTCGGCCGAGCGGCTCGAGACGCGCGCCGTCACCGGCGCCTGCGTCTCCACCGTCGGGCGCTTGTCCATCTCGAGCAGGCGCCGCAGCTCGGCGTTCTCCTGCGTCGCCGCCTTGCCGTCGACGACCTGGCGGCGCAGGTCGTCGCGCTCCTTGCGCAGCGCCTCGACGTCGCCCTTGGCGTCGATGGTGTCCCCCACCCAGCCGACCGCGTCGCGGAACGGCTCCAGCACGCGCGAGGCGCCGTCCTGGATCGGACCGAAGACCTCCAGCGCGCCGCGCTCGACCGACCGCAGCCCGTCGCCGAAGGAGACGGTGACGAGGATCAGGGAGCTGGCAACGAGCAGTGCGAGGACTGCCCGTCGCCGGCGAACCGTCTTCCGGTCGTACACGAGGTTGAAGTCTCCAAGGTCTTAGAACCTGCTCTTGCGTCGGTTGCGCGTGGAGTTCTTGTTGGTCCTGTGGATGACCTCGAACTCCTCGAGCGACCGGCCGCTGCCCACTGCCACGCAGGTGAGCGGCGACTCGGCGAGGTGCGCGGGCATCTGGGTCTCCTCGCGGAGCCTCTCGTCGAGGCCCTGCAGGAGCGACCCGCCGCCCGCCAACATGATGCCGCGATCCATGATGTCGGACGCCAGCTCCGGCGGCGTCCGGTCCAGGGTCTCCTTCACCGCGTTGACGATCTGGGAGACGGGCTCCTCGAGCGCCTCCCGGATCTCCTCGCTGGTGAGGACCACGGTCTTCGGAAGCCCCGACACCATGTCCCGCCCGCGGATCTCCGCCTGCACCTCTTCCTCCATCGGGTAGGCGGACCCGATCTCCAGCTTCACTTCCTCGGCCGTCTGCTGGCCGATCAAGAGCTTGTACTCGCGCTTGGCGTAGTTGATGATCGCCTCGTCGAGCTCGTCGCCGCCCACGCGGATCGACTGGCTGACGACGATGCCGCCGAGCGAGATCACGGCGACCTCGCTCGTGCCGCCGCCGATGTCGACGACCATCGAGCCCGTAGGCTCCCCCACCGGGAGCCCGGCGCCGATCGCGGCCGCCATCGGCTCCTCGATCAGGTACGCCTGGCGGGCGCCGGCGCTGAGGCACGCCTCCTCCACCGCGCGCTTCTCCACGCCGGTCACGCCGGAGGGCACGCAGACCACCACGCGCGGGTGCGCCCAGCGGTTCTGGTGGACCTTCTGGATGAAGTGCCGGAGCATCTCCTCCGTCACGTCGAAGTCGGCGATGACGCCGTCCTTCAGCGGCCGGATGGCCTGGATCGTGCCGGGGGTGCGGCCGAGCATGCGCTTGGCCTCGATGCCCACCGCGTGGACCTCGCCCGAGCGCGAGTCGATCGCGACGACGGACGGCTCCGAGAGCACGATGCCGCGGCCCCGCACGTACACGAGCGTGTTCGCGGTGCCGAGGTCGACCGCCATGTCGCGGCCACCGAATCCGGTCAGGTAGCTGAAGAAGCCCATGGTGCGGGTGAGGTCGGTTCGAAGCCCCGGCGAAGTGCCGCGTGCAGGGACGCGGACGAGGGGGTCGAACCGCCTCGGAGTCTACTGCCTGAGATGGAGCACCTCGGGCCACAGATCCAGGAGCGCGGCCACCGGGAGCCCCACGACGTTGAGGTAGTCGCCCTCGATCGCGGTCACAAACGCAGCGCCCTGGCCCTGAATCGCGTATGCGCCAGCTCGCTCGGCCCATTCTCCGGTGCGCAGGTACCACTGCAGGAGCGGTTGCAGGTCGCGGAACTGCACGCGCGTGGTCGCGTGGACGGTCTCCGCGGTGCCTGCGCGGCGCACCGCGAGGCCGGAGACGACCTCGTGGGCCTGGCCGCTGAGGGCGGTGAGGATCTCGGATGCGTGACGTTCGTCACGCGGCTTGCCGTAGATCGTCCCGCCGAGCCGGACGATGGTGTCCGTGGCGAGGATCGGGCGCTCGTTGCCCTGGGTCGCGGCGATCGCCTCGGCCTTCAGCCGGGCGTTCTCGACAGCGACCTCGACGGGGTCCCCCTCGGCGATCTCGTCCACGTCCGGGACGACGACCTCGAAGGGGACGCCGAGCTGCTCCAGGATCGCCTTCCGCTGCGGGGAGCGGGAGGCGAGGATCAGGGGTGCGACGGGAACTAGAAGAGCTCCGGGAAGAAGAGCTTGGCCTCGCGCTCGCCGGACTCGTCGGAGTCGGAGCCGTGGACCATGTTCTGGCCGACCTCGGTGGCGAAGTCGCCGCGGATCGAGCCCGGGGCGGCCTCGAGCGGGTTCGTGGCGCCGATGACCTGGCGCGCGGCCTTCACGGCGTCGTTGCCCTCGAGGATCATCGCGACGATCGGGCCGCTCGTGATGAACTCGACGAGCTCGCCGAAGAACGGCCGCTCGGCGTGCTCGGCGTAGTGCTGCTTGGCGAGCTCCTCCGTGACGGTGAGCTGCTTCAGGGCGGCCAGCTTGAGGCCCTTGCGCTCGAACCGCGCGATGATCTCGCCCGACAGGTTGCGGGCGAAGGCGTCCGGCTTGACCAGGATCAGGGTGCGTGACATAGACCGCGCACCCTAGAAGATCCCTGCCGGACGCTATTCGGAGAACGGCTCGAAGGCCGCGGTCTCCTCCTCCACCTGACGGCGGCGGCGGGAGCGGCGGGGGGCCGGCGTGACGCCCGGGATCTCGGCCTCGCAGTACGGGCAGATCTTCCAGGACGGGTCGAGCGGCTTGGCGCAGTTGGTGCAGGGGTCCTTCAGCTTGCGCATGCAGTTCGGGCAGCGCAGGAAGTCGGACTTGACCTCGAAGTCGCAGTGCGGGCAGAGGTGGTAGTCCAGCGCGGCCATCCGGGCCTCGGCGGCCTGGATCTCCAGCTCGCGCTCGCGGATGTCCTCGAGGTACTCCGGCGGGCGCACGATCATGTAGACGACGGCGCCCACGAACGGGAAGATCAGCGCCGCCAGCGTCGCGCACCCGATCAGCATCGGGTCGGCGATGCGCCGCCGCGCGTCGGCGAACGTCCAGTAGACGAGCGCGAGGTACAGCACGGCGAGGAAGAGGATCAGGAGGTTGACAGCGAGGTTGATTCCGCTGTTCTCGATCCCGAAGACGGCGAGCATCGCCGGAAGGTTAGCCGGAGCCCCCGGCGGAACCGTCACAGGAAGAGCCTCCCGAACCCGTAGCCGACCGCGAAGAAGACCAGGATGGTCAGCGCGACGATGGCCGCGACGGCCAGGATCATGGCCACGACGGACGGTCCCTCGTCGTTCACAGGCGCGAGGTCGGGCCGGCGTGATCGAGCGGTCGCAGCAGGTCCGCGACGAGGTAGATCGAGCCCGTGGCGAGCACCGCGCCGTCCGGCCCGGCGAGGTCGCGGGCGAGCGCGACGGCCTTGTGCGGGTCGCGCTCCAGCCGCGACGGCGGGCCGCCCAGCTGCTCGGTCAGCGAGGCGAGCGTGGCGGGCGGCAGCGCGCGCGGGTTGCGGCTCGTCGTGCAGATCACCTCGTCGCACAGCGGCAGCAGCTCGGCCAGCATCGCGGCGGCGTCCTTGTCGTCGAGCACGGAGACCACGGCGACGAGCGGCTCGCGGTGGTCGGCCAGCGCCTCGGCCAGCGCGTGCATCCCGGCGGCGTTGTGGGCGCCGTCGAGGATCGTCAGCGGGTCGCGATCGATGACGTGGAAGCGGCCCGGCACGCGGACCTCGGCCGCGGCGGCGCGCACGGCGGCGTCGTCGAGCCCGCCCAGGAGCGCCTCGGCCGCCTCCCACGCCACCGCGAAGTTCCGCCGCTGGAACGAGCCCAGCGCGGCCAGCTCGAGCGAGGACTCGCACATCGGCGGCGCCACGACGACCCGCCGCGCGGGCGTCTCGGCGGCCAGCTCCTGCGCGTCGATGTGGAGGTCGGCGCCGAGCACGAGCGTGCCGCCGTCGCGCACCACGGCGAGCTTCTCGCGCGCGATGTCGCGCACGGTCGGCCCGAGCCAGCGGGTGTGCTCCAGCCCGACGTTCGTCAGCACCTGCACCTCGGACGGGATGACGTTGGTCGCGTCCCACCGGCCGCCCAGGCCGGCCTCGACGACCGCGACCTCGACGCCGCGGCGCGCGAACTCGAGGTACGCGGCGGCGGTCAGCGCCTCGAACTGCGTGACCCGGTCGCCCTCCTCCAGGCCCTTGTCGACCTTCACCGCGGCGCGCGCGACGTCGGTCATCACGCGCGCGAACTCCGCCTCGCTGAGGTCCTCGTCGTCGATCCGGATGCGCTCGCGGAACGAGACGAGGTGCGGCGAGAGGTACGCGCCGACCTTCAGCCCGTGGTGCTGGACGATCGACGCCGTCATCCGCACCGTCGACGACTTGCCGTTCGTCCCGACGACGTGGATCGAGCGGAACTCGTTCTGCGGCGAGTCCAGCGCGGTGAGCAGCCGGCGCATGCGGTCCAGGCCGAACCGCATGCCGAACAGCTCGCGCTGGAGCAGCCAGCGCTCCGCCTCGTCCGACGTCTCGAGCTTGGGCGAGGTCACAACGCGGCCAGCTCCGCCTTCAGCCGATCCAGCTTCTCGCGCTCGGCGTCCACGAGCTCGGCCGGCGCCTTGGCGACGAACTTCTCGTTGGAGAGCTTGCCCTCGGCGCGCTTGATCTCGCCCTCCAGGCGCTTGCGTTCGGCGTCGCGCTTGCGGTCCGCCGCGCCGAGGTCGACGCCCTCGGTCGGCAGCACTTGCACCACGCCGCCGCCCGGGATCGGGACCGCGGCGCCGGGCTGGTCGCCGTTCGCGCCGGCCCACTCGAACCGGGCCATCCGCGCGATGAGCGGCGCGGCCTCGCCGTACGCGTCGCCGGAGAGCGTCGCGCGGACGATGACCTTCGGCTTGCAGTCGATCGACTCGCGCCAGTTGCGCAGCACGCGGATCGCCTCGATCGCGGTCGCGACCTGGGTCTCGGCGGCCGGGTCGCGCAGCGCGTCGTCGACGCCCGGCATCTGCTGGGCGGCGAGCAGGTCGCCCGGGCCGCCGCCGGCGCCGAACCGCAGCTCCCAGATCTCCTCCGTGACGAACGGGATCACCGGGTGCGCGAGCGCGAGCGTCTCGCGCAGCACGTGGAGCACGGTCGCCTGCGCGTCCTCGTCGCCGTCGTACAGGCGCGGCTTGACGAGCTCGAGGTACCAGTCGCACAGCTCGCCGAAGACGAAGTCGTAGAGGCCGAGGGCGAGCTTGGAGAAGTCGAACGCGGCGATCCGCTCGGCCGCCTCGGCCTTGGCGGCTTGGAGCCGGCTGAGGATCCACCGGTCCTCGACCGTGGACGGCCGCGCGGCGGGCTCGACGGTGTCGGGCGCGTTGAGGAGGATCAGCCGCGACGCGTTGAACAGCTTGTTCGTGAGCTGCGCGCCCTGGGCGACCTTCTCCTCGCTGAACCGCACGTCCTGCGTGGACGACATCGCGAGCAGGCCGAAGCGGACGCCGTCGGCGCCGTACGCGGGGAACTCCCCGCCCTGCGTGAAGACCGGCGGGCGCGGGCCGCCCTCGATCAGCGCGAGCGGGTCGATGCCGGTGCCGAGCGACTTGGACATCCGGCGCCCGTCCGGCGCCTGGATGACGCTGTGGATGTAGACGTCGCGGAACGGGATGTCGCCGGGGAAGCGGAAGCCGAGCATGACCATCCGCGCGACCCACAAGAAGAGGATGTCGCGCGCCGTCGAGAGGACGTCGGTCGGGTAGAAGGCCTTCAGCTGCGCGGTGTCCTCGGGCCAGCCGAGCGTGGCGAACGGCCACAGGCCCGAGCTGAACCACGTGTCGAGCACGTCCGGGTCGCGCTCCCACCCGTCCCCGGTCGGCGGCTCGGTGCCGACGTAGGTCTCCTCGCCCCGGTACCAGACGGGGATCTGATGCCCCCACCACAGCTGGCGCGAGATGCACCACGGGCGGATGTTCTCCAGCCAGTCGACGTAGCGGCGCTGCTGGGTCGGCGGGTGGATGCGGATCTTGCCGCTCGTGACCGCCTCGATCGCCGGCTTGGCCAGCTCGTCCATCCGCATGAACCACTGGAGCGAGATGAGCGGCTCGATCCGCTCGCCGCTGCGCTGCGAGTACGGGACGTTGTGCGTGTACGGCTGCTGCTCGACGACCTTGTCGCCCAGCGCCTCGACGACCTTCGCGCGCGCGTCGAGCGCGGTGAGGCCCGCGAAGTCGCCCGCCTCGGCGGTCATCCGGCCGTCCTCGCCGATCACGGAGATCGAGCCGAGGTCGTGCTTGCGCCCGATCTCGAAGTCGTTCGGGTCGTGGCCCGGAGTGATCTTCAGGGCGCCGGTGCCGAAGTCGGTCTTGACGTACTCGTCGGCGATGACGGGGACGTCGCGGCCCGTGAGGGGGACGGTGACCGTCGTGCCGATGAGGTGCTGGTACCGGTCGTCGTCCGGGTGGACGGCGACGGCGGTGTCGCCGAGGAGCGTCTCGGGGCGGACGGTCGCGACCGTGATCTCGTCGCTGTAGGCGATCGAGTAGAGCGTGTCGGTCTTCTCGCGCTCCTCCACCTCGAGGTCGGAGACCGCGGTGCCGAGGCCCGGATCCCAGTTGACCATGTAGTGGTCGCGGTAGATCAGGCCGTCGTCGTAGAGGTCGACGAAGACCTTCAGGACCGCCTTGACGTAGCCCTCGTCGAGTGTGAACCGCTCGTCCTCGTAGTCGAGCGAGGCGCCAAGGCGCTGGAACTGGCCGACGATCTGGCCGCCGAACTCCTCACGCCACTTCCAGACCTCTTGCGTGAACTGCTCGCGGCCGAGCTCGACGCGGGAGCGGCCCTGCTCGGCCAGTCGCTTCTCGACCTGCTTCTGCGTGGCGATGCCGGCGTGGTCGGTGCCGAGGATCCACTTCGCGCGCGCGCCGTGCATGCGGTGCCAGCGGATGAGCGCGTCCTGGATCGACCCGTTGAGCGCATGGCCCATGTGCAGCACGCCGGTGACGTTGGGCGGCGGCACTGCGATGGAGAAGTTCTCGTCGGGCGTGCCCTCGGGCTCGGGGTGGTCGATCCCCGAGTCGCGCCAGCGCTGCGTGATGCGCGGCTCGACCTCCGACGGCTCGTAGCGGGTGCGTTCCTCGAGTCCGGCCATGTGCCCCGAGAGTCTATGTGGCCCTCCCGCGCGGGTCCGCGCCCGCGCGAGGGGGCCTGCCGTTGCGTCCGTCCTCTCGGGCAGATCGCGCGAGGTCGTCCACGGCCGGTGCGCCAACGCCCGCTTCGTCACACGCATCCCGCCTTCGCGGCGCCGAAGTGACGAAGTGGGCGCTCCACGCCTACAACGTCACCCGGGCGCCCGCGCCCGCCCGGCCGAGTGACGAAGTGAGCGCTCCTGCGGGAAGAACGTCACGCGGCCGGGTCGCGACGTTGGGGCGACGCGCCGGCCTCAGCCCGCGCCGAAGCGCAGGCCGTCGCGGACGAGCTTGAGGATCGTCCGCGCCTGCTGCTCGCCTTCCGGCGCGCCCGTCTCCAGCATCCACACCGCGTTCATCGCCCGCAGCACGTCGCCGGCCTCGACGTCGGAGCGGAACGTCCCGCGCTCCACGCCCGCCGCGAGGATGCGGTCGAGCGCGTCCATGAGCCCGGCCTTCGCCCCGCCGAGGAGGTCCGGCGCGCTGGACGCGGCGATCTTCCGCAGCGCCTCCCCCAGCCCGCGCTTGGTCGCGACATAGGCGAGGTACCGGTCCATCCACCGCTCGAGCGCGACGTCCGGCTCGTGCTCGGCCAGGAGCGCCTCGGCGGCCTCGCCCAGCGCCGCGACCTCGGTCCGGTACACGGCCTCGATCAGGTCGTCGCGCGTCGGGAAGTTGCGGTAGAGCGTGCCGATCCCGGTGCCGGCCGCGCGCGCGACCGCCTCCAGCGAGACGTCGGGGCCTTCGGCGGCGAAGAGCTCGGTCGCCGCCGCGACGAGCTTGTCGCGGTTGCGCTGAGCGTCCTTGCGGAGCGGTTTGTCGGGGACGGTGGACATTTCGAAGTGGAGGACCCCTCCGGATCCGTGCTACTGTTCTGTCGGCAAGTGGAGGATACCTCCATTTCCCTCCGCTTCACCCCTCTTCCCACTTCTCTGCCAAGGAGGCGCACATGACCAGCACCTGGTACCTCACCAGGCCCGCCGCCGGCCGAGGCCCCGTGGTCGCCTGGCGCCAGCCGGGACGCCGCCCCGCCGCC
>DATMVO010000450.1:0-15493 GCA_035563115.1 Solirubrobacteraceae bacterium
AAGGCCGCCAAGCCGAAGCCGCCCAAGCCGGCGGCGAAGGTCCCCGCGCCGCCCGCGTTCCAGGCCGCGCTCCCGCCGCTGCCGGCGCTGACGACCGCGGTCCCGCCCGCCGTCCCGCCGCCGCCCGTCGGTGGGTTCACCTCCACGATCCCGCCCGGTGGCGTCACCGTCCGCGTGCTGGAGGAGAAGCGCGAGGAGGAGATCGCCCCCGAGTCCTCGCAGGCGTTCAGCGCCTACGACGCGGACGCCAAGGCACCGGTCGGCCCGCTCACGTTCGGCACCGTGATCCTGCTCGCCGCCGTCGGCGCGACCGTCCGCATCCGTCACGGCCACGGGCGTCGCGATCGGCGCGCCCCGGCCTACGCCAACGTCCAGACCCGTAGGAGGAACCGATGAGATCCGCGCTCCAGCGCCACAAGGCGTCGGCCGCGCTCGTGCTGTCGCTGCTCGCCGTCGTGCTGACGTTCACGGGCGCGGCCGACGCCGCGCGCCAGAAGTTCGCCGAGGTCGTCTCGAAGCCCAAGAAGCACGCCGTCCTCAAGCTCGGCGCGAACGCGAAGTTCCCCAGCAAGGCGATCCCGAAGGTCGCAGCCGCCAAGGACGCGGACACCGTCGGCGGCAAGACGCAGGAGGAGCTCACCACCGCCTGCTCGGCCGAGTCGGTCGACCTCGGCACGTGGTGCCTGATGGCCTCGCCGTACCCGGTCCCCAACGAGGAGATCGGCAAGAACGACTTCTTCTACGCGACGCAGAAGTGCGTCGAGGAGGGCGGCTACCTGCCGACCGCCGCGCAGCTCGTCGGCGCCGCCAAGCAGGTCAAGCTCGCCTCCACGCTCGACGACGACCGGCTCACCGCCTCGATCGACGAGGACGCCACCGACGGCCGCAAGGACCGGCGCGAGATGAGCGCGACGCTCGTCACGACGCAGGCCGGCTCGAGCGCGGCCGGCTCGGCGGGCGTCACCGACGGGGCGCGCGGCGACGCGAAGACCGGCGAGCCGGACCCGACCCCCGCGCCGCCGAGCCCGGCGCCGGAGTCGCTGCAGTACGTGACGGTGTACGACAACCGCGACCGCGGCGGCTTCGCGGGCTCCCGGCCGGTGAGCCAGCCCGAGACGTTCCGCTGCGCGTTCGACAAGGCCCAGGGGCAGGCGAGCGACGAGGGAGAGTGACCTGACCGATGGTCGCGCAGGCGGCGGGCGCCGACGAGGTGCTGCGCTTCGGGGACATGGAGGTCCGCCCGGCCGAGTACGAGGTGCTCGTGCGCGGCCGGCGGGTCGGGCTGACGGTGCGCGAGTTCCAGACGTTCTGGTGCCTCGTGCAGCGGCCCGACCGCGTCGTGACGCGGCCGCAGATCTACGAGCTGGTGTGGGGCGGCGCGATGAGCCATCGCGACCGCTCCGTCGACGTCTTCGTGCGGAAGGTGCGGCGCAAGCTCGCCGCGGTGGCGCCCGACACGGTGTACGTCCACACCCACTTCGGCGTCGGCTACCGCTTCTGCCCGGAGCCGGGCGACGCGGCAGGCGACGCCGCGGGGCTCAGCTCGACCGCTTGAGGGAGATGCCGTCGAGGACGTGCGCGACCTTCTCGCACGCGTCCACGGCGCCCTCGAGCCCGGCGAAGATGTCCTTCCACCGGATCACGACCATCGGATCGATGCCGTTGGCGAAGAGCGACGCGACCGCGTCGCGGTAGAGGCGGTCGCCCTCGTCCTCGATCCGGTTGATCTCCGCCAGGTGCGGCGCGAGCGGCTCGTCGGTGCGCAGCGCGCAGAGGCCGGCGACGACCGCCTCGGTCGCCTCCACGAGCGTGTCGACCAGGCCGACGCCCTGCTCCATCGGCGCCTCGACGGCGTAGAGGACGAGCCAGTCGGCCGTCTGCTCGGCGAGGTCGACGACGTCGTCGAGCGCGCTCGCGAGCGCGTGGCCGTCCTGGACGTCGATCTCCGGCGTCCCGCCGCGGGCGCGCAGCCGGTGGATGATGTCGTGCGTCAGCCGGTCGCCCTCGTGCTCGAGGTCCTTCAGCTGCGCCGCGCGCTCCACACCGTCGGGGAACTCGAGCATGAGCTCCCGCAGCAGGACGGCCGACGCCTGAGCGTTGCGTCCCGCCGCCTCGAAGAGGTCGAGGACCCCCAGATCCGTCTCCCGTCGCATGATCGCCACGACCGCAACGTAACCGCGCGGGACACGTCGTCCCGGGCGTGTTCACGGCTCTTTCACAGCCGGTTCACGGCTCGGTCACAGCGAACGACGCTCACGAAGACAGAGTGCTGTCGCGATGGAGGCAGCACGTGAGAACGAGGTCCTGCACGTCGGGGACCTGGAGATCAGGCCCGACGAGGGCCTGGCCATGGCAGGGGACCGGGTGCTGGTGCTCTCGGTCCGCGAGTTCGGCCTCCTCGTCGCGCTGGCCCGCCGTGCCGGCCGCATCGTCCGCCGGGAGGACCTCTACGCGCTGGTGTGGGGGTCGTCGTTGCGGCAGGGCGACCGGTCGATCGACGTCTACGTCCACAAGCTGCGGACGAAGCTCGAGGACGCGATGCCGGAGTGGAAGTTCATCCACACCCACGTCGGGTTCGGCTACCGACTCACGCCTGAGCTTTCACAGGCCTTTCACACGCGGACGACCAGTCCGTAACACCATGACGCACCAAGGAGCAGTGTTGAGGTCCCACCGATTCATCACGGCCGCCGCCATCTGCGGCGCACTCACCTTCGGCGTCGCCGCCTGCGGCGACGACGAGGAGGAGACCGCCGGCGGCGGCTCGACCGGCCAGGAGCAGAGCGCTTCCGGCGGCGAGGACCGCTCCAGCCTCTCCGGCTCGATCCGCATCGACGGCTCGTCGACGGTCCAGCCGGTCACCGAGGCCGCGTCCGAGCTCTTCGGCGAGGAGGCCCCGAACGTGAAGATCACGGTCGGCGGCGCCGGCACCGGCGACGGCTTCGAGCGCTTCTGCCGCGGCGAGATCGTCATCGCCGACGCGTCGCGCGGCATCGAGGCCGACGAGTACGAGGCCTGCAAGGCCAAGGGCATCGACCCGGTCGAGGTCCAGGTCGGCATCGACGGCCTGACCGTCGTCGCCAACAAGGATCTCGCGATCCCGAACGACTGCATCACGACCGACCAGCTCAAGAAGCTGCTCGCGCCGAAGTCGAAGGTCTCCAACTACAAGGAGCTCGGCGAGGGCTTCCCGGACCAGGACGTCTCGTTCTTCACGCCGGGCACCGAGTCGGGCACGTACGACTACTTCACCGAGACGGTCCTGGAGACGGACGCCGAGCAGCGCACCGACAAGGTGCAGACCTCGGCCGACGACAACCAGATCGTCACCGGCATCGAGGGCACCAAGGGCGCCCTGGGCTACGTCGGCTTCGCCTACGCGGAGGAGCAGGCGGACAAGCTCAAGGAGCTCGCCATCGACGGTGGCGACGGCTGCGTCAAGCCGTCCGTCGAGACCATCGCCGACGGCTCGTACAAGCCGCTCTCGCGCCCGCTCTTCGTGTACCCGTCCACCAAGACGGTCGCGCAGCCCGAGGTGAAGTCGTTCATCAGCTTCATCCTCGAGAACAACAAGGAGATCGTCGAGGCGGCGGGCTACGTGCCGCTGACCGACGAGCTCATGTCCACGGCCAAGTCGAACCTGGAGAGCGCGACCCCGGTCGCCGCTCCGACGGAAGAGGGCTAGGACCCAAAGGTCATGGAAGGCAGCCACTTCGCTGTCTCGAATCCGGGTGCGCAGGGGCCACGGCTCCAGCGCGCCCGGACGCGCCGGTCGACGGGCGAGCAGATCATCAAGGGCCTGCTCGCCCTCGCGGCGCTCCTGTCCGTCCTCACGACGACAGGCATCGTGGTCACCCTCATCAAGGAGACCATCACCTTCTTCGGGGACGTCCCGATCGGGGACTTCCTGTTCAAGACGGACTGGGCCCCGCTCGCGGGCGGCGAGCAGCAGGCGTTCGGCGTCGTGCCGCTCATCTGGAGCACGCTCTACCTCACCGCGGTCGGCCTCGTCGTCGCGATCCCCGCCGGCCTCGGCGTCGGCATCTACCTCGCCGAGTACGCCTCGCCCCGGGTGCGCAAGATCCTCAAGCCGGTCGTCGAGCTCCTCGCGGGCATCCCGACCATCGTCTTCGGCTACTTCGCGCTCACGTTCTTCACGCCGAACGTGATCCAGGACTGGATCGGCATCGGCGTCGACGTCTTCAACGGCCTGTCAGCCGGCATCATCCTCGGCATCCTCGTGCTGCCGACGATCGCGTCGGTCTCCGAGGACGCCATGTCCGCCGTCCCGCAGTCGCTGCGCGAGGGCGCGTTCGGCCTCGGCGCCGCCAAGTGGCAGGTCGTCCTGCGCGTCGTCTTCCCGGCCGCGCTGTCGGGCATCGTCGCCGCGCTCGTCCTCGGCGCCTCGCGCGCCATCGGCGAGACGGTCGTGATCCTCGTCGCCGCCGGCAACAACCCGAACCTCACGTTCGACCTCACGGTGGCCCACCAGAACATGGCCGCCTTCATCGCGAACACCGCGCGCGCGGACGTCTCCGCCGGCTCGATCGCCTACGAGACGATCTTCGCCGTCGGCACGACGCTCTTCGTCATGACGCTCGTGCTCAACCTGATCGCGATCCGCTTCGTCCGCAAGTACCGGCAGGTGTACGAATGAGCGCCACCGCGGCCGAGGCGCAGATCGCCCGGCGCACCGTCGAGCGGGCCGCGTCCGGGGAGCGCTGGCGCGACGCCGCGTTCCGCTTCGCGCTGCTGCTCTGCCTGTTCGTCGCCGTCCTCTTCCTGGGCGCCCTGCTCGTCGACACGTTCGTCGACGGCGTCGGGATCCTCTCCTGGGACTTCATCACCTCGTTCCCGTCGCGCCTGCGGCCGGAGGAGTCCGGCATCCAGTCGGCCTTCATCGGCACGCTGTGGCTGATGGCGCTGTGCGCGATCTTCATCGTGCCGGTCGGCATCGCCAGCGCGGTGTACCTCGAGGAGTACGCGGACCGCGACCGCTGGTGGAACCGCGCGATCGAGGTCAACATCCAGAACCTCGCGTCGGTCCCGTCGGTCGTCTACGGCATCCTCGGCCTGGCGTTCATCGTCCGCGGCCCGATCGACGTCTTCGGTCTGGGCAAGGGGCAGCCGACGCTGCTCGCCGGCGCGCTGACCCTCGGCCTGCTCGTCCTGCCGGTCGTGATCATCGTCTCGCGCGAGGCGATCCGCGCCGTGCCGCCGTCGATCCGCGAGGGCTCGCTGGCCCTGGGCGCGACGCAGTGGCAGACGATCTGGAAGCAGGTCCTCCCGGGCGCGCTGCCCGGCATCGCCACCGGCGTCATCCTCGCCCTGTCGCGGGCGATCGGCGAGACGGCCCCGCTGATCCTGGTGGGCGCCGCGGCGTTCCAGCGCTTCAACCCGGAGCTGGACGGCCCGTTCTCCGCGCTGCCGATCCAGATCTTCAACAACGTGGGGGAGCCCGAGGCCATCTTCCGCGATCTCGCGGCGGCGACGATCATCGTCCTGCTCGCGATCCTGCTGCTGATGAACTCGGTGGCGATCTACCTGCGCAACCGCTACGAGAGCAAGTGGTGATCCGACTTGAGCACCCCTGACCGACCGACCGAGGCCAAGACCCGTGAGGACGACGACGAGTTCGCCCGCAAGGCGGGGATCGATCTGAGCGCCGAGGCGCAGCACACCACGCCGGCCGCGCCGGCGACCGGTGCCGCGATGGCGTCGCCGATCTTCAAGCTGGAGGACGTCGGCGTGCAGTACGGCGGCGTCCCGGCGGTCGAGAAGGTCTCGTTCGAGCTGATCGAGCGCGAGATCACCGCGTTCATCGGGCCGTCGGGCTGCGGCAAGTCGACGCTGATCCGGTGCCTGAACCGGATGAACGACCTCGTGCCGTCGGCCACCGTGACCGGCAAGGTCATGTACGGCGATCAGGACCTCTACGCGGACGACATCGATCCCGTGCAGGTCCGCAAGGTCATCGGCATGGTCTTCCAGAAGCCGAACCCGTTCCCCAAGACGATCTACGAGAACATCGCCTTCGGGCCGCGGGTGCTCGGGATGAAGGGGAACATGGACGAGATCGTCGAGGGCGCGCTCCGCAAGGCGGCGCTCTGGGACGAGGTCAAGGACCGCCTGAAGACCAACGCGTTCGGCATGTCCGGCGGCCAGCAGCAGCGCCTGTGCATCGCGCGCTGCCTGGCGATCGAGCCCTCCGTGATCCTCATGGACGAGCCGTGCTCGGCCCTGGACCCGATCTCCACGGCGGCGATCGAGGACCTGATGATCGACCTCAAGGAGCGCTACTCGATCGTCATCGTCACGCACAACATGCAGCAGGCCGCCCGCGTCTCGGACAAGACCGCGTTCTTCAACGTGGCGAAGGTCGAGGAGGGCAAGCGCGTGGGCAACCTCGTGGAGTTCGCGCCGACCGACAAGATCTTCACGAACCCCGAGGACGAGCGCACCAAGGAGTACGTCACCGGGAAGTTCGGCTAGGTCCGTGGCGAGCGTGAGTGCCTCGGACGGGGTGCCCCAGATCCCCAAGCCGCATCGCATCCGCTACCAGCAGGAGCTGCGGTCGCTGGAGGACAGCGTCCTCGGCGGCCTCGACCTCGTCCTCGAGCAGATGGACCGGGTGATGGAGGCGCTCCAGCACCAGGACGTGGAGCTGGCCGAGTTCGTGATCGTCGACGACGACCGGATCGACGGGCGGTTCCTGGAGGTCCACCAGGGGATCCTCTCGATGCTGGCGCGCGAGGCGCCGGTGGCGGGGGACCTGCGGCTGGTCGCCGCGTTCCTGCACGTGATCAAGCACATCGAGCGGATGGGCGATCAGTGCGTGAACATCGCGAAGCTGATCCCGCTGAGCGGCCACGAGCCGCCGCGGCGCGAGGAGATCCTCGAGCGGCTGATCCAGATGGGCCGGCACGCGCGGTCGGAGGTCGTCCAGTCGCGGGCGGCGTTCGCGCGGCGCGACGTGGCGCTGGCCGAGTCGCTGGTCTCGCAGGACCGTGATGTGAACCGCCTCAACCGCGAGATCTTCCAGCTGGCGCTGGACGCGGGGGAGGACTACGACACGCGCGAGTGGGCGATGCACATGACGCTCGTCGCGCGCGCGTACGAGCGGATCGGCGACAACGCGGTGGACATCGGCGAGCAGGTCGCGTTCGTCGTGACCGGGCTCTTCCGCGAGTTCTCGGACGGCTCGCGCGGGCTGCGCGGCGCGTGACCGCTGTCACGATCGCGCGAAACGCCCGCAAAGAGCGTGTGAACATCCTGTGACCGACACGCTGTCAAGGCGCGCGGACGCCGGTGCGGGGAGCTAGAGTCCCCTCCGCCATGAACGACCGGACGTCCGCGCCCGAGACTCCGCTTCGCGTCGCAGTGCTTGACCGCGACTCGGGTTTCCTCCAGGTTCTCACCAAGCGCCTGGACCGGCTCAGCTGGGAGCATCGGGTCATCGCCTCGCCTGTTCCCGTCGAGCACGTGGTGGCCATGCGCCTCAACGCGCTGGTCATCGACCTGGCGACGCTCGGGCCGCAGGCCTGGGAGTACCTGGAGAAGCTGTGTGCCGAGCTGCCCGGTCTGGGCATCGTCGTCTGCACCGGCCGCTCCACCGTCGCGCAGCGCGTCCGCGGTCTGCGGATGGGCGCCGACGACTGGGTCACGAAGCCGTGCCACCCCGAAGAGGTCATCGCGCGCGTCGAGGCCGTGGTGCGCCGCCGCCGCGCCGCCGAGGCGCCCGTGGGCGCCGCGCCGATGGTCGCGGGCGAGGTCGAGATCCGCGCCGACCAGTACCAGGCGTACGTGGGCGGCAAGTCCGTCGACCTGACCCGGCGCGAGTTCGAGCTCATCCAGCTCCTGTCCTCCGCCGAGGGTCGCGTGCTGGAGCGCGAGGAGATCTACCAGCGCGTCTGGGGCTACGCCATGGCCCGCGGCGACCGCTCGGTGGACGTCTTCGTCCGCAAGCTCCGCTCGAAGCTCGAGAAGGCGTCGCCGGAGTGGCGGTACATCCACACGCACTTCGGCGTCGGCTACCGCTTCGCCGCCGAGCTGCGCGACGACGCGACCGTCGCCGTCCCAGACGCACCCCCGGCGGACCTCTCCGCCACCCCCGCGCACCACTAAGCGCCCCGCGCTTCGCCCGCGCCGGCTTCGCCGCCGGCGCGCCGCGCTCTTCCGTCGCCTGGTCCAGGGCTCTCGCCGTTGCGGGGGCGGTTGGTGGGGGTGATGGTCCCTTCGGTTCGCTCTGCCGTGGGCGGTGAACCCCCAGAAGCGTCCCATCGTCGTGTGGCTTCTGACGATGGGACGGTTTGTCGTCTCTGGCCCCACTTTCCGTCCCATCGTCGGGCGGCGCTTCACGCCGGGACGGTTATGGGGCCCGGAGAAAGCGACCCATCGTCAACCGCCCGGCGACACTGGGTCGCTTCTTCCGCCTCTGCCGGAAGAACCGTCCCACCGTCGATCGCCCATCCACGATGGGTCGCTTTCTCCGCCCACGGGAGCACGACCCTGCTCGAACACCGATCCACCAACCGCCCAGCCCCGGCCGGCACTCAGACCGCGCCGCGAGCTGAGCGCACAACGCGCCTGGACCACCGGTCCAACCCCACTGGACCGGCTGTAGGAAGAGACCCACCGCTGGCGTGACCGCGCTCAACCAGCACGCCGGCGTACCGATAGAGCGGAGGAGATGGCACGAGGCCGTTCCCTGAGCGCGCCGTTCGGCGAGCGCCCACGAGACCAGGTCCGCAAGGAGCGGCTGGTGAGCCGTGGGCTGGTCGTGGATCCCGGCCCGCAGCACCGCGCGAATCAGGCGCTCCGAGCGCTGGAGCGGTTGGCGCGCGCCGTGGTGGACGGGCTGCAGGAGGGCGTCGTCGTCCTCGACCCGCACCTGGAGCCGATCACGTGGAACGAGTCGGCTTTGGAGATCCTCGGGATCGGCGCGGAGCAACTGGCGGAGGCCGCGAAGCAGTTCCCCGTCCAACGCGCGCTGGAGGAGGGCGGGCGGGTCCAGGAGCTGACCGACCGCACCCGGCCCGACGGCAGCAGCCGCGCCGTCCACGTCACGACCCGCCCGCTCCCCGGCCCCGCCGGCACGGTGGAGGGCGTCATCTGCACGTTCGCGGACGTCAGCCCCTTCGTCGACGCCGAGCGGCGCCTGACCGCCGAGCGCGACCGCGCGCAGGGCTACCTCGACGTCGCCTCCACGATCATCGTCGCCCTCGACGCGCGCGGCCGGATCGAGCTCATCAACCGCTCCGGCTGCGAGCTGCTCGGCTACACCGAGGACGAGCTCCACGGTGCGGACTGGTTCGACAAGGTCATCCCGCCCGCCGACCGGCTGGACGCGCGGCAGGCGTTCGCGCGGCTCGTCTCCGGCGTCGACGCCGACGCCGGCTCGCTGGAGACCGCCGTCGCCACCAAGCACGGCGAGCACCGCAAGATCGCGTGGCGCAACGCGCTCGTCCACGACCCGCTCGACGGCACCGTCACCGGTGTCCTGCGCAGCGGCGAGGACATCACGGAGCGCAGACGAGCCGAGGCCCAGGTCACGTTCCTCGCCTACCACGACCGCCTCACCGGCCTCCCGAACCGCACGCTCCTGGAGGAGCAGCTCCGGCGCGAGGTCGCGCGGGCGCGGCGCAGCGAGGGAGCCGTGGCCCTCCTCTACTTCGACCTCGACAACTTCAAGCTCGTCAACGACTCCCTCGGCCACTCCGCCGGCGACGCCGTCCTCCGCGAGACGGCCGAGCGCCTCAGCGACGTCATCCGCGCCGGCGACCTCCTCACGCGACAGGGCGGCGACGAGTTCCTCCTCCTGCTCGACGCGTCCACCGCCGAGGACCCGGCCGAGGCCGCCATCGCCGCCGCCGCCCGCATCGCCGCCGCGCTGGAGCAGCCGTTCACCGTCTCCGAGGCCCAGTTCCACCTCGGCGCGTCGATCGGCATCGCGCTCTACCCCGACCACGCGAAGGACGCCGACACCCTTCTCAGACGCGCCGACGCCGCGATGTACCAGGCCAAGCGCGCCGGCGGCTCGCAGCTCGCGTTCTTCGAGGACGACGACGACCACGACTCCCGCCGCCGCCTCTCGTTCACCAGCCGGCTCCGCAGGGCCCTCGGCGACGGCGAGCTCGAGCTCCACTTCCAGCCGATCCGCCAGGTCGCCACCCGCGAGCTCGTCGCGCTCGAGGCGCTCATCCGCTGGAACGACCCCGAGCACGGCCTCATCTCGCCCGGCGAGTTCATCCCCGTCGCGGAGGAGACCGGCCTGATCGACCCGATCGGCGACTGGGTCGTGGAGGAGCTGTGCCGCCAGGTCGCAGCGTGGACGGCGGAGGGCTTCACGCCCCGCGTCTCCTTCAACCTCAGCCCCCGCCAGCTGCGCAGGCGCGACCTCGTCAGCTCGATCACCACCCGGATCGAGGCCCACGGCGTCGACCCCGCCAAGCTCGTCGCCGAGCTCACCGAGACCTCGGTGATGAGCGACCGCGCTCGCAACAAGAGCCTCCTGCACGAGCTCCACGACGCCGGCCTCCAGCTCGCCATCGACGACTTCGGCACCGGCCACTCGTCCCTCACCCGGCTGCGCGACCTGCCGGTGAACATCCTCAAGATCGATCGCTCGTTCCTCAAGCGCGTCACCGAGGACGAGCAGTCCGCCGCGGTCGTCGCCGCCGTCCTGGGCCTCGCGACCGCGCTGGACATGGAGACCGTCGCCGAGGGCGTCGAGACGGTCGGCCAGCTCCGGTTCCTCGACAAGCACGACTGCCCGCTCGCCCAGGGCTTCCTGCTCGGCAAGCCCGCCACCCCCGCCACGATCCGCGCCGCGGAGGAGCTCGCATGGACCCGCTGACCACCGCCGCATCCAGCCAGGACCTCGACACGACCTGGGTCATCATCGCCGCCGCGCTCGTGATGTTCATGCAGGCCGGGTTCGCCTGCCTGGAGCTCGGCTTCAGCCGCGGCAAGAACGTGGGCGCGGTCGTCGCCAAGGTCGTCCTCAACTTCGCCACGGTCACCGTCGTGTGGTGGATGTGCGGCTTCGCGATGGGCTTCGGCGGCGCCGGCTGGTTCGCGGGGGAGAGCGGGTTCTTCCTCACGTTCGGCCACACGATCGCCGAGGGCAGCGCGATCGCCGGCGCGCTCGACGGGCACGGGATGGCGTTCGCGTTCTTCCAGCTCGTCTTCTGCGCCGTCAGCCTGGCGATCGTGTGGGGGACGACGCTCGAGCGGATGCGCTTCGTCGCGTACCCGATCTACTCCGTCGTCTTCGCGGGCGTGATCTACCCGCTCGTCGCGCACTGGATCTTCGGCGGCGGCTGGCTGAGCGACATCGGCGAGGGCGTGCAGGACTTCGCGGGCTCCACCGTCGTCCACCTCACCGGCGCGACCGGCGCGCTCGCCGCCGTGATCCTCCTCGGCCCGCGCCGCGGCAAGTACGGGCCGGACGGCCGCCCGCGCGCGATCCCCGGCCACTCCATGCCGCTCTTCGGGCTCGGCGTGCTGATCCTCTGGCTCGGCTGGTTCGGCTTCAACGCAGGCTCGACGCTCAGCGCCGCCGACGGCCGGATCGGCGAGATCGTCTTCGTCACCAACCTCGCGGCCGCCGCGGGCGCCCTCACCGCCGCCGCGACCATCGCGCTGCGCACCGGCTCCGTCGACGTCGGCATGACCGGCAACGGCGCCATCGCCGCCCTCGTCGCGATCACCGCGCCGTCCGGCTTCGTGGAGCTGTGGGCCGCGCCGATCATCGGGGGCGTCGCGGGCGTCATCGTCGTCTTCTCCGTCCTCGCCATCGACCGCTGGCTCGACGACCCGGTCGGCGCGCTCTCGGCCCACGGCGTCGCCGGCATCTGGGGGACGCTCTCGTGCGGCCTCTTCGCGTCCCCGCGGCTCGTCGGCGCGCCCGACGTGGTCGGCGATCCCGGCTTCTTCTACACCGGCTCGCTCACCCAGCTCGGCGTGCAGGCGGTCGGCGTCGGGGCCGCGTTCGTCGTCGTCTTCACGCTCTCCTACCTCACCTTCGGCGCGATCAAGGCGACGTTCGGCCTGCGGGTCAGCGCCGACGAGGAGGACGAGGGGCTCGACATCGCCGAGCACGGCATGTACGGCTACCCCGAGCAGTTCATCCCGGCGACCGGGGGCGAGCTGCTCAGCTCAGCCGGTGTTGCGCATGCCGGCGGCGACGGCGGTCACTGACTCCAGCAGCGCCGGCCGCGCGCGTTGATCACCGGCGCGGGCGCGGCGCAGCAGTTCGACCTGCACGTGCGAGATCGGGTCGATCCACGGGTTGCGGTGCCGGAGCCGCTCGCGCAGCGCGGGCGACGTGGAGAGCAGCTCGTCCTGGCCGGTGATGTCGAGCACGCGCGCGACGACCCGCTCGTGCTCGGCGACCACCTGCGGCCACATCCGCTCCGCCAGCTGCGGCTCGACGAGCGAGAGGTACCGCTCCGCCACACCCAGGTCGACCTTGAAGAGCGCCATCTCCAGCGTCGAGATGACCGCGCGGAAGAACGCCCACTCGTCCAGCATCCGCCGGTGGAGCGCGTGGTCGCCCTCGCACAGCGCGGTGCCGGCGCCGAACCACGACGGCAGCACGAGCCGGTTCTGCGTCCACGCGAAGACCCACGGGATCGCCCGCAGCGCGTCGACGCTCGTCGGCTCCCCGCGCGACGACGGGCGCGAGCCGATGTTGAGCTGCGCGAGCTCGTCGATCGGCGTCGCCTGGTGGAAGAACGGCATGAAGTCCGGGTGCTCGTGCACGAACGCGCGGAACGTCTCGCGCGAGCGGCGCGCCAGCTCGGCCATCGCGTCGGTGAACTCGGGCGCGGGCGCGGCCGGCGGGTCGGCGTCGGCGAGGATCACGGCGGCGACGGTCTGCTCGAACGAGCGGAGCGCGAGCTGCCGGTGCGCGTACCGCATCGCGATGATCTCGCCCTGCTCGGTGATCCGCATCCGCCCGCGGACGGTGCCGGGCGGCTGGCCGAGGATCGCCCCGTGCGCGTGCCCGCCGCCGCGCGACGGCGAGCCGCCGCGGCCGTGGAAGAAGCGCAGGTTCACCTTCGCCGCGTCGGCCTGGGCGATCAGCGCCTCCTGCGCGCGGTACAGCCACCAGTGGCTGGCCAGGTAGCCGGAGTCCTTGCCCGAGTCGGAGTAGCCGAGCATGACCTCCTGCTCGTGCTCCTTGGCGTCGAGGTGGAGGCGGTAGGCGGAGTTCTCGTACAGCACCGCGAGCGTCCGCTCGGCGTCCTCGAGCGCGGGGATCGTCTCGAAAAGCGGGACGATGTTCAGGTCCGCGCCCGTGGCCTTGGCGAGGAGCAGCGCGGCGAGGACGTCGCTCGGCTGCTGGACCATCGAGATGATCAGCGTGTCGAGGGCCTCCTTGCCGTAGCGGCGCTGGGCGTCTGCCACCGCGGTGAGCGTCCGGAGCGCGGCCGGCGCGTCGTCGCCCGCCTCAGCGATCCGCCGCGTGTGGTCCTCGTCGTAGTGGAGCGCGTCGGTGAGGGCGCTGACGCGCTGGTCCTCGCTGTCGGCGCCGCGCAGCTCCGACACGAGCCACGCCGCGGCCTCCTGCAGCACGTCGGCGGACTGGCGGACGTCGAGCTTGGCGAGGTGGAAGCCGAACGTGCGGATCTGCGTGAGCAGCCGGTTGATCTCGCCGTACGCGACGGCGCCCGCGCCGAGGCTGGAGCGGATCAGCTCGAGGTCGTGGTCCAGGTCGCGCGGGGTCGCGTACGCGCCCTCGTCGTCGCGCGCCGTGCGGGCGAGGCGGGCGCTGATGAAGCTCAGCTTGCGGCGGAGCGGCTCGTGCGTGTTGCGCGGGCCCATCCGCTCGGCGATCTCGGGGAGGTCGGTCTCGTCCTTGGCCAGCGAGCGCTTGAGCGCGGGGGAGAGCGGGACGCGCTCGGCGGCCTGCGCGTAGGCGCCGGCGAGGCGGTCGACGCGGTCGCGGATCAGCCGCAGCGCGAGCGCACGGTGGAGCTCCAGCGTCTCCTGGACGGTCTGCGCGCCGACGTTCGGGTTGCCGTCCATGTCGCCGCCGGCCCACGAGCCGAAGCGGATCGGCGGGCGGCGCTGGGCGGCCGGCTGGGGGAAGACGTTGGCGAGCTCGTCGGCCAGCTCGGCGGCGGCCTCGAAGAGCACGTCCTCGAAGAAGAAGAGCGTGCGGCGGACCTCGTCGACGACCTGCGGGCGGACGCGGCGGACGGAGTCGGTCTGCCACCAGAGCGCGAGCCGCTCGTTCAGCCGCGCCTGCGCGAGACGCCGCTCGTGGGCGCCCAGGCGCGGGTCGCCCAGGTCGTCGAGCGCGCGCCAGACGGCCTGCTGGTGGTCGAGGATGGACCGTCTGGTCGCCTCGGTGGGGTGGGAGGTGAGGACGAACGCGACGTCGAGCCGCTGGAGCCGCTGCGACGTGGCCTTGTTGATGGCCTTCAGGTGCTGCGCGGCCTCGGCCAGCGACTCCCGTTGCGGCGTGGCGCCCGGGGTGTCGGCGGCGCGGCGGCGGCGGACGCGCTCGCGCTCCTCGGCGATGTTGGCGAGCGCGAGCTGCATCCCGCACGCGCGCACGATCGGCTCGAGCGCGTCGGTCGGGGTGTCGCGGAGCGTGGCGAGCAGCTCGTCGGCCTGCCCGGACTCGCCGCCGCGCAGGGCGTGGGCGGCGCTGTGCAGGCGGCGGAGCGTGCGGACGAACGCGGTGCCGGCCTGCTCGGAGAGGACGCCGAAGAGGGCGTCGGACAGGAGCTCGGTCTCCGCGCCGACGTCGTCGGCGGCCGCGTCGGGGCGTGCTGCGGCGGTGGCCATGGAGCGACGGTAGCGCTGCCGGGTACGCTTGGGGCGTGAGCATCAGCCCCACCGTCCGCAACGTCGGCATCATCCTGATCCTCGCGCTGGCCGTCTTCGCGCTGCCGGGCGGCGGCACGGGCGCGGCCATCGTCCAGACGCTGATCAGCCTGCTGTTCGGGCTCGGCATCGGGCTTTTCCTCATGCGGCTCTACCGCGAGAACCGGCTGACGATCCACGGCCTGGGCGATCAGTACCGGACGATCCTCTACGCCTCGCTGGCGGGGATCCTCTTCCTCGGCGCGGCCGCGGCGAAGTGGTGGGACGACCCGGCGCTCACCCTCGTCTGGTTCGCGGGCATCGCGCTCGCCGTGTGGGGCCTCGTGGCGACGTACCGCCACTGGCGCGCCTACGCGTAGCCGCCGCGCCGCGCGTCTTCTGACGCAGGTTCTGCGCTGATTTGTCGCAGTCCGCGTCCCACGTGTGACAGGTCGATCGGAAGGCTCGGGGCATGCCCCGAGCGCCCCTTCCGCCACCTCCGCCGCGCCGCCCCGGCGAGCGCGGTCAGGCGACCGTCGAGCTGGTCGCCCTGCTGCCCGTCGTCGCGATCCTCGGCTTGGGCGCCTGGCAGGTCGCCCTCGCCGTCCACACGATGTGGGAGGCGACGGTCGCGGCCCGCGCGGCCGCCCGCGCGCACGCGCTGGGCTCCGAC
>DATMVO010000451.1:0-4743 GCA_035563115.1 Solirubrobacteraceae bacterium
CCGAAGTCACGGCCGACACCGCTGCGGCCGTAGCCGCGCCTCTTGACTGCGCTGCTCCTAGCCGCGGTCGTCCTGTTGGTCCTGGCCAACGGGTTCTTCGTCGCTGCCGAGTTCGCGCTCGTCCGCACGCGCCGCTCCCGCATGGAGGAGCTGCAGAAGGAGGGCAGGCGCTCGGCCGGGCTCGTCCTGCGCCAGCTCGACGACCTCAGCGAGTACCTCTCGGCGTGCCAGTTCGGCATCACGCTCGCCTCGCTGGGCATCGGCTTCCTCGGCGAGCCCGCCGTCGCCGACCTCATCGAGCCGCTCTTCGGCGACAGCGTCTCGCACGGCGTCTCCAGCGCGCTCGCGTTCGCGTTCGCCTACATCGTCACCACCGCGCTCCACATCACGACGGGCGAGCAGGTCCCGAAGATCTACTCGATCGTCCGGGCCGAGCCGACCGCGCTGCGGATCGCCCGCCCGCTCTTCCTCTTCGACAAGACGATGCGCCCGTTCATCGCGGCGCTCAACTGGACGTCGAACCGGCTGCTGCGCGTCGTCGGCATAAACGCGGACGCCACCGACTTCGAGGAGGGCTCGAGCCCGAAGGAGCTGCGCGCGCTGATCGCCCAGGCGCGCGCCGGCGGCACGCTCGACCCGGGGGAGGCGGGGATGCTCAGCGGCGTCTTCCACCTCCACGAGCAGGAGGCGCGGAACGTGATGACGCCGATCCCGGCCGTCGTGACCGTCGACGTCTCGGAGGACGTCGAGACGGCGCTGCGCCGCTGCGTCTCCTCCGGCCACACCCGCCTGCTGGTCACCGAGGACGAGAACCGCGACCGGGTCCGCGGGATCGTCCACTCCAACTCGCTCGCCCGGCTGCTGATGACCGAGGGCGGCGAGGCGTCGTTCGAGGGCGCGATCCGCGAGGCGCCGATCGTGCCCGAGACCAAGGCGCTCGACGACCTCCTCGCCGACCTGCAGCGCGCGCGCTCCTCGATGGCCGCGGTCGTCGACGAGTACGGGCGCGTGGCGGGGATCGTGACCGTCGAGGACATCGTCGAGGAGGTCGTCGGCGAGATCGCCGACGAGACCGACCCGGCCGGCGGCGAGATCCGGCGGCTGGCCAACGGCGACTGGTACGTGCGCGGGCACGTCGCGGTCAACGACCTGCAGGACCACGGGGTCGAGCTGCCGGTGGACACCGACGCGTACAACAGCGTCGGCGGCTTCGTCTTCGCCGAGCTGGGCCGGCTGCCGCGTCGCGGCGACACCGTGCAGGCCGACGGCTACTCGATCCGCGTCGAGTCCGTGCGCGAGAACCGGGTCGAGGCGGTGCGGATCAGGGACCGCCGGTCGCTGCCCGCAAGTTCTCGCCGCGACGACCGTTAGAGCGTCCAGAGCCCTCGCCCGTGGGACGGCGAGGGAGCACAGGCACAGGTGGATCGGGGTGGGTCCACCACACAGACAGGCACACAAGGCGACGGGCCCGCGGCAGCGGGCCCGTCGTCTGCTTCTGGGAGGAGGTTGCGTTGCGAAGTTCTTCCGCCCCGCCCCGCGATCATCTCCTCTTTCCTTTCGATGCCTTAAAGAAACATCTCAGCTACATATGGCATCGAGGCGCCGGTCAGAGGGTGAGGCCGGCCCCGCTCTTGCGGCCGAGCTTGCCCTCGGCGACGAGCTTCTCGACGGTCGCGGGGATCGGCGCGCCGATCTCCTCGCCGATCGCCTTCGAGACGTCGAGGCCGACGAGGTCGAGCAGCGCGAGCGGCCCGATCGGGTGGCCGGCGCCGAGCTTCATCGCCGTGTCGATCGACTCGGAGTCCAGGCCCGTCTGCTCCTGCAGCTCGACCGCGCTGAAGAGGTAGGGGAAGAGGAGCTTGTTGACGACGAAGCCCGGTGTGTCCGGGACCTCGACGGCGGTCTTGCCGAGCAGCTCGCAGAGCGCGCGGGCGCGCTCCTTGGTCTCCTCGGTCGCGCTGTCGGGGAAGACGAGCTCGACCAGCTTCATCCGCGGCACCGGGTTGAAGACGTGCAGGCCGAAGTAGCGGCCCGGGCGGTTCGCGGCCTTGTCCAGCTCGTTGACCGAGAGGGACGAGGTCGTCGTCGCCAGCAGCGTGCCGTCGCCGTCGGGGAGCTTGGCGTACAGCTCGCGCTTGGTCTCCAGCTCCTCGGCGATCGCCTCGACGACGATGGTCGCGCCGGCCAGGTCCGCCAGGTCGCTGGTCACCGTGATCTTGGCCGGATCGACCTCCATCTTGGGGGCCAGCTTGTCGATGCCCTTCTGGGCCTTCTCGGGTGTGCGCGCCCAGAGGATCACGTCGCCGTGCTGAGCTGCCGTGACGGCCAGCCCGGTTGCGATCGTTCCTCCGCCGACGACGCCAAGTCGCTCGTTCATCGGCGCGGCACTCTAACCACGATTGTTGACTCGTGGGTCAATGACGCCACGAACCGGTGTCGACGTCAGGCCGCGTGAAGGACCTCGCGGCCGCGCGGACGGGCGGCGGCGGCTTGGAGGGCGTCGAGGACGAGGCGGAGGGCGGGGGCGGTCTCCGCCCCGCCGCGGCAGGCGGCGAAGAGGTGGCGGGCAGGAGGCTCGGCGCCGGTGAGGGGGACGATGGCGACGCCGGGCGGCGGGGCGGTCTGGGCGAGGCGGGGGACGAGGGTGACGCCAAGCTCGACCGCGACGAGGGCGAGAGCCGCGGACCAGTCGGAGGTGCGGTGCGCCATCGCCGGCGTGAAGCCCGCGGCCTGGCAGGCGCCGAGGAGGACCGACTCGCACTGCCAGCCGGGCGGCGGGACGACCCACGTCTCGTCGGCGAGCGCGCGGAGGTCGATCTCGCGCTCGCGCGCGAGCGGGTGGTCGTCCGGCACGGCAGCGTCGAGGACGTCGGCCTGGAGCGGGACGCGCGTGAAGCGGGTGTCGTCGCGGCGCGGCGCGTAGGCGGACTCCATCCCGAGCGCCACGTCGATCCGCCCGGCGGCCAGGACGTCGAAGACCCCCGGCGCCTCGTACTCGGTGACGGCGAGCCGCACGCGCGGGGCGTCCTCGCGCAGGCGTGCGGCCGCGGGCGCGACGAGGTCGACGATCGCGGTGGGGAACGCGCCGATCCGCACCTCGCCCGCCTCGCCGGCGGCGTGCGCGTCGAGGTCGGCCCGCATCCGCTCCAGGCCGGCGAAGAGCGAGCCGGCGTGCTCGAGCAGCACGTGCGCGGCGGGGGTGAGGCGAACACCGCGCCCCTCCGGCTCGAGGAGCCGGTGGCCGACCTCGCGCTCCAGCGCGGCGAGCTGCTGGGAGACCGCGGAGGGCGTCAGCTGCAGGGCGTTCGCCGCGGCGGCGATGGTGCCGCGGTCGGCGAGCTCGCGGAGCGCCCGGAGCCGTCGCACATCGATCATGTAGCGATCTTTCCGGTTTCCCTCCACGAAGTCCAGTTGTTCTGTTGCGACGTGTTCGCCACAGTGGACCCGTGCCCACCCGCCACGCCCTCCTCGCCGCCGCCGTCGCCTTCGTGTGGGGCATCAACTTCGTCGTCATCGACGTGGGGCTCGACACGTTCCCGCCGCTCCTCTTCGCCGCCCTGCGGTTCACGCTCGTCGTCTTCCCGGCGATCTTCTTCGTGCGCCGCCCCGGCGTGCCGTGGAGATGGGTCGTCGCGGTCGGGTGCTTCCTGTCGATGGGCCAGTTCGGCCTGCTCTTCGTGGGGATGGACCGGGGGATGCCGGCCGGGCTCAGCTCGCTCGTCCTCCAGCTCCAGGCGGCGTTCACCGCGCTGCTGGCCGTCGCGCTGCTCAAGGAGAAGCTCTCGCCCGGGCAGGTCGCCGGGGCGCTCGTGGCGTTCGGCGGGATCGCGATCATCGGCGCCGGCCGGGCCGAGGGCGTGCCGCTCGGCGCGCTGCTGCTGACGGTCGGCGCCGCGGCGTCGTGGGGGCTGGGGAACGTCTGCACGCGCCGCGCGCAGGCGCCGGACGCGGCGGCGCTGCTCGTCTGGTCGTCGCTGATCCCGCCGATCCCACTCGCGCTGATGAGCGTGTGGATCGACGGGCCGGACGCGATGGGCGCGGCGTTCACCGGCCTGGACGTGAGCGGCGTGCTCGCGCTCCTCTATGTCGTGATCGTCTCCACCGCGTTCGGGTTCGGCGTGTGGACGTGGCTCCTCAAGCGCCACCCGGCGTCGAGCGTCGCGCCGTTCACGCTGCTCGTGCCGGTCGTCGGCCTGCTCTCGGCGTGGATCGCGCTGGACGAGGTCCCGAACGTGGCCGAGGCGGCGGGCGGGCTGGTCGTGCTCGGCGGGCTGGCGCTGACCGTGCGGTCGATGCGGGCGAGCGCGCGGACGGTGCGCGAGGCGCCCGTGACGGCCGAGGCGCTCAGCGGCGCCGCGCCAGCCCGTTGAGCTTCTTCTTAGCTTCGGCTCAGGCTGACGGAAGGGCGGGTACGTACCGTGCACGACATGGCCGACGCACCCTCCTCCAAGCACCGCTCCCGCGGCCCGGCGGCCGGCCGGCTGTGGAGCGGCGAGGCCGGACCCGAAGCGCCTCCGCCGGTGTTCCTCCCGCCGGACGCGGCGCCCACGCGCGAGTCCCACATCTTCCGCGACCCGAACGCGCCGGATCCGGCTGCCGCGACGGCCGTCATGGACCCGCCCAAGCGCGAGGGGAAGGTCTGGCCGAAGGCGCTCGCCGGCGGGGCGCTCTCCGGCCTGGCGATCGCCGCCGCGACGCTGGCCATCGGCGTGCCGCTCGTCACCGACGACGACTCGTCGCCCG
>DATMVO010000452.1:0-22510 GCA_035563115.1 Solirubrobacteraceae bacterium
TGGGCCTCGCCGGCGTGCTCGGCCCGGACGGGGCGCCGACCGGCGCGGGCGACGGGATCGAGACGCTGACCGTCCTGCTCGGCGCCAACAACGCGCTCAAGACGGTGATCGAGCTGAAGGTGGAATGGAGCCGCGATGGCGAGTTCGCCGACCTGGAGGCCAAGGACGCGTTCACCGTCTGGCGGCCCGACCACTTCCGCGCCGAGCTCGCCGAGCTGGTCGCCCAGCTGAAGGAGGTGCGGGCGCGGCACGTGATCCTCGGGACGGTCCCCCACGTGACGATCGCGCCGATCGCGCGCGGCGTCGACCGCAAGGTCGCGCCGGGCTCGCGCTACTTCCCGTTCTACACGCGCCCGTGGATCCGCGACCAGGACTTCGACCCGGCGCGCGACCCGCACATCACCGCCGCGGAGGCGCGCGCGATCGACTCGGCGATCGACCACTACAACGACGCGATCACCGAGGCGGTGCGGCAGGCGCGGCGGGAGGGGCGCGACTGGTACCTGCTCGACGTCGCGGGGCTGCTCGACCGGCTCGCGGCGCGGCGCTACCAGCTCGACCCGAGCGCGCGGCCGGAGTGGTGGGAGCCGTACCCGCTGCCGCCGGCGCTGGCGGCCCTCGACCCGGTGCCGGACTCGCGCTTCTTCGTCAGCGGCGCGGCCGGGCGGATGCAGGGCGGCCTCTTCTCGCTCGACGGCGTCCACCCCACGACGATCCTCTACGGCCTGATGGCGCAGGAGTTCATGAACGTCATGCAGCTCGCCGGCGTGGAGTTCGCGTACCCGACGGGGACCGTGCGGCCGGGGCCGGTGGAGGTCGACTTCGAGCGGCTCAAGCGGCTCGACACGCTCATCTCCGACCCGCCGCGCTCGCTCTCGGCCGACCTGCGGTTGCTCGGCTGGTTCGACGAGCGCTTCGACGCCTTCCGGCGGATGTTCGCGCGCGGCTAGAGCTGGCTAGCTCGTGAGCTTCTCGTCGGCGGACTGCCGGAGCAGGGCACCGGTGGTCTGCTCGAGGATCTTGCGCCACGCGCGCGTCTTCTCGCGCTCGACGGCGAAGTGCTTGACGACCTTGCGCACGCGGGTGGCGGAGATCTCGATCCCGTGCCGCTCGCAGACCGTGTGGAAGTCCTCGTAGTCGGAGGCCAGGCGCATCGTCACCGACTGGAAGCCGTGCTTGGCGATCTGCACGCGCTTGGCGTAGTTCATGATCGACGTCTGGAACATCAGCTCGTCGTTGGGCTCGGGCTCGATGAGGACGATGTCCACGCCGGGGTAGCGCTCCTCCCAGTCCCGCGCCTGCTGGTGCAGCCGCTGGTAGGCCATCATCTTGAACGTCTGGTAGCCGATCTGCGGGAGCCCCATGTCGCTCACCCGCTGCGGCCGCGAGCCGAAGAGGCCGCCGACGCGCTTGGAGAAGTCGTTGACGAACGGGACGAGCGGGTTGACGACCACGATGAACTTCGCGCCCGCCTCGACGGCGATGTCGAGGTTGGTGGTGGAGACGATGCCGCCGTCGACGAGCTCGCGGCCCTTCACCTCGACGGGCGCGTAGACCATCGGCAGCGCGGTGGAGGCGCGGACGGCGGTGGAGATCGGGACGTCGTCCCAGCCCTTGCCGCCGAAGACGATCCGCTCGCACGTGTCGAGGTCGGTGGCGGCGAGGTAGAGGTCGTTGTCGAGCTCGCGGAAGTCGTCGGAGCGATCCGGGTCGGACAGCACCTCGCTGATGTACTTCTCGATCCCGCGGCCGGAGTACATGCCGGACGGGAGCTGCTCGCCGAGGCCGAGCGCGACGTCCATGAGCGAGAGCCGCAGCAGCTGGGGCGCGAGCTCCTTGGCCATGCCGGCGGCGCGGAACGGCAGGCCGAGCCCCTTCTTGGCGAACTCGAGGTAGTTCGGGCGCAGGAGCGTGCCGAGGTCGATGTCGCGGAACGGCGTCGGGACCTGCTGGTTGACGACGCGCATCATCTCCTCGGGCGTCACGCCGTTCGCGCACATGGAGGCGACGAACGAGCCCGCGGAGGTGCCGACGTAGACGTCGAACTGGTTGACGGTGCGGTTGACGGAGAGCAGGTCGAGCGCGCGGAGGGCGCCGATCTCGTAGACCGCGCCGGTGAACCCGCCGCCGCCGAGGACGAGGGCGGACTTCGACTTGCGCGGGCGGCGGCGCTTGGCCGGGGTCTTGCCCTTCGCGGCGGCGCGCTTGCGGCCGCGGCCCTCCTCGATGCCCACGACCTGGCCCATCTCGCGATCGTACCCGCTCATGTCCTGTGTGATCGGCAGCACGCAGCACGCGCTCAAGGCCGCCGGCGCGTCTTCCTCCCAACTTCACACGAAACGGCTCGTGCGCGACTTCTCCGTCGCTCTGGTGTCATGGACGGCGATGCGCCTCCGCACGCTGCTCCCGCTCCTGGCCGCGCTCGCGCTGCTCGCCGTCGCCGCCCCGTCCGCCCTCGCGCTCGACGCCGCCACGCTGCGCGCGAGCTTGACGAAGGCCATGGGCCCGGCCGGGGGCTACTCCGGCGCCTACGCCCGCGACCTGGAGACCGGGGTGGAGCTGGTCGACGTGCGCTCCGACGCGCCCCGCATCCCCGCGTCGGTCGAGAAGCTGTTCGTCACGTCCTCCGCGCTGCTCCGCTACGGCCCGACGGGGGAGCTGACGACGCGCGCGGTGACCGACGGGGAGGTCGACGAGGACGGTGTCCTGCGCAGCGACCTGTGGCTGGTCGGCGGCGGCGATCCCGCGCTGACCGAGGCGGATCTGAAGCGGATGGCGTCGGCGATCGCCGCCGGCGGCGTGTCGCGGATCGACGGCGGCGTCGTCGCGGACGACACGCGCTTCGACCGGCGCCGCGGCGGGCCGCGCACCGGCTGGGCGGCGGACTCCGACATGGGCGGCCGGCTCGGCGCGCTCCTGATGTCGCGCGGCTTCCAGACCTCCCCCGCGACCTTCGTCGCCGACCGGTTCGGCGCCCAGCTCAAGGCCGCGGGCGTCAAGCTCGGCCGCCGCGCGCGGGTCGGTGCCGCGCCGGAGGAGGCGCAGGAGCTGGCGACCGACACCTCGCCGCCGATCGGCGACCTCATCCGCCAGACGAACGTGCCCTCCGACAACTTCCTCGCGGAGATGCTGCTCAAGAACCTGGGCGCCGAGTACGGCGGCGCGGGCACCACGACCGCCGGCGCCGCGGTGGTGCGCGACACGCTCGACGACTTCGGCGTGCGCCCGCGGATCGCGGACGGCTCGGGCCTCTCGCGCGACAACCGCACCACGCCCCGCCAGGTCGTTCGCCTGCTGGAGCGGATGGAAGGTCAGGAGACCGCTGCCACCTGGCGCTCCTCCCTCGCCGTCACCGGCCGCACCGGCACCGTCCGCCTGCGCATGCGCGGCTCCGCCGCCGCCGGCCGCTGCCGGGTCAAGACCGGCACCATCCGCGGCGTCTCCAACCTCGCCGGCGTCTGCACCACCACCGGCGGCCGCGCGGTCGCCTTCGCCTGGCTCATGAACGGCGTCTCCACCTACGGCGCCCACACCATCCAGGACCGCATGACGGCCCTCCTCGCCCGCTACTCGGGCTGATCCGCCGCCGCGTCCGGCTCCGTCGCCGCGTCGGCGATGTTGAGCTCGGGCTGGTCGGGGGCGGCTTCGGGCTCGGCCTCAGGCTCTTTGGGGCCGTTGGCGAGGAGGTCGAGGAGGCCGGGCTCGTCGAGGACGGGGACGCCGAGGCGCTCGGCCTTGTCGAGCTTGGAGCCGGCGGCGTCGCCGGCGACGAGGTAGGACGTCTTCTTGGAGACCGACGAGGTGACGCGGCCGCCGGCGGCGAGGATGCGCTCGGTGGCCTGCTCGCGGGTGAGGTCGGGAAGCGTGCCGGTGAGGACGAGCGTCATGCCGTGGAGGAGCCCCTCGCCGGGCGCGGGGCCCTCGACCTCGAACTGGAGGCCGGCCTTGCGGAGCCGCTCGATGAGGCCGCGCATCTGGTCGCGCTGGAGCTGCTCGCGGATGATCGCGGCGCTCTTGGGGCCGATGCCGGGCGTGGCCTGGATCGCCTCGTCGTCGTCGGCATCGACGGCGGCGAGGAGCGCGTCGATCGTGCGGAACTGCTGGGCGAGGTTGCGGCCGGTGACCTCGCCGACCTCCTCCAGGCCGATGCCGAAGAGCACGCGCCCGAACGGCCGCTGCTTCGACGCCTCCAGCCCGTCCAGCAGCTTCTGGGCGCTCATCTCGCCGAACCGGTCGAGCGACACCAGCTGCTCCAGCGTGAGCTCGTAGAGGTCGGCGGCGTCACGCACCTCGAGCCCGCGCTGGAGCTGCAGGACGCGCTCCTCCCCCAGCCCGTCGATGTCCATGGCGCCGCGCGACGCGAAGTGCTTGAGGAGCTGGAACTGCTGGCCCGGGCAGCCGCCGCGGTTGGGGCACTTGGTGAAGACGCGGTCCTCGGGCTTGATCGTCGGCGTCCCGCACGACGGGCACTCGGCGGGCGGCACCGGGGCGGGACCCCGGTCCGAACGCTCCACCGCGTGCGGCGCGGGCGAGACGATCTGCGGGATGACGTCGCCGGCGCGCAGGACGATGACCTCGTCGCCGGGCCGCACGTCCTTGCGCGCGAGGTCCTCCTCGTTGTGCAGCGTCGCCATCTTCACGGTGACGCCGCCCACGACGACGGGCTCCAGCTCGCCGAACGGGTGCAGGTCGCCGAACTTGCCGACCGACCAGTGCACCTCCTTCAGCGTCGTGACCTTCGTCGTCGGCGGGAACTTCCAGGCGACCGCCCAGCGCGGGTCGCGCCCCACGGTCCCCAGCCGCCGCTGCAGCTCCAGGTCGTCGACCTTGATCACGACGCCGTCGATCTCGAAGTCCAGCGCGCCGCGCCGCGACTGCCAGTCCAGGCACTGCTCGACGACCTTGTCGGCGTCGTCGAGCACCGTGATGTCGCCGTTGACGGGGAAGCCCCAGTCCTTCAGCGCGGTCAGCGCCTCGAAGTGGCCGGTGAAGCGCGGGGCTCCCTCCCCTTCGACGCGTCCGAGCGCGTAGGCCCAGAAGGAGAGCGGCCGCTCCGCCGCGAGCTTCGGGTCGAGCTGCCGGATCGTCCCCGCCGCCGAGTTGCGCGGGTTCATGAACGTCGACAGCCCCGCCTCCGCGCGCCGCTCGTTCAGCGCCGCGAAGTCCGGCAGCGACATGTAGACCTCGCCGCGCACCTCGAGCAGCGGTGGCGCGTTCTCGATCTCGGCGGGGATCGACGCGATCGTCCGCAGGTTGTGCGTGACGTCCTCGCCGACCTCGCCGTTGCCGCGCGTCACTCCACGGACGAACTTCCCGTTCTCGTACAGCAGCGACATCGCGAGGCCGTCGATCTTCGGCTCGCAGACGTAGGAGAACGACGGCTCCTCGATCCCCTCGCGCGCGAGGTGCGAACGCATCCGCTGCACCCATGCCAGCAGCTCCTCGGCCGACCGCACGTTGGCCAGCGAGAGCATCGGCAGCGCGTGGGTGACCTTCTCCAGCGACGAGACCGGCGCGCCGCCGACCTTCTGCGTCGGCGAGTCGGGCGAGGCGAGCTCCGGATGCTCCTCCTCCAGCCGCTGGAGCCGGCGGAACAGCTCGTCGTACTCGTCGTCCCCGATCTCGGGGTCGTCCTGCTCGTAGTACCGCTTGGAGTGGTAGCGGACCTTCTCGCGAAGCTCCTCGACCTCAGCGCGGGCGGTGTCGTCCGCGGCGCTCACTGGACGTCTTCGACGGCAGGCGCGAGCAGGCGGGAGAGGTCGTGCAGCTCCAGCGGGTCCATGCCGTCGGTGTCGGTGAGGTCGAGGTGCAAGGGTGTCACCGCGATGGTGCCAGCCGTGACGGCGGCAAGGTCGGTTCCCGGCTCGTCGTCGTGCTCGGGCGTGTCGCCGTAGATCCAGTACCGCTTGCGCCCGCCGGCCTCCTCGGCCAGCTCCAGGCGGTCGTTGTACCGCCGCTTGCCCAGGCGCGCGACCGCGACGCCGTTCGGCGTGCCCGCCGGCACGTTGACGTTGAGGAGCGTCCCCGGCCGCAGCGGCACGTCGTCGAGCTCCCCCACGATGTCGGCGACGAACCGCGCGGCGACGGTGAAGTCGAACGCGCGGCCGGCGCGGAAGTCCATCTCGTTCGCGATCGACGCCTGCGAGACCGCGATCGCCGGCAGCCCGAGCAGCACGCCCTCGAAGGCCGCGGCGACCGTGCCCGAGTACGTGATGTCGTCGCCGAGGTTGACGCCGTGGTTGATCCCCGACACCACGATGTCCGGCTGGAAGCCCTCGATGAGGCCGAGCGACGCGAGCCGCACGCAGTCGACGGGCGTCCCGTCGGTCGCGAAGTTGCGGGTGCCGTCGCCGAGGTCGATCTCCTCCACCCACAGCGGCTGGCGGATCGTGATCGAGCGCGCCATGGCGGAGCGGTTGCCGTCCGGCGCGACGGTGACGACCTCGCTGACGTCGGGCACCGCGAGGAGCGCGCGGCGCAGCGTCTGCAGCCCCTCCGCCTCGATGCCGTCGTCGTTGGTGAGCAGGACCCTCATGGTTCCGGCGCAGAAGGGTAGTGTCAGCCGCATGCCGGGCCCGCTGGCGCTCATCGAGGACGGAGCCGCCGCCTCGGAGCGCATCGTGGCGCTGCGCGGCGAGCTGGACGTGGGGACGACGCCCGCCCTGCGCGAGTGGCTCTCGCGCGCGAGCGAGGGCGGCCGCAAGTCGCTCGTCGTCGACCTCTCGCACGTCGACTTCATGGCGGTCAGCGGCCTGTACGTCCTGTGCGACGAGCAGGCGCGGATGGCCCAGCACCGTGCGCGGCTGACGGTCGTCTGCCACAGCGCGCGGATCCTCCAGCTCTTCGAGGTCTGCCGGCTGGAGGAGATCCTCCACGTCGTCGCGCGCCGCGCCGACGTCCCCGCCGACGTGGGCGCGTGGGAAGCCGCGGACGAGGCGCGCGCGGAGCGGCTCGTGTCGTGGCTCGAGCGCTACACGTCGGGCGCGTCGACGCCGTAGTCCACACGCGCGAAGTACAGGCCGTGCGGCGCCGCGGTCGGGCCGGCGGCGGCGCGCGGCGCGCCCTCCAGCAGCGCGGCGAACGACTCGAGCGAGCGCCCGCCGCCCGCGACCTCGAGCATCGTCCCCATCAGCACCCGGTTCATGTGCCGCATGAACGCGTCTGCGGTGATCCAGAACTCGAGCAGCTCGCCGCGATCCTCCCACCGCGCGTCGAGCACCACGCGCTGGAAGCGGACGTGAGCGGTCTCGGTGGGCGTGAACGCGGTGAAGTCGTGCTCGCCGCGCAGGAGCTCCGCGCACGCGTGGAGGAGGTCGCGGTCGACCGGCCGCGGCCAGTGGAGCGCGCGGCCGCGCTCGAACGCGCTGGGCGCGCGGCGGGTCAGGACGCGGAAGCAGTAGGTGCGCGAGCGGGCGTCGAAGCGGGCGTTGAACCCGTCGGGCGCGGGCGCGATGTCGAGGATCGCGACGTCGGGCGGCGTGAGCGCGTTGAGCGCGCGCGCCTCCACCGGCGGGCCGGGGTACGAGGCGACCTGACCCCACGCGTGGACGCCCGCGTCGGTGCGGCCGGCGACGGTGAGCTCGGGCGCGGGCGTCTGGCGCGGGAGGAGCGTCGCGAGCGCGCGCTCGACCTCGCCCTGCACGGTGCGCTGCCCCGGCTGGCGCGCCCAGCCGGCGAAGTCCGTCCCGTCGTACTCGAGGAGCAGCCGTGTGACCACGGCGCGTCATCCTGACACCCGTGAAGACCGCCGACGATCTCGACGCCCTCGCCGCCCGCGCCCTGCTCCCCGACCACGAGGAGCGCGTCGGCGGCTGGCTGGCCCGCGCGACCCCGTCCTCGGCCCTGCGCCGCGTCAACTCCGCCCGGCCCGTCGGCGCGCCGCTCGACGTCGACGCGCTGTCGGCGTGGTACGCGGCGCGGGGCGCGGAGCCGCTGGTGATGCTCGCGCCGGAGGAGGCGTTCACCGCGCTCGACGAGGAGCTCGCGGGGCGCGGCTGGGCGTTCGAGGCCGCGTCGGAGGTGCTGGTCGGCGATCCGGACACGGTGCTCGACCAGCTCGCCGGCCGGCCGCACGCCGTCGTCCCCGGCGAGCTCGGACCGGACGAGGGCGTCGGCCGCTCGCTCGACCCGGTCGTGCCGCTGGTCGCCGCCGGCGGCGCGGGGCGCGCGACGGTCGTGCTGCAGGAGCGCTGGTCGCTCCTGCGCGGGCTGGAGGTCGACGAGTCCGCCCGCCGTCAGGGGATCGCCGCGGCGCTCGTGCGCGCGTGGGCGCGGCTGGCCGAGGGGCGCTCGCTCTACCTGCAGATGTACGCCGACAACGAGCCGGCGCGCGCGCTCTACACGGCCGCCGGGTTCACGCGGTCGCACGGCTACCACTACCGGCGAGCGCCCGCCGGTAGAGGATGAGCACGAGCCCCATCGAGTCCTCGGGGAGCGGCCGCTCGTCGGTCGTCCACCCCTCGCGCTCGTAGAAGCGGCGGGCGCGGTGGTGGTCGCGGGGGGTGCCGAGCCGGATCTGCTCGAATCCCGACGCGGCCGCGTCGCACACCGCGACCGCCAGCAGCTTGGAGGCCACGCCGCTGCCGAAGTGCGCCGGGCGGACGAAGAGCTGCTCGAGGTGCGCGAGCGACGGGTCGTCGGAGCCCATCCGCGAGTCGGCGGCGGGGACGTAGGTGACGTGGCCGGCGGGCTTGCCGTCCTCGGTCTCGGCCACCCAGCCGCGCAGCGTGGGGAGCCGCAGGCGGACGACCACGCCGAGGCCGAGCTCGATCGTGTCCGGCGGCCGCCAGCCCTCGGGCGCGAAGGCGCGGTAGGTCTCGAAGCCGGCGGAGACGGTGGTGGCGATCGCGTCGGCGTCGGCCGGCGTCGCGCGGCGGATGCGCAGGCCGTCGCTCACGCGTGCCGCGACCGGGCCGCGTCGCCCCGCTCCAGCGTCCGCACGCTCCGCCGGCGCAGCATCCGCCGCAGCGTGATCGAGCCGCCGGTGTGCCACGCGAGGACGAGCGTCCACGGCACGAGCAGCCAGGCGGGCCAGAAGTCGCCTTGCCCGGTCGCGGCCCACACGCCGGCCAGCCCGCCGTTGGCGGTGGCGAACGTCGCCGCGTGCCCCTTGAGGAGCGTGCGGTCGACGCGGTCGACGGTCCTGATCCACCGCGGCGGCTCGGTGCGCGGGAGGTCGCGGGTCAGCGCCCACAGCTCGGCGCGCGTGGTGGCGCACGCGGCGCAGCCCGCGCGGCGCTCGAGCTGGTGCTCGTCCAGCCGCCCGGCGGCGTACGCGGCGCGGAGGTCCCGCATGCACCGCTCGCGATCCGCGTCTGATGCCCTGGTCACCATCGCCTCCCCAGTATCGCGGAACGTGATCGGTCCCAACAGGAACGCGTCTTCGACTTCTCGATCGGCGGGTGGGAGGATGGTCCGCATGGAGCTCAGGCACCTGCGCACCCTCGACGCCATCGCCCGCCACGGCTCCTTCACCCGTGCGGCGGAGGAGCTTCACCTCGCCCAGTCCGCCCTCTCCCAGCAGGTCCGCCGGCTCGAGGCCGAGCTGGGCGTCGACCTGCTGCGCCGGACGTCGCGCAGCGTCGCGGTGACGGAGGCCGGGCAGGTCGTCCTCGACTACGCCCGCCGCGTGCTGTCCGAGGTGGACGGCCTGCAGGCGGAGCTGGACGAGCTGACCGGCGTCCTGCGTGGGAAGGTCTCGATCGGCGCGATGTGGCCGACCGGCACCTACGACCTGCCGGGCGTGCTCGGCGAGTTCCACGGCCGCCACGAGGGCGTCGACATCCACCTCATGGAGGACACGGCCGACCACCTCCTCGACCTCCTCCGGCGCGACGAGCTGGACTGCGCGTTCGCCTCCGTCGACCCGGACCGGCTGGGCGACGAGTTCGCCGCGACCAAGCTCTTCGAGGAGGACATGGTCATCATCGCCGAGCCGGGCCACAAGTTCGGCTCGCAGGAGCACGTGACGCTGGCCGAGCTGGCGGAGGAGACGCTGATCGCCTACCGCGAGGGCTCGGAGCTGCGCCGCCGCATCGAGGAGCTGATGGCGCGCGAGTCGCTGACGCCGCGCAACGCCTTCCACTGCACCGAGATGACGGCGGTCCGTGCCTTGGCGACCCGCGGCCTGGGCGTCGCCGTCCTGCCGCGCTCGATCGCCGCGCTCCCCGGGCCGCCGGTCGTCACCGCGCCGGTCGGGCCGACGCCGTTCACGTGGCCCGTGTCTTTGGTGTGGCGCGGGCGCCGGCGCCAGCCGCCCGCGGCGAAGGCGTTCCTCCAGATCGCCCTGGAGGCCGCGGCGACGCAGTCCGACGTCCTCGCGGACCTGCCGCACCTGCGCGTCGCCTGACGCCGCCGCTCGGGCCTTCCATCGACCTTCCACGCCGGCCGAGCGATGAGTTCGGGCGGCGCGGACGGTCCAGGGTGTGTCGAATCGTCCTGCTTGAGGAGGCCGTCATGCCGCGCATCACCCCCAACCTCTGGTGCAACGGGAACGCCCAGGAGGCGGTGGACTTCTACCTCTCCGTCTTCCCGAACTCGCGCATCACCGCGACCGCCGACTACCCCGAGGGCGCGCCCGGCCCGGCCGGCGAGCTGATGATGATCTCGTTCGAGCTCGACCGCCAGCCGTTCGTCGCCATCAACGCCGGCGACGAGTTCTCGTTCTCCGAGGCGGTCTCCTTCGAGATCCGCTGCGCCGACCAGGACGAGGTCGACCGCTACTGGGACGCCCTCACCGCCGACGGCGGCGAGGAGGGTCCGTGCGGCTGGTGCAAGGACCGCTTCGGCCTGTCGTGGCAGGTGGTGCCGGAGGGGATGGACGAGCTCTTCGCCGATGGCGACGGGGACCGCGCCGCCCGGGCGTTCCAGGCCATGACGTCGATGAAGAAGCTCGACGTCGCGGCGTTGCGAGCCGCGGCTGACGGAGCGGTGCCGGCCTGAGCTTCAGCCGTTCCGCGCCCGTCCGCCGCGTGGCCGATGGCTCGGCGTGGTCTGCGGGCGGTTGCGGGTGGTTGTCGGTCAGTCTCCACGCTCCGCCCGCACGAGGTGATGCGCCTTTGGGGGTTATATGCACCCAAAGGCGCATCACCTCATCGCGCGTCGACTTCGGGCCCTATGCGGTACCAAACTCGACGCGCGTTGCACGCGAGAACGTCCCCGCACCGAACACCGACCCCGCCACCGCCCGCAGCCGCGAACCGAGCCCCAGACCACGCCCCGGACGGACTCGGCGAAGACCCCAGGCGGCACAAGGCCCCGAAACGACGACGGGCGCCCCGAAGGGCGCCCGTCGCGAAGCAAACTAGGTCAGCGAGAGCTCAGACGAGCTCGAGGTAGACCATCTCGGTCGAGTCGCTGCGGCGCGGCCCGAGCTTGAGGATGCGGGTGTAGCCGCCCGGACGCTCGGCGTAGCGCGGAGCGACCTCCTCGAACAGCTTGTGGACCGTGAACTTGTCCTGGCCCAGCGTCGCCAGCGCCTGACGGCGGGCGTGCAGGTCGCCGCGGCGGGCGAGCGTGATCAGCTTCTCGACCTCGGGCTTGACGGCCTTGGCCTTCGCCTCGCTGGTCTTGATCCGCTCGTGCTGGATGACCTCCTTGCAGAGGTTGGCCAGCAGGGCCTTGCGGTGCGCGGCGTCGCGCGAGAGCTTGTGGCGGTTCTTCTGGTGGCGCATCGGAGTCTTAGTCCTCGCGGAGGTTCAGGCCGCGGGCGTGGAGGGTCTCGACGACCTCGTCGATCGACTTCTTGCCGAAGTTCGGGATCGCCGCGAGCTCGCTCTCCGACTTGGAGATGAGGTCGCCGACGGTCTGGATGCCCGCACGCTTGAGGCAGTTGTAGGACCGGACGCCGAGCTCGAGCTCCTCGATGAGGATGTCGTGCATCGGGCCGGGTGCCGCACCGGCGCCGACGGCCGCCGGGCCGCCCGGAGCCGCGCCGTCGAGCGCGCCGGCCGGGCCCTGGCGAAGCTCCTCGACGCGGTCCGCGTCGGTGAAGATCGCCAGCTGGGAGATGAGGATCTCAGCCGCCTCGCGCAGCGCGGCGACCGGCTCGATGGAGCCGTCCGTCTCGATGTCGAGGGTGAGGCTGTCGTAATCGGTCCGCTGGCCGACGCGGGCCGGCTCGACCGAGTACGCGACGCGCCGGACCGGCGAGAAGATCGAGTCGATCGGGATGACGCCGATCGGCTGGTCGGGGGACTTGTTGTCCTCCGCCGGGCGGTAGCCGCGGCCCCGGCCGATCGTCATGTACATCTCGAGCTTGGTCTTCTTCTCGAGCGTCGCGATGTGCACGTCCGGGTTCAGGATCTCGACGCCCGCGGGCAGGTCGATGTCCTTGGCCGTGACCTCACCGGGACCGGTGACGACGAGCGGCGCCTCGACCTCGGTGGCGTCGGAGTGCATCCGGCAGACGATGCCCTTGAGGTTCAGGACGATGTCGGTGACGTCCTCGGTGACACCGGTGATCGTGGAGAACTCGTGCGCGACACCTTCGATCCGCACGCTGGTCACGGCGGCACCGGCGAGGGACGACAGCAGGACGCGGCGAAGCGAGTTGCCGAACGTGTAACCGAAGCCGCGGTCGAGCGGCTCGATCACGAACGAGCCGCGATTGTCCTCGACGGATTCGCTGGTGATGCGAGGGATCTGGAAGTCGAGCATCAGGGAGGGGGGCGTCCTAGTGGTCATGGCGCGCCGCGGCTAGGGCGGCGCGCGCGATTACTTCGAGTAGAGCTCGACGATGAGCTGCTCCTGCACGGGCGCGGCGATCTCCCGCCGCTCCGGCTTGCGCAGCACCTTCGCCGTGAGCGAATCGTGATCGGCCTGGAGCCACGCGGGCACCTGAGCGGTGAGCTCGGTGGCGTCGCGAACGAGGCTCTCGGCCGGGGAGCCGGTCTTGAAGGCGATGACGTCGCCCTCCTTGACCTGGTAGCTCGGGATGTCCACACGACGGCCGTTGATCGTCCAGTGGCCGTGGCGGATCAGCTGCCGCGACTGACGGCGCGAGCCGGCGAAGCCGAGGCGCACCAGGACGTTGTCGAAGCGGCTCTCGAGGATCGTCAGCAGGTTCTCGCCGGTGATGCCCGGCTGGCGCGTGGCCTTCTCGTAGTACGAGGCGAACTGCTTCTCGAGGATGCCGTAGTAGCGACGTGCCTTCTGCTTCTCGCGAAGCTGCACGCGGTACTCGGACTGCTTCTGGCGCCCGCGGCCGTGGTCGCCGGGCGGGTACGCGCGGCGCTCGATGCCGCACTTGTCGGTGAGGCAGCGCTCGCCCTTGAGGAAGAGCTTCTGCCCCTCACGACGGCACTGCTTGCACTGAGCGGAAGTATCTCGAGCCATCAGACGCGCCGCCGCTTGCGGGGACGGCACCCGTTGTGGGCCTGCGGGGTGACGTCCTTCACGCCGGTGACCTCGAGGCCGGCGGCCTGAAGGGCACGGATGGCGGTCTCGCGGCCGGAGCCGGCGCCCTTGACGTAGACCTCCACCTTCTGGAGGCCCTGCTCGAGGCCCTTGCGGGCCGCGCCGTCGGCGGTCACCTGAGCGGCGAACGGCGTCGACTTGCGGGAGCCCTTGAACCCGGCACCGCCGGCGGACTCCCAGGCGATGACGTTCCCCTCACGATCGGTGAGCGACACGATCGTGTTGTTGAACGAGGTCTTGATGTGCGCCTGGCCGACAGGGATGTTCTTCTTCGGCTTGCGGCGCCCGCGCTGCGGACGGCGGGGAGCGGGGCTCACTTCTTGCCTGCCTTCTTCTTGCCGGCCATGGCCATGCGCTTCGGACCCTTGCGCGTCCGCGCGTTGGTCTTGGTGTTCTGACCGCGCACGGGGAGACCGCGCCGGTGACGGAGGCCGCGGTAGCAGCCGATCTCCATCAGGCGCTTGATGTTCTGGTTGCGCTCGCGGCGCAGATCGCCCTCGACGGTGACGTCGGAGTCGATCACATCGCGCAGACGACCGATCTCGTCCTCGGTCAGGTCGCGGACGTACGTGTCCGGGGACACGTCCGCCTTCACGAGGATCTCGTTCGCGGTGGACCGACCGATGCCGTAGATGTACGTCAGGCCGATCTCAGAGCGCTTGTTCAGCGGGATGTTGATGCCAGCGATGCGCGCCATGAGTGCCTAGCCCTGCCGCTGCTTGTGCCGCGGGTTGGAGCAGATCACCAGAATCGCCCCATGGCGACGGATGATCTTGCACTTCTCGCACATCGGCTTGACCGACGGTCGGACCTTCACTGCTTCCTTTCGAAGACTGCCAAAAGAGGGGTACGCGGGCGCACGCACAGGCGGCGCTCAGGCGCGACCGCTCAGGTTAGCACGCAGGATCAGGCAGCAGCCTGATCCCGACCCTCGTGCCACGGGGTCAGGATCCGAGGCCCGTTCGCCGTGATGGCGATGGTGAACTCGAAGTGGGCCGCGAGCGACCCGTCCTGGCTGTAGATGGACCAATGATCGTCGCCCATCCGGACGGCATGACGGCCGGCGGTGACCATCGGCTCCACCGCGAGGACCATCCCCTCCTCCAGCTTCGGGCCACGCCCGGGCTCGCCGTAGTTGGGGATCTGCGGATCCTCGTGCATGTCCCGGCCGATGCCGTGGCCGACGAGCGAGCGCACGACGCTGAGGCCGTTGCCCTCCACGTGCTCCTGCACGGCGTGCGAGACGTCGCCGAGGCGGTTGCCCACGACGCACTGCTCGACCGCCTTGAAGAGCGACTCCTCGGTCACCTGGAGCAGCTTCTCCGCGACCGGGGTGACCGGGCCGACGCCGTACGTGCGCGCCGCGTCCGCGACCCACCCGTCGTACGTCACGCCGATGTCGATGGAGAGCACGTCGCCCTTCTGGACCACGTAGGGCCCGGGGATGCCGTGCACGACCATGTGGTTCGGCGAGGCGCAGATCGATCCGGTGAAGCCGCGGTAGCCCTTGAACGACGGCACGGCGCCCTGGGAGCGGATGAACTTCTCCGCCGCCTCGTCGAGCTCCTTCGTCGTCACGCCGGGCCGGACCTTGGACTCGAGCAGCTTGTGGCAGCGGACGAGGATCTCCCCCGCCGCAGCCATCTTGTCGATCTCCGCGGGCGTCTTCTTGATGATCATGCGCTGAACTCCGAGGCTACTACCGGGCCCGCCGCGCGAAGGGCGGGCCTGGCGGATTCAGATCTCGTCCTCGAGCCGCAGCGTCGCGATCGTCGCCCGGAGGTGGTCGTGCACCTCGGTCGGGCTGCGCGTGCCGTCGAACCGGCGCAGGACACCCTGCTCCTGGTAGTGGTCGACGAGCGGCTCGGTGTTGTCGTGGTAGACGCGAAGACGCTTCTCGATCGTCTCCGGCTGGTCGTCCTCGCGCTGGATCAGCTTCGACCCGTCGATGTCGCAGACGCCCTCGTGCTTCGGGGGGTTCGTGTCCACGTGGTAGACGTGCCCCTCCTTCTTGCACGTGCGGCGGCCGGACAGCCGGCGGACGATCGCCTCGTCCGGCACGTCGATCAGCAGCGTCGCCGTGATCTTCCGGTCGAGCTTCGTCAGCGCCTCGTCGAGACGCTGCGCCTGCACCACGTTGCGCGGGAAGCCGTCGAGCAGGAAGCCGTCGTTGCAGCGCTCCTCGCCGACGCACACGAGGATCATGTCGATGATGAGCTCGTCGGGGACGAGATCACCACGGTTCATGTACTCCTCGGCCTTCTTTCCGAGCTCCGTCCCCTCCGACACCGCGGCGCGGAGCATGTTGCCCGTCGCGATGTAGGGGAGGTGGAAGTCGTTCTCGAGGCGCTCAGCCTGCGTTCCCTTGCCGGCCCCCGGAGGGCCCAGCAAGATCAGGTTCAACTCCGGCATTCTTGGGTGAGGCCTACTTCAGGAAGCCTTCGTAGTTGCGCATCATCAGCTGCGCCTCGAGCTGCTTCATGGTGTCGAGCGCGACGCCGACGACGATGAGCAGCGACGTGCCGCCGAAGTAGAAGTTCGCCGACGTCTGGTTGATCAGGATCGTCGGGAGAGCTGCGACCGCGGCGAGGTACAGGGCGCCCGGGAACGTCAGGCGCGCGAGCACGCGGTCGAGGAACTCCGCCGTCGGGCGGCCCGGGCGCACGCCCGGGATGAAGCCGCCGTACTTCTTCAGGTTGTCCGCCTGGTCGACCGGGTTGAAGGTGACCGCGGTGTAGAAGTACGTGAAGAGGATGATGAAGACCGTCTCGCCGACGATGTAGCCCCAGCCGTTCGTCGAGAAGAACGTCGCGAAGCCCGTGTTGGCGTCGCCCGTGGCGATCTGCGCGATCGTCGGCGGGAAGGCCATGATCGACGCGGCGAAGATGACCGGGATGACGCCGGCCATGTTCACGCGCAGCGGCAGGTAGGTCTGGCCGCCGCCGGACATGCGACGCCCGATGACGCGCTTGGCGTACTGGATCGGGATGCGCCGCTGGCCCTCCTGGATGAAGACCACGGCCGCGATCACCGCGAGCGCCACGAACGGCATCATCACGACGAACACCTGATCGGAGTTGTTCCACCAGGCCGAGATGCCGTTCGGCAGGCCGCTGATGATCGACGCGAAGATCATGAGCGAGATGCCGTTGCCGATCCCGCGCTGGGTGATCAGCTCGCCCAGCCACATCACGACGATGCAGCCGGCGGTGAGGCACATGACGATCAGGAAGACCGAAGGCGCCCCGAAGTCGTCGAACAGCGGCTCCCCCGCGGAGGCCGTGAACGAGCGGAAGAGGAAGACGTAACCGATGGCCTGGCCGAACGCCAGGCCGACGGTGAGGTACCGCGTGTACTGCGTGATGCGCTGCTGACCGACCTCGCCCTCCTTGGACAGCTTCTCCAGCGACGGCACGACGACCGTCAGGAGCTGCAGGATGATCGAGGCCGTGATGTAGGGCATGATCCCGAGCGCGAACAGCGCGACCCGGGACAGCCCACCGCCGCCCAGCGTGTTGATCAGACCGAGCACACCGGCGCCGCCGAACTGCTCCTGGACGGACTCCAGGGCATCGGCGTTGACGCCGGGAACGGGGATGTGCGCACCGAACCGGTAGATCGCAAGAAGCAGCGCGGTGAACGCGAGCTTCTTGCGGATCTCGCCGACGGTGAAGGCCTTGAGGATCGTCGAGAGCATGGGCGGCGGCCGAGACTAGTGCACTTGCGAGATCGAGGCGAGTCCTACGACTCGACGACGACGACGGTGCCGCCGGCGGCCTCGATCTTCTCCCGGGCGGCGCCCGAGAACTTGTGCGCGTGGACGGTCAGAGCGATCGTCAGATCGCCCTTGGCGAGCACCTTGACGGGGATGTCGCGGTTCTTGGCCAGGCCGGCGTCGCGCAGCGCGTCCAGCGTCACCTCGGCACCCTTCTCGAAGCGCTTCTCGAGATCGGTGAGGTTGACCGGCTGCGTGTGCGTCCGGAACGGCTCGAACGGCATCGACATCTTCTTCGTCGGGCCACGGCCCTTGCCCATCCGCATGTGGATCGGCATCTGGCCACCCTCGAAGTTGACCCGCTCCCGGTGGCCCGAGCGCGCGCCGGCGCCCTTGTGACCACGGCCGGAGGTCTTCCCCATGCCCGAGCCGTGACCCCGCCCGACGCGCTTGCGCGACTTGCGCGCGCCCTCGTTCGGACGGAGGTCGTGCAGGCCGAAGTACGAGGCCTTGCCCTGCGTCTCGGTCGTGTCGTTCTCGGAATCAGCCATCGATCTTCACCAGGTGCCGGACCCTGTGCAGCATCCCGCGGATCTGCTCGTTCTCCTGGACCTCGACCGTGTGGCCGATCTTCCGGAGGCCGAGCGAACGGAGCGTCTCACGCTGAGCGTGGTTCGCGCCGTTCTTCGACTTGATCTGCGTGACCTTGATGCTCATGCGGGCGTGGGCTGTTCGGCCTCGGCGGGCTCGCCGTCGCCCTCGCTCGTGGCGTCGGCCGGGGGCGCGTCGTCGGGCGCCGCGACCAGGCCGAGGACCTGGTTGACCGAGACGCCACGCAGCTGCGCGACCTCCTCGGGCTTGCGGAGCTCCTGGAGCGCCTGGACCGTCGCCTTGACGAGGTTGATCGGGTTCTGCGACCCGAGGCTCTTGGACAGGATGTCGTGGATGCCGGCGAGCTCGAGCACCGCGCGGACGCCGCCACCGGCGATGACGCCGGTACCGGGCGAGGCCGGCTTGAGGAGCACGCGGCCGGAGCCGTAGATCCCCAGCGACGGGTGCGTGATGGTCGAGCCGTGCTTCGGCACGCGGAACAGGTTCTTCTTGGCCTGCTCGACGCCCTTCTGGATGGCGAGCGGGACCTCACGGGCCTTGCCGTAGCCGACACCGACCACGTCACGCTCGTCACCCACCACGACCAGCGCGGTGAAGGAGAAGCGACGGCCGCCCTTGACGACCTTCGCGACGCGGTTGATCTCGACGACCCGCTCCTGCAGGTCGAGGCCGACCGGGCTCACGCTCCGGTCGATGCCCTGATGCTTCTGGCTCATACGGCGAGGCCTCCCTCGCGGACGCCCTCGGCGAAGGCCTTCACGCGCCCGTGGTACTGGTAGCCGCCCCGGTCGAACACGGCCCGATCGACCCCGGCGTCCTTCGCGCGCTGCGCGAGGAGCTTGCCGAGCTCGGTGGCCTGCTCGCCCTTCTTGAGGTCGCGGACAGAGGACTCGGTCCACTGCACCGACGCGAGCGTGACGCCACGCTCGTCGTCGATGAGCTGAGCCATGATCCCGCGGTTGGAGCGGAAGACGGAGATGCGAGGACGGGCAGCGGTGCCGGTGACCTTCGCACGCACCCGGCGGCGGCGCTTGAGGCGGCGCTGCTCTGCGGTCTTGATGCTCATGCGCGCTTGCCGACCTTCCTGGCGACGTACTCGCCCTCGTAGCGGACGCCCTTGCCCTTGTAGGGCTCCGGCGGACGCTGCTTGCGGATGACGGCGGCGATCTCGCCGACCGCCTGCTTGTCGTTGCCCTTGACGATGATGCGCGTGGGCACCGGCACCTCGAACTCGATGCCCGTGGGGGCGTCGATGTTGATCGGGTGCGAGTAGCCGAGCGCGAGCTCGATGCCCTTGCCCTTGAGCGTCGCGCGGTAGCCGACGCCCTGGAGCTCGAGGGTCTTGGTGAAGCCCGTCGTCACGCCCTCGACCATGTTCGCCACGAGCGAGCGCGTGAGCCCGTGCAGGGCCCGGTGCTCACCGCGGTCGGTGGGTCGGGTGACGACCAGCGTGCCGTCCTGCTCCTCGACGCCGATGTCCTTGCTCTTGCGCTCGGACAGGGCGCCGCGCGGGCCGGTCACGTGGACCACCTCGGGCTCGACCTTGACGGTGACCCCCGTCGGGACGGGGATCGGCTTGCGACCGATGCGGCTCATCTACCAGACCTCCGCCACGACTTCGCCGCCGACCTTCTGCTGGCGAGCCTGGTGGCCGGTCATGACGCCGCGCGAGGTGGAGACGATGGCCGTGCCGAGGCCGCCCTGGACCTTCGGGACCTTCGTCGCCGGCGCGTAGTGGCGCTGGCCCGGACGCGAGACGCGGCGCAGGCCGGAGATCGCCGAGCGGCGCTCCGCGGTGTACTTGAGCTTGATCCGGATGAGCTCGGCAGGACGGTCCTCGGCCGGCGGGACGATGTCCCACGAGTCGATGTAGCCCTGCTCGCGCAGGATGCGGGCCATCTCCTTCTTCAGCTTCGAAGAGGGGATGTCCACGGTCTCGTGCGCCGCCGTGATGGCGTTGCGGATCCGGGTGAGGAAGTCAGCGATGGGATCCGTCATGGCTACCAGCTCGACTTCGTCATGCCGGGGATGAACCCCTGGTGGGCGAGCTCGCGCAGGCAGATCCGGCACAGGCCGAACTTGCGGTACACGGCACGCGGGCGGCCGCAGCGGCGGCAGCGCGTGTACTCGCGCGTCTTGAACTTGGAGCCGCGTGCCTGGCGCACGCGCTGTGACGTCTTGGCCATGTCAGGCAGCCTCAGCGGTGGTAGCGAATGCGGGGCGGTTCTCGCGGGCGAAGGGCATGCCCAGGAGCTCCAGGAGGGCGAACGCCTCGCCGTCGGTCTTGGCGGATGTCACGACGGTGATGTCGAGGCCGCGGACCTGGTCGATGGCGTCGTAGTCGATCTCGGGGAAGATGACCTGCTCGCGCACGCCGATCGAGTAGTTGCCACGGCCGTCGAACGACCGCGGGTTGAGCCCCCGGAAGTCGCGGATGCGCGGCACGGCGATGGACGTGAACCGATCCAGGAACTCGTACGCGCGCTCGTCGCGCAGCGTGACCGAGATGCCGACCGGCATGCCCTCGCGCAGCTTGAACTGCGCGATCGACTTGCGGGCGCGGCGGATGTTCGGCTTCTGGCCGGCGATCGTCGCGAGCTGCTCCAGCGCCTGGTCCAGCTGCTTCGAGTCCTGCTTGGCCTCGCCGACGCCCATGTTCAGGACGACCTTCTCGACCTTCGGCGCCTGCATGACGGTCTTGTAGCCGAACCGCTCCACGAGCTGCGGCTTGATCTCGTCGTTGTACTTCTGCTTCAGGCGGGCCATCAGTCGAGCTTCTTCCCGGTCTTCGCGCTCACGCGGGAGCGCTTCCCGTCCTCACGGGAGATCGCGACGCGCGTGGGCTTGTTGTCCTGGGGATCGAGCAGCATGACGTTCGAGACGTGGATCGGGCCCTCGCTCTCGACGATCCCGCCGGGATCGGTCGAGCCGGGGCGCGGCTTGGTGTGCCGCTTGACGATGTTCAGGCCCTCGACGTAGACCCGCTCGTTCTTCGGGTCGACGCGCAGGATGCGACCGGTCTTGCCCCGGTCCTTCCCGCTGATCACGATGACCTGGTCGTCGCGACGCACACGGAGTCTAGAAGCCATCTAGAGCACCTCCGGCGCGAGCGAGACGATCTTCATGAAGTTGCGATCGCGCAGCTCGCGCGCGACCGGCCCGAAGATGCGGGTGCCACGCGGGTTGTTCTGCACGTCGATGATGACGGCGGCGTTCTCGTCGAAGCCGATGTACGTGCCGTCCTCGCGACCGAAGGGCTTCTTCGTGCGCACGACGACCGCGCGGACGACGTCGCCCTTCTTGACCGAGCCCTGCGGCGTGGCCTGCTTGACCGTGGCCGTGATGATGTCGCCCACACCGGCGTAGCGGCGCTTGTGGCCACCGACGACGCGGATGCAGAGGATCTCGCGCGCGCCGGTGTTGTCGGCGACGCGGAGGCGGGTCTCGTTCTGGATCATCGGGCGCGCTCCAGGACCTCGTCGAGGCGCCAGCGCTTCAGGCGGCTCAGCGGACGGCTCTCGACGATCCGGACGGTGTCGCCCTCGCCGGCGTCGTTCGCCTCGTCGTGCGCGTGGAGCGTGATGGACGAGCGCACGATCTTCTCGTAGCGCGGGTGGCGGCGGGCCACGTCGATCCGCACGGTGATCGTCTTGTCGGGCTTGGCCGACACGACGATGCCCTGACGCACCTTCTTGCGGCCGTGCTCCTTCTCGACGGGAGGCGTCGGGGCCACCTCGCCACGGGTGGCCTTGTGCTTCTCACGCTCCTGCAGGCGGCGTCGACGACGAGCGGCGGCCTTCGCCTTGCGGGCGGCGACGCGCTCTTCCTGACGCTCCTGGGGTGAGCGGGAGGGGCGGGAGGAGGACTCCTTCAGACGAGCAGCAGCACGCTGCTCCGCCTTCGAGAGCACCGGAGCCGGCGCGGCCTCGGCCTCGCCGGTGGTCTCGGCCTCGACGGCCTCGACCTCCTCCACGGTGTCGTTGTTCTCAGTCTCTGACATCAGTCCTAGTCAACCTTCACTCCGCGCTGGCGCGCGATGGTCAGCGCCCGCGCGAGATCGCGCTTGGTGGTCCGGAGCCCGGCCGTGTTCTCCAGCTCGCCGGTGGCGTGGGAGAAGCGCAGGCCGAAGATCTCCTTGCGCTGGGTGCGGATCTGCTCGACGAGCTGGTTGTCGTCGAGCTCGTTCAGCTCACGGGCCTTCATGCTGCGGCCTCCGTCTCCTCACGGGTCACGAACTTCGCCTTGATCGGCAGCTTCTGGATGGCGAGCCGCATCGCGTCACGGGCGAGCGCCTCGTCGACGCCGGCCAGCTCGAACATCACGCGGCCCGGCTTGACCACGGCGACCCAGCCCTCGGGCGAGCCCTTGCCGGAGCCCATGCGGGTCTCGGCGGGCTTCTTGGTGTAGCTCTTGTCCGGGAAGACGTTGATCCACACCTTGCCGCCACGCTTGATCTTGCGGGTCATGGCGATACGGGCGGCCTCGATCTGGCGGTTCGTGATCCAACCGGCCTCGAGGGCCTTGATCCCGTACTCGCCGAACTGGACCTTGGTCTGCCCACGGGACAGACCCGGCTTGCGCCCGCGGTGCTGCTTGCGGTGCTTGACGCGCTTGGGAGCGAGCATTACCGACCCCCACCACGGTAGCCGCCGCCACCGCCGCCGCCGAAGCCTCCGCCGCCACGGCCACCGCCGCCGCCGCCACCGAAGCCACCGCCGCCGCCACGGCCGCCGCCGAAGCCGCCACCGCCGCCGCCGCGACCGCCAC
>DATMVO010000453.1:0-9358 GCA_035563115.1 Solirubrobacteraceae bacterium
ATCACCCGCGCGCGGCTGCACATCAGCCCCGCCGAGCTCGGCGCGATCGAGCTCCACCTGCGGCACACCGCGAGCGGCCTGACCGCCCGCGTGATCGCCGACTCGCCGGAGGCCGCGGCGCAGCTGCAGCAGAACTCCGACCAGCTCAAGCAGGTGCTCGACCAGGCCGGCATCGGCCTCCTCGGGCTCGACATCGGCGCCCGCGGCGACCAGGCGCAGCAGTCCTTCGCCGGCCTCGCCGGCGGCGCCTTCGGCGACGCGTCCAGCCGTGGCGGCAGCCGCGGCGGCCAGCGCTTCGCCGGCTCCACCGACGACGAGCAGATCGTCGCCGTCCCTGTCCGCGCCCGCCTGCCCATCCCGGGTAGCGGCGGCCTCCTCGACGTGATCGCCTGATGCCCTCCATCCCCTCCATCAACGACCTGAAGAACCAGACGACGCAGGCCGTCAAGCGCGAGCCCAAGGGCACCCTCGGCAAGGACGACTTCCTGATGCTCATGGTCGGGAAGCTCCAGAACCAGGACCCCATGAACCCGACGGACGACACGCAGTTCATGGCCCAGATGGCGCAGATGACGTCGCTCGAGCAGATGACGAACATGTCCGTCGCCATGTCCCAGACGCAGGCGTTCGGGATGCTCGGCAAGACCGTCGCGTACACCGACGGCGAGGGCAACACCCAGACCGGCACGGTCGACCGGGTCGTCCTGAACGGCTCGAAGGTCACGCTCAAGATCGGCGAGGCCGACGTGGCGCCCGACAAGGTCACCTCGGTCCTCAACGGGACGGGCGAGCAGCCGACTACCGGGACGCCCCCCGCCACCGGCGGCACCGGCTCCACGCCCGCCACCGGCTCCGGCGCGACCCCCGCCTCCGGCGACAGCACCGAGAACCCGACCCCGTGACCTTCGTCGACCCCCTCCTGACGCCGAGCGCCGCTCCGGCCGCCGCGCCGGCGCCGGCCGACCGCGCCCGCACCGCCACCGTCGGCGGCGCGGGGTTCGGCGAGGTGCTCGCCCGCCGCACGAGTGGCCTGCAGTTCTCGGGCCACGCGCTGCAACGCGTCGAGCGCCGCGGCATCGACCTCTCCCCGCAGACGCTCCAGCGCCTGCAGAGCGGGGTCGAGCGTGCCGTCGGCAAGGGGGCTCGCGAGTCCGTCGTCCTCGTGGACGACACGGCGTTCGTCGTGTCCGTCCGCACCAAGACCGTCATCACCGCGGTCGACCACGCGCACATGCGCGACCACGTCTTCACGAACATCGACAGCGCCGTCATCGCCTAGCGGCGACGCGCTGCCGAGACACCCACTTCACCCCCCTCCCCCGGACCCACAGGAGCCCCAAATGCTTCGAGGCATGTACTCCGCGATCAGCGGCCTGAAGATGCACCAGGCGATGCTGGACGTGACCGCCAACGACATCGCGAACGTCAACACCATCGGCTACAAGAGCAGCCGCACGACGTTCACCGACCAGATGGCGCAGCTGCAGGGCGCCGGCACGGCGCCGGGTCAGACGACCGGCGGCAAGAACCCGGCCCAGATCGGCCTCGGCGTCCAGTTCGGCTCGATCGACTCGGTCATGGGCAACGGCGCCTTCCAGTCGACCGGCAACGCGCTCGACCTCGCCGTCAAGGGCGAGGGCTGGTTCCGCGTCACGACCGACGGCCCGGACGACATGACCTCCGCCGCCGGCGCGCCGGCCAACGCCGAGGCGTTCACCCGCGCGGGCAACTTCGACCAGAACGCCGAGGGCTTCCTGGTCACCAAGAGCGGCGCCTACCTGCTCGGCAAGGAGAACGCCGACGGCACCGGCGCGGACATCTACCTGAAGATCCCGAAGACGGGCACCAACGTCACCGTCGGCACCGACGGCCAGGTCTCGTACCTGGACTCGACGGACAACACGCGCAAGCCGGCGGGCTTCCTGACCCTCTCGCGCTTCTCCAACGAGGGCGGCCTCGAGCGCGCCTCGACCAACCTCTGGCAGGTCTCGGCCGCCTCCGGCCCCGAGGTCGTCTCCGTCGCGGGCGCCGAGGGCGTCGGCGACATCCAGTCCGGCGTCACCGAGATGTCGAACGTCGACCTCGCCAACGAGTTCACCGAGCTCATCTCCGCCCAGCGCGGCTTCCAGGCCAACTCCCGCGTCATCTCCACGAGCGACTCCGTCCTCGAGGAGCTGGTGAACCTCAAGCGCTAGCGCTTCAGACCGATGATCCAGCTGCACCGCCTGGGGCGTGACCGCACGCCCTTCCACCTGAACGCCGACCTCATCGTCACCGTCGAGGCCAACCCGGACACCGTCGTGCATCTCGCGACGGGGGCCAACCTGGTCGTGATGGAGACGCCTGAGGAAGTCGTCGCCGAGGTTCGCGCCTGGCGGCGCAGCACCTACCCGATCGCACTCTCCCCGACCTCCCGGAACTCCTCATGAAGGCCGCAACCGCAGTCGGCATCGCCATCGCCGTCATCTGCATGATCATGGCGATCTTCATCGAGGGTGGCTCGCCGCTCTCGATGATCAACATCCCCGCCGCGCTCATCGTGCTCGGCGGCACGCTCGGCGTGACGTTGGGCTCCACCTCCATGGAGCAGATGAAGGCGATCCCGGCCCTCTACAAGAAGTCGATGTCGACGGAGCCGATCGACTACCGGGCGGAGATCGACCGCATCGTGGCGTTCGCCGAGAAGGCGCGGCGCGAGGGTCTCCTCGCGCTCGACGCCGAGGTCGGCCAGATCGAGGACGACTTCCTCCGCAAGGGGATGCAGCTCGTCGTCGACGGCACCGACCCGGAGCTCGTGCGCGAGATCCTGGAGGCCGACCTCGAGGGCATGGAGCACCGTCACCGCGAGGCGGTCCAGCCGTTCGTGCAGGCCGGCGGCTTCGGCCCGACGCTCGGCGTGCTCGGCACCGTGGCCTCGCTGGTCCACGTGCTCGAGAACCTCGACAAGCCGGAGACCCTCGGCCACTCGATCGCCGGCGCGTTCATCGCGACGCTGTACGGCGTCGGCTCGGCCAACGTCTTCTACTACCCCGTGGCCAACCGCCTGAAGTTGCTCTCCGGCCACGAGGTGCTGCTCAAGAACATGGTGATCGAGGGCGTCCTGGCCATCCAGGCCGGCGAGAACCCGCGCATCATCGCCGACCGCCTCATGACCTTCGTCCCGCCCGCCGAGCGCGGCGAGGACAAGAGCTCCGGCGACGGCCCCGCGCTGGCCGAGGCCGCGTAGACCCCGCGCGCCCGCGCACCACCGCTCACCCATCCCACCTGACCCATGGCCGGCAAGAAGAAGAAGCAGCATCACGAGGAGCACGTCGACGAGCGCTGGCTGCTGACCTACTCCGACATGATCACCCTCCTCATGGCGCTGTTCATCGTCATGTGGTCGATGGCCACGGTGAACACGTCGAAGTTCGAGGCGCTGTCCGCGTCGCTGAAGGACGCGTTCTCCGGGAAGATCCTCCCGGGCGGCGAGGCGATCATGCAGCCCGGCTCCTCCTCGGACGCCGAGCAGGCTCCGCCCGAGGACCCGCTGCCGGCCATCAAGGCGCAGGAGAAGACCGACGCGGCGTCCAAGAGCGCCACGAAGGAGGACGAGGAGCTCAAGAAGCTCAAGAAGGAGATCGACTCCTGGACGCAGACGCACGGGCTCAAGCAGCAGGTCGAGACGCAGATCGCGCGCCGCGGGCTGATCGTCCGCGTGCTGACCGACGACGTGCTCTTCGACTCCGGCAGCGCCACGATCAAGCCGTCGGCCGACGGCCTCCTGGACGCCCTTTCGAAGCTGCTCAAGACCCAGGTGCGGAACCCGATCCAAGTTGAGGGCAACACCGACAACATCCCCGTCACCGGGCAGTACCCCAGCAACTGGGAGCTGTCCACGGCACGGGCCACGGAGGTCACCCGGAACCTGATCCGGCGTGGCGTCTGGGCCGGCCGGCTGGGGGCCACGGGCTACGCCGCCGAGCACCCCATCGCGTCCAACCGGACCGAGGCGGGCCGCAAGCGCAACCGCCGCGTGGAGATCGTCGTGCTCCGCAAGTACGCCGGCCAGGGACAGGCCGGGACCGGATCCCAGGGAGGGACCAAGTAATGCAGGGAAAGATCAAGTTCATCCTGCCGCTCGTGGCACTGATCGTGCTCGGCGTCGGCTACAAGACCGTTCTTGCCAAGCCGGCAGAGGGACCACCTCCGAAGGTGCACGGGCAGCTGTACGTGATCCCGAAGGAGTTCCTCATCAACCTCGCCGACCAGCGCTACGCCAAGCTGACGGTCGCGCTCGAGGTGTCGCACGAGGAGGTCCTCGTCTCCGAGGACGCGCACGCCGCCGCGCCGCCCGAGGGCTGGGGCACGCTGCCGCAGGAGGCGATGATCCGCACGCTCGTGACGGACACGCTGACGGGCATCGACGGCGACAAGCTCGTCGAGCCCGAGGGCCGCGAGAAGCTCGCCACGAAGCTGCTCAAGAAGATCAAGAAGTACTCCGACGTCCACGCCGAAGAGGTCCTCTTCACGGACATCGCCGTCCAGTAAGCGGACACCGACCACCGAACCCCCGAGAGACCGAGTCCCCCTCATGCACGAAGAGATCGAGCTGGAGCCCCTCGAGGCCATGCCCGGCACGGAGCTCGCCGCGACCCCGGCGCCCATGGCGCCGGCCGGCGACGGCGACCTCGCCCGCCTGCACGACGTCCCCGTCGAGCTGACGGTGGAGATCGGCCGCACGCGCATGACGATCGGGGAGACGCTCGGTCTCGGCCCGGGGGCGATCGTGTCGCTCAACAAGCTGGCGGGCGAGCCCGTCGACCTCCTGGTCAACGGCACGCCGATCGCGCGCGGCGAGGTCGTCGTGATCGACGAGGAGTTCGGCCTGCGGATCACCGACGTCGGCGCGGGCATGGCCCGCCTCGGGGACGCCTCCGCAGCGGCGTAAGCACGGGGGGCTAAAGGCCGTCGGGGGACGGCCGACCAAAGGGGTGGCTCCGGAAGTCCCCCAACTTCGCCGGAGTCGTCCCCCCGATGACGACGTCCCCCTCCCTCTTCTTCGTGCGCGCCGGCTCGGCGTGCCTCACCTTGCTTCTCGTGGCCGCGCCGACCGCCTTCGCGGCGGCCGCCAGCGGCGACGACACGCCCCTCAACCTCGACGACGCCCCGTCGGGCTCGCCGGCCGAGAAGGCCGCCGAGACCGGTGGCGGCGGCGGCATCGCCCGCATGGTCGTCGGCCTCGCGCTCGTGCTCGGGGTCATCTACGGCCTCTCCTGGGTCCTCAAGCAGGTCAAGTCCTCCAAGGAGGGCGAGGCCACGGGCCACGGGATGTCGCAGGTCTCGTCCCTGCCGCTCGGCCCGGGCCGCTCGGTCCACCTCCTGCGCGTCGGCGACGAGCTGCTGCTCGTCGGCTCGGCCGAGAAGGGCGTCACCCCGCTGCGCCGCTACGGCCTCGAGGAGGCCGCCGCCTCCGGCCTCATCGCCGGCGGCGAGGACGGCGACGTCATCGAGGGCCACGCGGTCGCGACGGTCAAGAAGCCGGTCGCGCAGCTCATGACGGGGAACCTCGTCGAGGCGATCCGCCAGCGGACGGTGCGGCGATGAACGCGGCCGAGCTCGACGGAGGCAACGCCCTCCAGATCCTGCTGCTCGTCGGCGGGGTCACCCTCATCCCGGCGCTGCTGTTCTGCGTCACCTCCTTCACGCGGATCCTCATCGTCCTGGGCTTCATCCGGACGGCGCTCGGCACCCCGACCGCGCCGCCGAACCAGGTGCTCGTCGGCATCGCCCTCTTCCTGACGATCTTCGTCATGGCGCCGACGTTCAACACGATCAAGACCGAGGCCTACGAGCCGCTCCAGAAGGGCCAGATCAACGAGGAGCAGGCGCTCAAGCGCGCCGAGGCGCCGCTGCGCGAGTTCATGTTCAAGCAGACGCGCAACGACGACCTGAAGCTCTTCATCGGGATGAGCGACATGAAGGACAAGACGCCGGAGGTCCACGGCGACGTCCCGACCCACGTCCTGATCCCCGCCTTCATCATCAGCGAGCTCAAGACCGCGTTCCAGATCGGGTTCCTGATCTTCCTGCCCTTCCTGATCATCGACCTGGTGATCAGCTCCGTCCTGATGTCGATGGGCATGATGATGCTGCCCCCGGTCTTCATCTCGCTGCCCTTCAAGATCCTCCTGTTCGTCCTCGTGGACGGCTGGAGCCTCGTCACCAAGTCCCTCGTGGAGTCCTTCTGATGAGCAGCGACACCGTCGTCAGCCTCGGCACCGACGCGATGACCCTGGCCCTCAAGATCGGCCTGCCGATCCTGCTGGCCGGCCTGATCGTCGGCCTCCTGATCTCGGTCTTCCAGGCCGTCACGCAGATCCAGGAGCAGACGCTCACCTTCATCCCGAAGATCCTCGCGACGATCGCCGTGATCGTGATCGCCGGGCCGTGGATGCTCGACCAGATGGTCCTGTACGCGCACGACCTGTACGGCTCGATCCCCGAGATCGCCGGCCCGAGCAACTAGCGCTCCGTGGACCTCGACGCGCTCATCCAGGGCGTCGGCGCCAGCCAGCTCGTCGCGTTCATGCTCGTGATCGCGCGGGTGGCGCCGCTGTTCATCTTCGCGCCGCTCTTCTCCTCGAAGATGCTGCCGTTCCGCATCCGCGGCATCGTCGCGGTGGCGATCTCGATCGGCATCTCGCCGATGGCGCTCGGCACCGCGCAGCCGCCGCTCGACGCGCTCGGCATCTTCGAACTGATCCTCAAGGAGATCCTCGTCGGGATGGCGTTCGCCTTCTCGATCGGCGTCCTCTTCTACGCGCTGCAGGCGGCCGGCGGCTTCCTCGACACGATCGTCGGCTTCGCGTTCGGCGCCTCGGTCGACCCGATCTCCGGCAACCAGGGCACGGTGCTCGGCCAGTTCTACGGCCTGATCGGCGTCGCGGTCTTCGTGACGATCGGCGGCGTCGAGATGGTCCTCCGCGGCCTGGGCGAGACCTACGTGCTCGTCCCGCTGCTCGAGTTCCCCGACCTCACCGCGCTGCTCGACGGCGTGTGGGGCGCGTTCACCGGCATCTTCGGCGCCTCGCTCCAGATCGTCGCGCCGGTCGTCCTCGCGCTCGTCCTCACCGACCTGGCCTTCGGCCTCGTCACCCGCGTCGTCCCGCAGCTCAACGTCTTCAGCGTCGGCATGCCGGCCAAGGTCCTCGTCGGGCTGCTCCTCATCAGCGCCTCGCTGCCGTTCGTGGCGGGCTACGTCGACGACGAGCTCGAGCGCTCCGTGCGCGTCGCGCTCAGCTCGCTGGGGGTGAGCTGATGTCCGCGGAGGCCGGCGAGAAGACCGAGAAGGCCACACCCAAGAAGCGCGACGACGCCCGCAAGAAGGGCACGGTCGCCAAGTCGACGGACCTCAACGGCTCCATCGTGCTGCTCGCGGGCCTCGGCGCGCTCTTCGCGACGGGCCGCGCGACGTACGAGCGCCTCCAGGCGTCGATGGCCTCGTTCTTCCACCACATCTCCGACCCGAGCATCGTCAACGACCAGGGCATGACCGCGCTGTTCGGCGAGCTGGGCAAGGTCGTCGGGCTCTCCGTCGCGCCGATCGCCGCGGCGGGCCTCGTCGCCGGCGTGCTGACCAGCGTCGCGCAGGTCAAGTGGAAGCCGTCGGCGCAGATCATCAAGCCCGACCCGAAGAAGCTCAACCCGATCAGCGGCGCGAAGAACCTCTTCGGCAAGCGCGCCATCTTCGAGACGGCGAAGAACATCCTCAAGGTCGCGGTGGTCGGCGCCGTCGTCGCGATGATCCTCTTCCCGCGCATCAGCGACGTGGCCGCGCTGGTCGGCATGCCGCCGGCCGAGCTGATGGCCTCGCTGGTCCACCAGGTGCTCGTCCTCGCGCTCTGGGCGACCGCCGCGTACCTCGTCATCGCGGCCGCCGACTACGGCTACCAAGTCTACGAGACCAACAAGAACCTGAAGATGACCAAGGAAGAGGTCAAGCAGGAATTCAAGAACCAGGAGCAGTCGGCCGAACTCAAGGGAGCGATCAAGCGCAAGCAGATGGGCGCGGCCCGAGCACGGATGATGGCCGATGTCCCCGAGGCCGACGTGATCGTGACCAACCCGACGCACTACTCCGTGGCCCTCAAGTACTCCCCCGACAAGTCCGCCCCCGTCGTCGTCGCCAAGGGCAAGGACATCATCGCCTTCCGCATCCGCGAGATCGCCGCCGCCAACGGCGTGCCGATCGTCCCGGACCCCCCGCTCGCCCGCTCCCTCCACGCCTCGGTCGAGGTGGGTCACATGATCCCGGAGGAGATGTTCCAGGCCGTCGCCTCGCTGCTGGCCTACGTCTACCGCACCGCCGGGCAGCGCCGGCAACCGTCCCCCCTCGCCGCGTAAGACCGGCCGCTCAGATCGTCCCCCACGATGAACGCCTTCTCCAAGCTCACCAAGCACACCGATCTCCTCGCCGCCGGCGGCGTCGTGCTGATCGTGATGATGCTCATCGTCCCGCTCCCCCCGGAGCTGCTGGACGTCTTCATCGCGCTGAACATCGCGATGGGCCTCGCCATCCTCACGGCGACGCTCTACCTGCCGCGCGCGCTGGACTTCTCGGTCTTCCCGAGCCTCCTGCTGATCACCACCATGTTCCGGCTGGCGATCAACGTCTCGGTCACCCGGCTGATCCTCCTCCACGGCGACGCGGGCCACATGGTCCACGCGTTCGGCGACTTCGTCGTCGGCGGCAACGTCGTGGTCGGCCTCATCATCTTCATGATCCTCGTGGTCATCCAGTTCGTCGTGGTGACGAACGGCGCCGGCCGCGTGGCCGAGGTCGCCGCGCGCTTCACCCTCGACGCGATGCCCGGCAAGCAGATGGCGATCGACGCCGACCTCAACGCCGGCCAGATCACCGACGAGCAGGCCCGCACCCGCCGCGACGAGGTCAGCCGCGAGGCCGAGTTCTACGGCGCGATGGACGGCGCCTCGAAGTTCGTCAAGGGCGACGCGATGGCGGCCGTGATCATCACGATCATCAACCTCCTCGGCGGCATCATCGTCGGCGTCGTCCAGCAGGGCATGACGTTCGGCGACGCGGCCCACACGTTCTCGCTGCTGACCGTCGGCGACGGCCTCGCCGCGCAGATCCCGGCGCTGCTCGTCTCGGTCGCGACCGGCATCATCGTCACCCGCTCGGCGTCGGAGAAGGACCTCGGCAACGACATCGCCACGCAGATCGGCAACAACCGCAAGGCGCCGATGGTCGCCGGCGTGGTCGTCTGCCTCTTCGCGCTCGTCCCGGGCCTGCCGAAGCTGCCGTTCCTCGTCGTCGGCGCGATCTTCGTCGCGATCGGCTGGAACCTCGCGAAGA
>DATMVO010000454.1:0-6509 GCA_035563115.1 Solirubrobacteraceae bacterium
CTCGCGCTCGGCCACCGCCGGATTGGCGTCGCGGGGTTCCGCAAGACCGACGAGCCCGACGGCACCGATCCTGCTCGCACGCCGGCCGGCACCACCCCCGCGTACCGCATCACCGCCGAACGCCTCGCCGGCTACCGCGACGCCGCGCACGCCGCCGGGGTCGAGCTCGCCGTCGACCTCAGCCGCCTGAACGCCCGCGCGTCCGGCGCCGCCGCGGCGCACGCGCTGCTCGACGCGCCCGACCCTCCGACCGCGATCCTGGCGATGAGCGACGAGCTCGCGCTGGGCGTGATCGCGGCGGCGCAAGAGCGCGGCCTGCGGGTCCCGGACGACCTCTCCGTCGTCGGCTTCGACGACGCCGGACCGGCCGCGGCGGCGGGCCTGACGACGATCACGCAGGACCTCGAGGCGCAGGGCGAGCGGGCCGGGGAGCTCGTCCTGGCCGGGGCCGAATGGGGCGACGCGCCGCCCCACGTCCTCCTCCCCGCGCGCCTGATCGTCCGCCGCACGACCGCCTCCCCTCCCCGCGCCGGCGGTCCGGCGGCATAGTGGTGGGGTGACCGCGCCCTACGCCCTCCCCGCAGAAGACGCGTCGGCGACCGCCGACGAGGTGACGCTCTACCAGCGGACGTACAACACCCTGCTGCGCTCACGCGGTGAGACGGACCTGCGCATCCTCGAGTCCAGCCACCGCACGATCCGGTCGTCGCTGCACCCGCTGGCCGACTCGGACGAGCTCGACCTCGGCGCGTTCATCTACTCGATCCAGCGCCTGCCGAAGACGATCTACGCCGCGCGCGTGGTCGTCATGGGCCAGGAGTCGGTGCAGTTCGACCGCGCGGGCATCGGGCCGCTCGACGACTGGCCGACGCGCGAGTCGCCCGCCCGGCGGCGCCGCTGGTACGAGGGGCCGGACGGCGAGTTCGCGGTCCTCCTCGCCTCCTCGTCGGACCTCGACGACCTCATCCCGACGCTCGTCGCCTACCAGATCGAGTGGAACAAGCTCCGCGTGCGGCTGCGTGCGACGGGCTGGCCGCCGGCCGACGGCGGCGCGGTGCACGATCCCGCGACGCTGGCCGAGACGCTCGGCGGCGCGGCCGAGGACTGGGACCGGCTCGTCTCCGTGTGGGGCGAGGCGTTCGAGGAGCGGATGGCGCTCGTGGCCTCCGAGCACCGGCTGCGCCTGCGGATCCGGATGCTCGGCGGCAGCTCGGTCGGCTACGCGCGGATGACCCGCCGCTGGTTCGCGCCGGTGAGCGAGGCGATCGACGCGACCGGCTTCGGCGACGGGCCGCTGTACGTGGTGTCGAGCAACACGCACTCGCTGGCGAACCTCGTGACCGGCGAGGCGCTGCGCCACGAGGACGAGCTGGTCAAGTGGGTCGAGACCGAGGGCCCCGAGGACCTGCGCGAGGAGCTGACGATGTTCCGCGAGGGGCGCACGCGCGGCTCGTGGGAGAACTTCCTCTACTTCGTCGCGCGCGACTACTTCGACGCGTTCCCCGACCGGGGCGAGCAGCGCCACCAGGCCGAGCGCGAGGCGGGCGTGCTCCACCTGCACTCCAAGACGGCGCTGCGCGTCGCGGCGCAGGTGATCCCGCTCGCGCAGCTGGCGCACGACCGGCTCGACCCGCGGCTCGGGCCGGTGGACGCCGACGCGCTCCGCGACTCGCGCGCGGTGATCCTCAACATCGACTACCCCCTCGGCCTCGCCGCGTACAACATCCTGCGCGAGATCACCGAGGACCGCGACACGCTCGCCGGCGTCTACGTGCTCGGCAAGGCGGCGACGCTCAACGCGGACGTGGGCGACGTGATGATCTCGTCGACCGTCCACGACGAGCACTCCGACACCCGGTACTGGCTCGACAACGCGTTCGGCGTGGAGGACATCGCGCCGTTCCTGCGCTTCGGCTCCGGCCTGGACAACCAGCGCGCGGTGACGGTGAAGTCGACGTTCCTCCAGAACCGCGCCTACCTGGACCGCTGGTACCGCGAGGCGTACACCGTCGTCGAGATGGAGGCCGGCCCGTACTGCGCGGCAGTCTACGAGCTGGCGGAGACGGCCCGCTACCCGGTCGGCGAGCAGGTCTCGTTCTCCAAGCTCCCGATCGACTTCGGGATCATCCACTACGCGTCGGACACGCCGTACACGCAGGCCCGAACCCTCGGCGCGCGCGGCCTGTCCTACCGCGGCATGGACTCCACCTACGCGTCCTCCATCGCGATCCTCCGCCGCATCTTCGACCGCGAGGGCGCGATCGAGGCGGCCACGACGGCGTAGGTCGTCCGCCTCGCCTTGCCATGCGCGCGCCGTCCGGCGACGATGCGCGCATGGCGTACGACGAGGAGCTGGCGGAGCGGGTCCGCGCGATGATCGACGGCGAGCCGGGCGTGACGGAGAAGCGGATGTTCGGCGGGCTCGCGTTCCTCGTCGGCGGGAACATGAGCGTCACCGTCTCCGACGACGGCCTCCTGCTGCGCGGCGAGCCGGACGAGTTCGAGGCGCTGCGCGACGCTCCCGGCGTCGACCGGTTCGTGATGCAGAACCGCCAGATGAAAGGGTGGCTGCGCGTCGCGACGTCCGCCGTCGCCGACGACGCCACGCTCGCACCCTGGGTCGAGCGCTCGCTCGCCTTCGCCCGCGGGCTGCCAGCGAAGACGAGCTAGCTGGTGCTGCGACCCTGGCCCTGCCGCTGAAGGCCGGCGCCGAACGTCGCGCGTGCCTCCTGAAGCGACTGGCGCTCGTAGCCCTTGACGCGCACAGGCGCGACGCTCATCGACTTCATCGCGTCGGGCGGCGACTTGTAGTTCTCGATGATGCGCTTCAGCGGGCTCATGGCGGGACCGTATGAGTCATATCGGACGATGCTCCGAAGAGCTGCAGTCCGATGTCGGACAGGATACCTACACCACCGGTGTTCTCGTCTCGTCCCTCAGGCCCGCGATCACGACGACGAAGAAGTTCACCAGCGCCGCCACGAGCAGCACCCCCGCTGCCAGGACGCTCACCCAGGTGCAGCGACGCATCCAGGCCCGGGCTTCAGCGCGCACCCTCGGCTCGGCGACCCTCTGCACGATCCCGCAGTCGAGGTCACGCAACACCTCTCGGCGGCGGGTGGGCGGACCGACCGTCTCCACCTCGGGCCGGCAGTCGACCACCTGGCGAGCTGCAGGCGCGGGCTCGACGATGTTTCCTCCCGCGATCGACACCGCGGCCGCCAGCGCGGCAAGGGCCGCCGAGAGCCCGAGCGTCCGGATGCCCACCAGCAGCCGTGTCGCCAGCGCATGCTCGCCCGGCCGGTTGAGGTACCCAAGCAGCAGCGCCGGAACGGCGAGGAGCACGGCAGCGCTCGTCTCGCCGTCCAGATCCTTCAGACCGGGAGCCAGCGTCAGCAGCACCCCGGCGGCCACGAGCGCCGTCGTGAGGACACTGAGGAACATGCCGCCAGGCCGGGACCGGAGCAGCACCTCGATCGTTGCCGTGTCCTCGCGGCCGATGAGCGGATTCTCACGATCCAGCACGGCGACGCTCAACGTCATCGGCGAGCGCCGATGCACGACGCGATGCTCGCTCTGCGTGCGCACCTGCCCGCCCTTGTCGGTCTGCGTGACGGCCAGCCGCCCACGAACCAGCACCAGCTCGTCCGGCTCGGAGATCTCGAAGTGCGTGCTCTCAGCCCAGCCGATCGGCCGGTCGGTGAAGGGCAGGCGCCGCGATGCGAATCCGAACGACGCCGCGAGGGACCGGAGCGGCCGGCCCTGTGAGACCTCGAGCGCATCGACGAGCTCGATCTTGAGCAGACGATGCGCGTCGGGCTCGTAGGTCAGCGGCACGAGCATGATGAAGCCGCCTGCGAGCTCGGTCAGCAGCGGCCAGATGATGGCGTTCGGCGGCAGCACCGCGCCGATCTGCGTGATGGCCGTGACGAACGTCGCGTACCCGGCCGCGTCGTCCGTCGCGCCGACGACGTCTCGCGCCGCGTCCTCGAACGCCCCCGCCGCGATCGCAGGATCGTGCTGGGTGACGCCGTCCAGATAGGCGCTCAGGCCAGCGGCAGCGAGCGCGATGTTCTCCCTCGTGTTGAGGAGCGACAACGGCCGCCCGTCCTCGTCCATGACGCTGAACGACGTGAGCGGATCCTTCGGCGCGATGTCCACGGGGACGTAGATGCGGTCTCCCGGCCGGGGAACCGCACCAGCCGGGAAGTCCCCGTCGCACAGCCGGAAGTCGACGCTCTGCCGGCTGCGACCGGTGTCGGCGTCGAGCACCTCGATTGCGGTCTTCCGCCGTCGCACCCACGCTGGGAAGGTGGCGGCGAGGTGCACGGCGATCGAACCGAGCTGAGCGTGCGTCAGTGCCAAGCCCGGGACCGTACGCGCCGACTCGGACACGTCGTCGTGCACGACCGCGATGCGAGACTGCTCACGATGACGATGGCGGAGACGGTGCTGCGAGCGGAGCCGACGTGGGCTCCGGGCGGTGCGGACGGCGGGCGTGGCGTCGCGCCGCGGGCGTTCCACCGGACGTTCCCCGGGTACGCGGTGACGCCGCTGCGCGAGGCGCCGGCGTGCGCGGCGGGTCTGGGTGTCGCGCGGGTGGTCGTGAAGGACGAGAGCGCGCGGATGGGGCTGCCGGCGTTCAAGATCCTGGGTGCGTCGTGGGCGGTGCGCAAGGCGGTGCTCACGCGGGCGGGGCTGGAGCCGGACGCGGCGATGTCGCTCGAGGAGCTGCGGGGCGTGTGCGCGGGGCTCGGCGGGCTGCGGCTGTGCACGGCGACCGACGGCAACCACGGGCGGGCGGTGGCGCGGACGGCGGGGCTGCTCGGGCTCCGCGCGACGATCTTCATGCCCGCAGGCGCCGCGCAGGCACGGGTGGACCGGATCGCGAGCGAGGGCGCCCACGTCCACGAGCTGGACGGCGGGTACGACGACGCGGTCGCGCGCGCGGCGCGGGAGGCGCAGGACGGCGAGACGCTGGTCATCTCCGACACCTCGTGGCCGGGCTACACCGACGTGCCGCGCTGGGTGATCGAGGGGTACACGACGCTCTTCGACGAGATCGCCGAGCAGGGCGCGGACGCGGACCAGCCGACCGTCGTGGCCCTGCCGGTCGGTGTCGGCGCGCTGGCGGCGGCGGGCGTCCGGCACTACGCGGGCACGGGGACGCGGCTGGTGAGCGTCGAGCCGACACGCGCCGCGTGCGTGCTGCAGTCGGTCGAGGCGGGCGAGCTGCGCACCGTCGACGCGCCCGAGCACTCGGTCATGGCCGGCCTGCAGTGCGAGACGCCGTCCCTCGTGGCGTGGGACGAGCTCGCGCACGGCTTCGACGCGTACGTCGCCATCGACGACACGCGCGTGCCCGAGGCGCTCCACCTCCTCCAGGCCGACGGGATCGTCGCGGGTGAGACCGGCGCCTCGGCCCTCGCGGGCCTGCTCCTCCTCCGCGACCGCGGCGAGCTGCGGCCGGACGACCGCGCGCTCGTCCTGTGCACCGAGGGCGCGACCGATCCTGAGGGCCGCGCCCGGCTGCTCGCGAGCGCCGGCGTCTAGCGGGACGCGGGCGCGCGCCCGCCGCGGTCCCGCAGCCCTTCCGCCGCGTGCGAGAGCGGCCAGATCGACCAGATCGCGAGCACGACCGAGAGCCGCCCGATCCAGCCGACCAGCGCCTCGGTCCGGTCCGCGTCGCCGACCGCGAGGATCGCGATCCCCAGCAGCCCGCACGAGATGGTCCACGCCAGCGCGGCCTTGCTGAACTCGCGCCACTCGTACGCGCGCCGCTCCGGCCCGTGCTTCGGCGGCTTGGGCGGCGGCGGAGGACCACCCGCGAACCGGTGCGCGAACCGCACGTCGGCCCACCGGATCAGGCTGTGCCCGAACGCGACGCTGAAGCCCAGGTACGCGGCGGCGAGCCCGTGCTTCCAGTCGGCGACGGCGCCGTCGCGCAGGTCGAGGACCGTGGCGGCGAGCAGGACGAGATCGACCAGCGGGACCGCGAGGAGCAGCGCCGTGCTGGTCCGCTGCCACCGCAGCAGGTACCGGACGGCGAGGCCCGCGCCGAGCAGCACCCAGAACCCGATCTCGCAGGCGACGATGAGGACGACGAGCATGGGCCCCGTTCTAGCACACCCGTGCTAAAACAGTGGGCGCATGCCGAAGCACGTCGACCACGACCAGCGCCGCGACGAGCTCGCGGACGCCGTCTGGCGGCTCGTCGTCCGCGAGGGCGTCGAGGCCGCCTCCCTGCGCCGCGTCGCCGCCGAGGCGGGGTGGTCGGTCGGCTCGGTCCGCCACTACTTCGCGACCCAGCACGAGCTCCTCACCTTCGCGATGGAGCTCGTCGTCACCCGCGCGACCGCGCGGCTCCAGACCACGCCGCCCGGCCCCGACGCGCCGGCGACCGCGGCCGCGCTGCTCGGCCAGCTCCTTCCCCTCGACGACGAGCGGCGCGCGGAGATGCAGGTCTGGCTCGCCTTCAGCACCCGCGCCGCCGTCGACCCCGCCCTGCG
>DATMVO010000455.1:0-3256 GCA_035563115.1 Solirubrobacteraceae bacterium
GCCGCCGCGCTCGGCAGCGAACACGAACCCGCGTCGTGGTCCCCCGTCGCCCGTCGTCGTCGTCGGCTGCTGCCGCCCGCCCCCGAGCGCCGTCCGCGGCGCGTCCGGCGCCAGCTCGACCCGCTGCCGGCTGCCGTCGTCGTGCGCGAACGGGTGCCACTCGCCGTTGGAGAGCACCTCGCGGTCGAGCGCCGCGAGCGACCCGCCGATCAGCGCGAGCGCCGAGGCGAGCCCGGCCGCCGACCAGGCGAGCGTCCGGCCACGTCCGCGACGCGGCGCCGAACCCTCCGAACCACCGGTTGGCTGAGCACTCCCCACACCCGAGTCATCGACCGATCGGCTGACCCGTTCAAGCCGAAGAGACCGCCGGAGGACACTCCAGAGGCCGGTGCATCCGATGGCGCCTGGACCGCCATCCGTCCACCCCGCGCCACGTTGGCGCGTCAGCGCTCCCGCTCAGACCTACTTGTGCCGATCACGCGCGCGCCACGCGGCGTCCGCGGCGGCAGGACCGGCCGGCGCGGCGATGCCGAGCACGCGCATCGCCTTCAGCCCGAGGCTCAGCTTCTCCCGCCCGTCGGTCGACCCGACGTCCAGCCCCGAGAGCTCCCGGACCCGCTCCAGGCGGTACCGGATCGTGTGGCGGTGCGTGAAGAGCTTGGCGGCGGTCCCGGCGACGTTGCCGTCCGCCTCGAGGAACGCCTCGACGGTCTGGACGAGGTCGGTCGCGTACTGCTCGTCGTAGACCACGAGCGGCTCGACCGTCTCCGCGTAGAAGCGCTGCAGCTCCGCCGGGTCCTCGCTCATCGCCGGCAGGAGCAGGCGGTAGGCGCCGGTCTCCTCGAACGCGAGCACCGGCCGCTCCTCGTCGCCCTCGGCGACGTTGGCGGCGAGCAGCGCCTCGTTCCCCGCGCGGTCGAGGTGGAGCGGGTCGGCGGCGACGCGCGAGCGCCCGACCGCGAAGGTGTGGCCGGGCAGCCCGGCCTCCAGCTCCTTGACGACGGCCTCGGCCGTCCGCGCCGCCTCCGCCTCGTCGGCGCCCGGCACGAGCAGCACGACCTCGGCGCCCACGGAGTCCGCGCGCTCGCGCAGCGCGGCCACGGTGCCGGGGATCGCCGCACGGGCGCCCCGCTCGGCCGTCATCAGCACCCGCGTGCGCCAGCCGTCATCGGTCGCCACGTGCGCCTTGGCTCGCGCGACCACGATGGACGCGCCGCCGTCGAGCTCGATCGCCAGCTCCTCGGCGCGCGCGAGCAGGTCGCCGCGCTCGCTGAAGCCGCGGGCGAGCAGCTGGTGCAGGAACGAGGCGACGGCCTCGCGCGAGGCGCGCTCGGGCGCCCGCACGCGCTCGACCTCGGAGGCCACGAGCGTCGACACGAGCCGGACGGCCAGGGGCGTCGCCGCCGCGCTGGAGCGCATCCGGAGCGTCCCGACCGGGTGGTCGGCCACGCGCAGGTCCACCACGTCGACGTCCGCCGCGTCACCCATGAGCGACCGCTCGTCCGCCGGGGACTTCGCCGCGACCGCCAGGATCTGGCCCGAGCGGTCGACGAGCACGAGGCTGGTGTCGAGCGCCCGCGATGCGGCGCGCACGACCTCCGGCAGGCCGGCCCCCGCCTCGACCGCGGCGCTGATCGCCTCCAGCGAGGAGAGGTCGAGGCCCATCTCCGTCCCTGGGGGAGGCGACGACATGCGGGGGATTCTAGGCGGTTGCGCCCGGCGGTTCCGGAATCCGGAAGTTCCGCAACGGGCTGGCTAGCCGGCCCAGCGGTCCCACGACCACACGACGGCGGCGCCGCCGAGCAGCCCGACGCCGACCATCGCGGCGAGCACGTAGAGCGACAGGAACGCCGCCCCGACCCGCTCGTACCAGCGGCTGTAGGACGTCCACGCGGGGATCAGGATCCACGCGGCGTACGCGGCTAGGCCGAAGACCCCGCAGCAGGCTCCGACGAGGTAGGTGATCGCCTCGTTGCTCATACGTCAGCCCTCATTGTGACGCGAGTCGCCGACGCGCTGCTCGTGGAGCCACGCACGCGCCTCGCGGCGCTGCTCCGGCGTGCGCAGGAACTTGACGAAGAGGTAGATCGCGAGGCCCACCGCGACGGTCGTCCCGACGGCGAGCGTGCCGGTGGAGGCGATCTGCGCCGCGCGGTCGATGTTCCGCCACGAGAAGTAGCCGAGGAAGACGAACGTCGCCGACCACAGGCCGCAGCCGACGATGTCGTAGGGCAGGAACTTCGCGAACGGCATCCGCGACGCGCCGGCGATGAACGGCGCGAGCGCGCGCACGAGGCCGACGAAGCGGCCGATGAGGATCGTCAACCCGCCGCGCCGCGCGAAGAAGCGCTCGACGTGCTCGAGCCGCTCCTCGGTGATCTTCACGCGCGGGCCGTGCTTGAGCATGAACCCGCGCCCGAGCTTGCGCCCGAGCCAGAACGAGACCGTGTCGCCGAGGATGCAGCACGTCCAGACGAGCAGGAAGAGCGGGATGACGTCGATGACGCCTTGGCCCGCGACCACGCCGCCGGCGATGACCGCGGTCTCCCCGGGCGCCACGAGGCCGACGAACGCGCCGGTCTCGAGGAAGGCGAGCCCGCCGACGAGCAAGTACGTCCAGTTCCCGAGCGTCTCCCCGATGTCGAGCAGCAGCTCCTCGAAGTTCGGCAGGTCGACGACGCCGGCGCCGTAGAGGACGGCGGCGGCGAGCGCGACGACGCCCGCCGCCTGGAGCGGCCACGGGAAGCGGCGGCGCAGGCTCGGCACGACGAGCAGCACGAGGATGATCGCCGCGACGGCGAGGGGGAACGGCCGCATCCGGGGTCAGGCCTCGCGCAGGGGGCCGGTGAGGATCGGGGCGGGGGTGCGGTCGCGCAGCGGCGGCGACTCGGCGGCCGCGCGGGCGCGCGCGGGGTCGGCGAAGAGGCCGACGACGGTGGGACCGGAGCCGGAGACCATCGCGTGGTTGGCGCCGGCCGCGCGGGCGGCATCGAGCGCCTCGTCGATGTCCGGCTGGAGCGCGCGGGCGGCGGGCTCGAGGTCGTTGAGGAGCGGGACGCCGCCGGTCGCGTGCGCGAGCGGGCCGGGCGCATCGGCGCGGGTCACGTCGGCCCACACGTCCGCGAGCCCCTTCGCGTCCCGCGCGAGCCCGAGCTCGTCCGCCTTGGCGAACACCGCGCCGGTGGAGAGCTCGTAGGCGGACGGGAGCACGAGCACACCGTAATCGGCGGCGGCGGGCGCCAGGTCCCGGAGCCGC
>DATMVO010000456.1:0-5532 GCA_035563115.1 Solirubrobacteraceae bacterium
AGGTCCGGCCGGTCGATCCGCGCCGCCGCGAGCACCCCGTCCGTCACCGCCAGCCCCTCGGCCGGCCCACCGATCCGCACGACCGTCCCGGCCGGCTTCCGTTCCGCCACCGGAGCCCGCGCGGGCTCCGCGGCCCGCGGCGGTGCCAGCTGCGGCGCCGGCCCCGTCCGCGCCCCCGCACCATCCTGCTCGCCGGACGATCCGCCGCACCCGCTCGCGAGGACGGCGAGCAGCAGGGGGAGAGCACACCGTGACCGCACGCACGACGCCCTGCCCGCACGCGCGGTCGCCGAAAAGCGACGGGGCGCCCGAAGGCGCCCCGTCGTCACTTCACATCTGCCGGGAAAGGACTACTGGACCGGCGTCTCGATGACCGGGGTGGAGCCGTTGGAGTCGGCCTGCGGCTCGGACTGCTCCGACACGCCGCCCTTGGGCTGGCCGGCGACGGTCTTCCCACCGGCGTCGGCGCCCAGCTCGGCCGGGTCGACGATGCCCTCCTCGAGCCACTCGTACTTGCCCTCGAGGACCTTCTGGGCGAGCTTGTAGTTCGCGTCGTCGTCGTTGGCGAAGACCGACGCGAACAGGTCGTCCGCGCGGCGGCGGGCCTGCTTGCAGAACAGGTCGGCCAGCTCCATCGCCGACTCCTTGCGGGCCGGCTGCTCGGCGGCGATCGTCTGCGCGTAGACGGCGGCGGACGAGATCGCGAAGAGCTCGGCGCCGATGTCGACGATGCGGCCCAGCACGTGCTGCTTCTGCTCGAGGCCCGCCTGGTAGCGGGTCATCGCGTAGAATGTCGTGCGCGCGAGCTTGCGCGAGGCGCGCTCGACGTAGCGGACGTGCGTGGCCAGCGGCCCGAACTCGGCGAACGAGTTGGGCTTGCGGCCCTCGCCGACGGCGAGCTGCGGCAGCCACTTGGCGTAGAACGCGCCGGCACCGACGGCGGCCTTCGCCTTGTCCTGCAGCGAGACGCCCTCGCCCTCGATGATGTCGCCGGCCACCGCGAGGTGCTGGTCGACGGCCTCGCGGGCGATGAGGAGGTGCATGATCTCCGTCGAGCCCTCGAAGATCCGGTTGATGCGCATGTCGCGCATCGCCTGCTCGACCGGGATCGGCTTCTCGCCGCGCGCCTTCAGCGACTCGGCGGTCTCGTAGCCGCGGCCGCCGCGGACCTGGATCAGCTCGTCGACGATGTTCCAGCCGATCTCCGAGCCGTACAGCTTGGCGATCGCCGCCTCGATGCGGATGTCGTTGCGCTTCTCGTCGGCCAGGCGGGACGACACGTCGAGCATCGCCTCGAGGCCGAAGGCGGACGCCGCGATGTACGCGACCTTCTGCGCGACGGCGTCGTGCTTGCCGACCGGGCGGCCCCACTGGACGCGGTCGCGCGACCACTCGCGGGCGACCTTCGTGGCCCACTTCGCGACGCCGACGCAGATCGCCGGCAGCGCCAGGCGGCCCGTGTTCAGCGTGGTGAGGGCGATCTTGAGGCCGTCGCCCTCGCGCCCGATCAGGTTCTCCTTCGGGACGTAGACGTCCTCGAGGAGCGTGACCGAGTTCTCGATGCCGCGCAGGCCCATGAACTGGTTGCGGTGCTCGACCGTCACGCCTTCGGTCGTGTAGTCGAGGACGAAGGCGGAGATGCCGCCGCGGGCGCCCTCGCGCTTGGGGACCTTCGCCATGACGACGACGATGTCGGCGACCGCGCCGTTCGTCGCCCACAGCTTGCGGCCGTTGATCTTGTAGCCCTTGCCGTCCGGCGTCGGCTCAGCCGTCGTGCCGACGCGCGCCGGGTCGGAGCCGACGTCGGGCTCCGTCAGCAGGAAGGCGGAGATCTTGTCCGTCGCGACCTGCGGGAGCCACTTCTGCTTCTGCTCCTCCGAGCCGAAGGTCAGCAGCGGCTGCGACACGCCGATCGACTGGTGCGCCGACATGAGCGTCGACAGCGACGAGTGGGCGGTGCCGACGAGCGCGAGCGCACGGTTGTAGTAGACCTGCGAGAGGCCGAGGCCGCCGTACTGCTCGGGCACCTTCATGCCCATGGCGCCCAGGCGCTGCAGACCCTCGACGACGTGCTGCGGGATCTTCGCCTCGCGCTCGATCTCGAGCGGATCGACCTCGGTCTCGAGGAACGCGCGCAGCTCGGCGAGGAACTTCTCGCCCTTCTCCACCGCGGCAGGATCGAGCTTGGGCTGCGGATGGATCAGGTCGATCCGCAGGTTCCCGAGGAACAGCTCCTTGCCGAAGCTCGGGAGCTTCCAGTCCTGCTCACGCGCGGCCTCTGCGACCTGGCGCGCTTCCTTCTCGCTGACGTTCGTGGCCATAGTTCGTTCCGGTCCTCCGTTGGCTCCAGACGGTCCCGCTACCCCGCGCGTGCGGGAGACGAACGCCGCGGCCACTGGGCCACGGCGATGCCGGCGGCAACGAGCGCGGCGCCGCCGATCGCCGTAGACGTTACGACTTCGTCCTCCAAGACGGCGCCGAAGGCGAGCGCGCCGAGCGGGATGACGACCGCGATGAAGGACGTCGTGACCGCCGGCAGCTCGCGGAGGAGGATGGTCAGCGTGACGAACGTGAAGGCCGTTCCGGCCAGCGCCAGATAGGCGATCGAGCCGATCGCCTCGGCCGTCCAGGCGGTCTGCCCCCAGTCCTCGAAGGGCGCGCTGACGAGCAGGAGGAGCGCCCCCGCGCCGAGCATCGCCCAGCCGTTGAGCACCAACGCGTCGAGGTCCTTCGAGCGGCGTTTGATCGAGATGTTCCCGAGGGCGCTGGCGATGGGGGAGGCGACCACGGCGAGCGCGGCGAGGCCCGCCAGCTCGTCGTCGCCCAGCTCCAGCGACTCGTTGAACGCGAGCACGAGGCCGAAGAGCGCGATCCCGATCCCCGCCACCGTCCGCGGCCGGAGCGGCTCCTCGGGCAGCAGGACGCTCCCCAGCACCGCCATGTACAGGGGCAGAACGCCGAAGAGGACGGCGGTCAGGCCCGACGGGATGTGCTGCTCGGCCCAGTAGATGAGCCCGTACGTCGTGGCGAACGGCAGGACGCCGAGGATCGTCGCCAGCACCGGGTCAGTGCGGAGGCTGCGTTTACGTGCAGTCGTGAACGCAAGTAAGAGGAGGCCGGCCGCGCCGAAGCGGATGGCGGCGCCGAAGAGCGGCGGAAGATCCTCCAGGCCGATCTTGATCGAGACCCAAGTGGAGGACCAGACGAGGACGAGGAGCGCGTAGAGCGCCCAGACGACGGGGCGGGACATGCCGCGTCTATCTTGAACCGACGATGTCCGATCAGCCTTCACCCCTTGGAACCGAGGGGCAGCCGCTCCGCGTCGCCATCGTCGGGTCCGGCCCGTCGGGCTTCTACGCGGCCGGCCAGCTCCTGTCGCAGAAGGACCTCACGGTCGAGGTCGACCTCTTCGAGCGCCTGCCCACGCCGTGGGGCCTCGTCCGCGGCGGCGTGGCGCCCGACCACCCGAAGATCAAGTCGGTCTCGCGCGTGTACGAGAAGACGGCCAAGAAGCCCGGCTTCCGCTTCTTCGGCAACGTCGAGGTCGGCCGCGATGTGTTCGCCGACGAGCTGCGCGACTGGTACCACGCCGTCCTCTACAGCGTCGGCACCGCGGGCGACCGCAAGAGCGGGATCCCGGGGGAGGACCTCCCCGGCTCGCACTCGGCCACCGAGTTCGTCGGCTGGTACAACGGCCACCCCGACTACGCCGACCACGAGTTCGACCTCTCCGGCGAGCGCGCGATCGTCATCGGCAACGGCAACGTCGCGGTGGACGTGGCGCGGATGCTCACGCTCAGCCACGACGAGCTGGCCGCGACCGACACCGCCGACCACGCGATCGAGGCGTTCGACGCCGCGGGCGTGCGCGAGATCGTGATCCTCGGCCGGCGTGGCCCGCAGCAGGCGGCGTTCACGAACCCGGAGCTGCTGGAGCTGGGCGAGCTGACCGACGCCGACGTGATCGTCGACCCGGGCGACCTGCAGATCGAGGCCGAGTTCCACGACGACGGGCTCGAGGGCACCGCGAAGCGCAACATGGAGATCCTCCACGAGTACGCGCAGCGCGAGCCGTCCGGCAAGCACAAGAAAGTCGTGCTGCGGTTCCTCACGTCGCCGGTGGAGATCCTGCCCGGCGACGACGGGAAGGTCGGCGCGGTGAAGGTCGTCCGCAACCGCCTGACGCGCGACGACTCCGGCGCGCTGCGGGCGACGCCGACCGACGTCACCGAGACGCTGGAGGCGGGGATCGTCTTCCGCGCGATCGGCTACACCGGCGTCGCGGTGCCGGGCGTGCCGTTCGACGAGCGCCGCGGCCTCATCCCCAACGAGGACGGGCGCGTGGTCGGGGCCGAGCGGACGTACGTCGCGGGCTGGATCAAGCGCGGCCCGTCCGGCGTCATCGGCACGAACAAGAAGTGCGCGACCGACACGGTCACCCAGCTCCTCGCCGACCGCGAGGCCGGCGTCTTCGACGGCACGCCGGTGCGGGACGCGGACGAGATCGCGGCAACGGCGCGCGAGCGCCAGCCGGAGCTCGTCGACTACACGGGCTGGGAGGCGATCGACGCCGCCGAGAAGGGCGCGGGCGAGCCGACCGGCCGGCCGCGCGTGAAGCTCACCCGGTTCGAGCAGCTGCTGGACGCCGCGGGCGTCCGCTCCGGCTCGGCCGGCTAGAGCCGGTTCGCGTCGTCCTCCGCGCGCTGCTGGGCCAGCGTGCGGAGGTCGCCGGCGATCGCCTGCAGGTCCGCCTCCTGGCGCCGGCGCTCGGCGATCCGCTGTTGCTCGCGCCACACGACGGCGCGGGCGACCTCGGCGATCGGGCCGATCAGCCGGTGGACCTCCTCGTCCGTGGCGACCCGGAACGGCCCGACGAAGTTGGTCTTGTGCAGGGAGAAGAGGTACGGGCGCTTGCCGCGCAGGGCGCCGGAGAGCGACGTCGGGTCGTTGATCGCGTCGACGTGGAAGCCGGGGCCGGTGAGCGAGAGCGTCACGCCGGGGTTCGTCCTGCTCCACGGCAGGCGGCGCACGTTGGGGCGGACGTTGACGGAGCGGACGGTGCCGGTGAGCTGGAGCCCCTGCGCGTAGCCGGGGCCGAGGATGTGGCAGATCGCGAGGGCGAGCGCGCGGGCCGCCGCGACGGTGTCGTCGCCGTGCCGCGGCGCCTCGGAGGCGGGCACGGCCGCCAGCTCGAAGATCGTCTCCGTGAGCTGGTCGAGGTCGAGTGCAGGCGTGGTGCCGCTCATCGGCCGCGAGCGTAGCGGAGGCGCGGCCGGGCGCGCCGCGCTGCTTCGGGCCGCTGGCGGCGCGGCGGGCGAGGAGCTAGGTTCCCGCGCGGCACGTGGGGCGGCCGGACGCTCCGCACGAGGGTGAGCGAGGAGCAGCATGCGGCGACAGGGACGGACGCGGCGGGCGAGGACGCTCGCGCTCCTCGGGATGGTGCTGACGGCGGGCGCCGGCACGGCGGCGGTCGCGCCGGACGGCGCGGCGGCCCAGACGGGCCGTCTCTACGCGTGCGCGGGCAAGAGCGGC
>DATMVO010000457.1:0-10547 GCA_035563115.1 Solirubrobacteraceae bacterium
GGCGGGCGCGCCCGGGCGGCCGAACATCACGCGCCGGCCGGTCGCGCGGTCGACGGCGGCGATGCGCAGGCGCCCGTCGAACCGCGCGCCCCAGGAGGAGACCTGCGCGTGGAGGCCGGTGAGGCGGTTCGTGCCCGCCGGGACCCGCGCGAGCGCGAGCGCGCGCAGGCGGGCGCCCGCGGGGGTCGTCGCGGCGATCGCCGGGCCGATGAGCGGGGCCGAGGCCCACGCGCCGAGCCGCGCCGCGCCGCGTGCGGCGCCCTGGAGGCGGCCGGACGGCGCGGCGGGAGAGTCCGCACCGTCGCCGGCCTCGCGCTCATCGCCCGCGCCGCCGTCGCCGTCACCCTCGGCCAGCGCTTCGGGCGTGTCGCGCGCGAAGTCGGATGGCGGATCGCCTAGGTCGTCCGGTCGCCGCGGCGACCGCCCGGACGCCAGCCGCGCCGCCACGATCGACCCCGCCGACGTCCCGACGTACGTGTCGCAGCGCCGGAAGTCGACGCCCGCCCCGTCCTCGATGCCCGCGAGGACGCCGCTCATCCACGCCTCGCCCAGCACGCCACCGGCGCCGAGCACCAGCACGTCGGGGAGGCGCATCGGGCTCACGCGACCTCGGTCAGCGCGCCCGTCTCGACGTCGTACACGAACCCGCGGATCGCGTCGCGGTGCTCGAGGAACTTGGAGTCGCGCAGCTGCTGCACCGACTCGCGCACGGTCGCCGCGAGGTCGTCGGTCGCGCCGAAGTGCCAGTGCGGCTTCTCGCCCACGGCCTCGGTGATCTCCTCGACGAACTGCTCCTCGGTCCGCGACTCGAGCCCGCAGTTGGTGTGCATGATCACGATGATCTCGCGCGTCTGGAGGAACCGCTGCGACAGCGTCAGCGACCGGATCACGTCCTCGGTCACGATGCCGCCGGCGTTGCGGATCATGTGCACCTGGCCCTCGCGGAGGCCGAACATCGCGTACGGGTTCAGGCGCGAGTCCATGCACGTGAGGATCGTGGTCTGCAGCGCGGGCTGCACCGCCAGGCCGGCGCGGTCGAAGGTCTGATGCCAGAACTCGGCGTTGCGGAGGAGGTCGTCGGTCACGCTCATTGCGGACGCGGAAGCTACCCGAACGCGCGCGCCCGAAGCCCTGCTCTCAAGTTCTGACGCTCGTATGCGATAACGTACGGTCGTATGACGGTGTCCGTGGGACCGCGCATCAAGGCCCTCCGTGAGGCGGGTGGGCTCAGCCTGCGCGACCTGGCCGAGCGCACGGGCGTGTCCGCGCCGATGCTCTCCCAGGTCGAGCGGGGCGAGACGAGCCCGACCCTCCAGGTCGCGGGCCGGATCGCCGGCGGGCTCGACCTCTCGCTCTCCCAGCTGCTGCGGCTGGACGAGGGCGACAGCGTCCACGTCGTCCGCGCCGCCGACACCAAGCCGACCCGGCGCCGCGACGGTCACACCACCGAGGTGCTGACCCCGGCGCTGCCCGGCCAGCGGGCCGAGCTGTCGAGGCACGTCCTGGACGCGGGCGCGGCCACGGGGAGCACCGACGACCCGCCGCTCCACGAGCCCGGCGCGCGCGAGATCGCGTACGTCGAGGCCGGCACGATCCGCCTGTGCATCGACGGCGTCGAGCACACGCTCAGCGCCGGCGACACCGTCACGTTCGACGCCGACCTGCCCCACCACTTCGAGAACCCCGGACCCGGCGAGGCCACGTTCCTCGCCGTCGTCGCCGCCGGCCTGCGCCGCAGCTGACCACGAGAGGACCCAAGATGCCCGAGACGCTGTTCGACAAGATCTGGGCCGCCCACGAGGTGGCGCCGGGGCTGATCTACATCGACCTCCACCTCGTCCACGAGGTCACGTCGCCGCAGGCGTTCGACGGGCTCCGGCTCGCCGGCCGCAAGGTCCGCCGCCCGGACCGCACGCTCGCCACGGCTGATCACAACACGCCGACCGACGGCACGCCGGTAGCCGCGCTCATCAAGGACGAGCTGAGCCGCAAGCAGGTCGAGAAGCTCGAGGAGAACTGCGCCGAGTTCGGCGTCCCGGTCTACTCGCTGGGCTCCGACAAGCAGGGCATCGTCCACGTGATCGGGCCGGAGCTGGGCGTCACCCAGCCGGGCATGACGATCGTCTGCGGCGACTCGCACACCGCCACCCACGGCGCGTTCGGCGCGCTCGCGTTCGGCATCGGGACGAGCGAGGTCGAGCACGTGCTGGCGACCCAGACGCTCGGCCAGCGCAAGCCGAAGTCGATGCGGATCCTCTACACGGGCGAGCTCGGCCCGGGTGTCACGCCGAAGGACATGATCCTCGGCACGATCGGCCAGATGGGCGTCAACGGCGCCACCGGCCACGTCGTCGAGTTCGCGGGCGAGTCCATCGAGGCGATCTCGATGGAGGGCCGCATGACGATCTGCAACATGACGATCGAGGGCGGCGGCCGCGCGGGGATGATCGCGCCGGACGAGACGACGTTCGCGTGGCTGCGCGAGCGGGGCGTGGAGATCGATCCGTCGTGGGCCTCGCTCAAGACCGACGAGGGCGCGTCGTTCGACCGCGAGATCGTGGTGGACGCGGCCGCGCTGTCGCCGCAGGTGACGTGGGGGACGACGCCGGAGATGGTCGTCGGCGTCGCCGACACGGTGCCGGAGCCGGAGGACCAGGGCGACGAGCGCGCGCTGGAGTACATGGCACTGCAGCCCGGGACGCCGATGACGGAGATCAAGCTCGACCGGGTGTTCATCGGCTCGTGCACGAACTCGCGGATCGGCGACCTGCGTGCCGCGGCGTCGATGATCGACGGCCGGCGCGTGGCCGACGGCGTCGTCGCGATGGTGGTCCCGGGCTCCCAGCAGGTCAAGAAGCAGGCCGAGGCCGAGGGGCTGGACGAGGTCTTCCGCTCCGCCGGGTTCGACTGGCGCGAGGCCGGCTGCTCGATGTGCCTGGGGATGAACCCGGACGTCGCGGCGCCGGGCGAGCGCGTCGCCTCGACCTCCAACCGCAACTTCGAGGGCCGACAGGGCCGTGGCGCCCGCTCGCACCTCGTCTCGCCCCAGATGGCCGCCGCCGCGGCGATCGAGGGCCGCTTCGTCGACATCCGCGAGTGGAACTAGAGAGGGCCTGAGCATGGATCCCATCGAGACGATCACCGGCCCGCTCACCGTGCTGATGCGCGACGACATCGACACGGACCAGATCATCCCCGCGCGGTACATGAAGCGGGTGGAGCGCACGGGCTTCGGCGAGTTCTGCTTCCACGAGTGGCGGGCGCAGGGCGTCGAGATCCCGCACAACCCGATCCTCGTGAGCGGGGTGAACTTCGGCTGCGGTTCGTCGCGTGAGCACGCGCCGTGGGCGCTGAAGGACTACGGCTTCCAGGCGATCGTCGCGATCAACTTCGCCGACATCTTCCGGAACAACTGCACGAAGAACGGCGTGCTGCCGGTGGAGCTGCCGGCCGAGACGGTCGAGGCGATCGCCGCCGCCGGCCACGCGCAGGTGGATCTCGCTGCGCAGGAGGTCCGCTGGGAGGGCGGGGTCGCGTCCTTCGACATCGACCCGGAGATCAAGAACCGGCTCCTCAACGGGCTCGACGACATCTCGCTGACGCTGGAGCAGGCGGACGCGATCGCGGCGTTCGAGGCCGAGCGGGAGCGCTCGGGCCCGGTCACGACCGCGCTGTCGTGAGCGGCGACGCCGCTGGGTGGGACGCCGCGACCTACGAGCAGGTCGCGGCACCCCAGCGCGCGTGGGCGCGGGAGATCGTCGCCCGCGCCGCGATCCAGCCGGGTGAGCTCGTGCTCGACGCCGGCTGCGGCGGCGGTGGCGTCACGCAGCAGCTGCTGGAGGCCGGCGCGCGGGTGATCGCCGTGGACGGCGACGCGGCGATGGTGGAGCAGGCGCGCTCCGTGCTGCCGGCCGACGTGCCGGTGCTCCACCAGGACCTGCTCTCGCTGGAGGTCCCGGAGCCGGTCGACGTCGTCTTCTCGTGCGCGGTCTTCCACTGGATCACCGACCACGACACGCTCTTCGCACGGCTCCACGCGGCCTTGAAGCCGGGCGGCCGGCTCGTCGCCCAGTGCGGGGGCGAGGGGAACATCGCGCGCGTCATCGACGCGTTGGGCGAGCGCCCCGGCCGCTGGCTCTACGCCAACGGCCCCGACACCGAGGAGCGCCTCCGCCGCGCCGGCTTCACCGACGTCCGCGCCTGGCTCGAGCCCAAGCCCACCCACGTGGACGACATGGAGACCTACATCGCCACCGTCATGCTCCACGGCCAACCAGACGCCCGCGAAGCCGCCGCCCGAGCGGCCAAGCAGCTCGACCACCTCGACTACGTCCGCCTCAACATCGAGGCGACGGCGTAACCGGGCACGACCGGAACTCGCCGCTCGATCCGACGACTGCGGTGAGGGGCGAGAAAGCGCCCGTAGGGGACGTCAACTCGCCCCTCGACCGGGCGTCGCGCGTGAGGGGCGGGTTGTGGCGGTCGTTCGATCCGGCGGGGTGGGTGTACGCGATGGCGTACAGTTGTCCGCTGATGGTGAACCGTCGAGAACGCCCGGAGGCAACCGCTTGAGCCCGAAGATCGTGACCCTTCCCGGCGACGGGATCGGCCCGGAGATCATGGAGGCGGCGCTGCGCGTGCTGCAGCAGCTGGCGCCGGACGTCGAGACGGAGGAGCACCTGTTCGGCGGGGCGGCGCTGGACGCGCACGGGAACTCGCTGCCGGACGAGACCCTCAACGCGGCGAAGGGCGCGGATGCGGTGCTGCTGGCGGCGGTCGGCGGGCCGAAGTGGGACACGACGGACGCGAAGGCCGACCGGCCCGAACGCGGCCTCCTCGCGCTGCGCAAGGAGCTCGGGCTCTTCGCGAACCTCCGCCCGGTGCGGCCGGTGCCGGCGCTCTACGACGCGAGCCCGCTGAAGCGCGAGCTGATCGAGGGCACCGACATGCTCGTCATCCGCGAGCTGACCGGCGGCATCTACTTCGGCGAGAAGACGCGCACGGAGACCACGGCGTCCGACCTCTGCATCTACTCCACGGAGGAGATCGAGCGGATCGCGCGCGTGGCGTTCAAGGCCGCGCGCAACAAGGTCACGTCGGTCGACAAGGCGAACGTGCTCGAGAGCAGCCGCCTCTGGCGCGAGGTCGTCACGAACCTGCATGCCGCGGAGTTCGCCGACACCCCGCTCGAGCACGCGCTCGTCGACTCCACCGCGATGCAGCTCGTCGCCAAGCCCAAGCAGTTCGACGTGATCCTCACCGAGAACATGTTCGGCGACATCCTCAGCGACGAAGCCGCGATGATCACCGGCTCGCTCGGCATGTTGCCGTCCGCATCCCTCGGCGCAGAGGGCGACCCGGGCGTCTTCGAGCCCGTTCACGGCTCCGCCCCCGACATCGCCGGCCAGGGCATCGCGAACCCGCTCGCGATGTTCCTCAGCGTCGCGATGATGCTCCGGCACGGACTCGGTCGCGAGGACGCCGCGACGGCTCTAGACTCGGCCGTGGACCGCGCGCTGGAGGGCGGTCTGCGCACCCGCGACCTCGGCGGCGAGGCCACCACCACCGAGGCCACGGACGCGGTGCTGACCCACCTGGAAAGGGCGTAAGTCGTGAAGCAGGCTGACCTCATCTGGATGAACGGAGAGTTCGTGCCGTGGGATGAGGCCCGAGTGCACGTCCTGACGCACGGCCTCCACTACGGCACGGGCGTCTTCGAGGGCGTCCGCTGTTACGACACCGAGATCGGCCCGGCGGTCTTCCGCCACCAGGAGCACGTCGACCGCCTCTTCCGGTCGGCCGAGCTCTACTACATGGACATCCCGTTCGAGCGCGAGCAGATCCGCCAGGCGACGCTCGAGCTGATCAGCCGCAACGGCATGCGCGAGTGCTACATCCGCCCGCTCGTCTACCGCGGCTACGGCTCCATGGGCCTCAACCCGCTCGACTCGCCGGTCGACGTCACGATCGCCGTGTGGGAGTGGGGCGCGTACCTGGGCGAGGAGGGCAAGCGCGACGGCATCCGCGCGCGCGTGTCGTCGTGGCGGCGCATCAGCGGCGACTCGCTCATCCCCGCCGCGAAGGCGTCCGGCCAGTACCTCAACTCGATCCTCGCGAAGATCGAGTCGCAGAAGTCCGGCTACGAGGAGGCGATCCTCCTCGACGACAAGGGCCACGTCTCCGAGGGCACGGGGGAGAACATCTACCTCGTGCGCGACGGCAAGATCGTCACGCCGACGCTCGGCTCCTCCATCCTCGACGGCATCAACCGCCGCTCGGTGCTGCAGATCGCGCGCGACAAGGGGATCGAGGTCGTCGAGGCGGACATCGAGCGGTACGAGCTCTACATCGCCGACGAGGTGTTCGTCACCGGCACCGCGGCCGAGCTGACGCCGATCCGCGAGATCGACGACCGGCCGGTCGGCACCGGCAAGCCGGGCGAGATCACGCGCACGCTGCAGGCCGCGTTCGAGGACGCGCTGCACGGGCGCGGCGAGACCTACCGCTCCTGGCTGGACCCGGTGCCGGTCTCGCAGACGGCCTCATGATCCAGCTGTACGACGCGACGCTCCGCGACGGCATGGGCGGGGCGGGGATCAGCCTCACCGCCGACGAGAAGCTGCGCGTCGTCCACAAGCTCGACGAGCTGGGGATCCACCTGATCGAGGCGGGCTTCCCGTCCTCGAACCCCAAGGAGGCCGAGCTGTTCGCGTTGCTGGAGCGCGAGAAGCTCGGCACCTCCACGATCGCGGCGTTCGGGATGACCCGGCGCCGCGACAGCGCGGCGGCCGACGATCCCGGCCTGCGCACGCTGGCCGAGTGCTTCGCGCCGGTGACGACGATCGTCGGCAAGTCGTCGCTGCTGCACGTCGAGAAGGTCGTCCGCGTGTCGCGCGAGGACAACCTGGCGATGATCGCCGAGTCGGTGGCGTTCCTCCTCGCGCAGGGCAAGCGCGTGCTGTTCGACGCCGAGCACTTCTTCGACGGCTACGCGATCGACCCGGCGTACTCGCTGGACTGCCTGCGGGCGGCGGCGGACGCGGGGGCCGAGCGGCTCGTCCTGTGCGACACGAACGGCGGCTCGCTCCCGGGGCGGATCTCGCGCGTCGTGGGCGAGGTGGTGGCGGCGCTGGGCGCGGACGTCAAGCTCGGCATCCACTGCCACAACGACACGGACTGCGCGGTCGCGAACTCGCTCTCCGCCATCGAGGCGGGCGCGACCCAGGTGCAGGGCACCCTGAACGGCATCGGCGAGCGCACCGGCAACGCGAACATGATCTCGATGATCGCCGGGCTGCAGCTCAAGCTCGGCCACCGGGTGATCAGCGACGAGCAGCTGGCGAAGCTGACGCAGGCCGCGCACTACGCCGACGAGCTGCTCAACCGCGCGCCGGACGCCGACCAGCCGTACGTCGGCAAGAACGCGTTCGCGCACAAGGCGGGGCTCCATGCCGCGGGCGTGCGGTCCGTCAGCGAGGCGTTCGAGCACATCGATCCCGCCGTCGTCGGCAACCGCAACGACGTGCTGGTGAGCGAGATCGCCGGCCGCGCGACGGTGCTGGAGAAGGCCGAGGACGCGGGCGTCACGGTCGACCCGACGCGGGTGGTCGAGCGGGTCAAGGAGCTCGAGCACGCGGGCTACCAGTTCGAGGCCGCCGACGGCTCGTTCGAGCTGCTGCTGCGCAAGGAGGCCGGCGTCTACGAGCCGCTGTTCCGCCTGGAGTCGTGGCGGTGCATCGTCGAGCAGCGCGCCGACGGCAAGGTGGAGACCGAGGCGACGATCAAGATCTGGGTCGACGGCGACCGGTTCGTCTCGACCGCGGAGGGCAACGGCCCGGTCAACGCGCTCGACGGCGCGCTGCGGGCCGCGATCTCCGAGGTCCACCCGCACCTGCGCGACATCGAGCTCGTCAACTTCAAGGTCCGCATCCTCGACGAGACGAAGGGCACCGGCGCGATCACGCGCGTGCTCCTCGACGCGTCGGACGGCAGCGACCAGTGGGGCTCGATCGGCGTCCACACGAACGTCATCGCGGCGTCGTGGCAGGCGCTGGTCGACTCGCTCGAGCACGCGATGCAGCCGGGCAAGGAGCAGCACGCCCGGTCCACCCGCGCCGCGACGACGTGATCGGGCTCGCGCGGCCGGTCATCGGCGACCGGGAGAAGGAGCTCGTGATGGAGGTACTGGAGTCGCGGCGCCTCTCGCTCGGGCCGATGACCGAGCGGTTCGAGCGGGACTTCGCGGCGGCGCTCGGTTCCGACGTGCTCGCGTCCGCCGTCTCGTCCGGGACGGCCGGGCTGCACCTGGCGCTGCGGGCCGTGGGCGTGGAGGAGGGGTCGGAGGTCGTGACCTCGCCGTTCTCGTTCGTCGCGTCGTCGAACGCGGTCGTCTACCAGCGCGCGCGGCCGGTCTTCGCGGACATCGACCCGCGGACGCTCAACCTCGATCCGGCGGCGGCGCAGGCGGCCGTGACGCCGAAGACGAGCGCGCTGCTGCCGGTGCACATCTTCGGCTACCCGGCCGACCTGCCGGCGTTCGAGGCGTTCGGGCTGCCGATCGTCGAGGACGCGTGCGAGGCGCTGGGCGCGGTGCACGCGGACGGGACGCGCGTGGGCGCGCGGGGGAACCCGAGCGTCTTCGGGTTCTACGCCAACAAGCAGATCACCACGGGCGAGGGCGGGATGATCACCGTCGGCTCGGCCGAGGTGAAGGCGACGATCGACTCCGAGCGCAACCAGGGCCGCGCGCCGGACATGGGCTGGCTCGACCACGACCGGCTCGGGTTCAACTACCGGCTCTCAGATGTCGCGTCCGCGATCGGCGTGGCGCAGGTGGAGCGGCTCCCCGATCTGCTCTCCGGGCGCGCGCGGGTCGCAGGGCTCTACCGCGAGGCGTTGAGCGGTGTGGAGGACCTGACGCTGCCGTGTGAGGACAGCGGGGGAGACCGGCGCGGCTGGTTCGTCTTCGTCGTCCAGCTCCCGCACCGCGTCGACCGCGACGAGACGATCCGCGCGCTGCGCGAGCGGGGCGTCGACTCCAAGCCGTACCTGCCCGCGATCCACCTCATGAGCTACTACCGCGAGACGTTCGGCCACAAGCCGGGCGAGTTCCCGGTCTGCGAGGACGTCGCCGCGCGCTCGATCGCGCTGCCGTTCCACCCGGAGCTGACCGAGGGCGAGGTCGCGCAGGTGTCGGAGACGCTGCGCGCGGTGCTCGGGCTCTAGAGCCCTTCGCCGAAGAGGCGGTCGAGGATCGCGTCGACCGGCAGGATGCCGATGGCCTGGTCGAGCAGGAAGGCCGTCGACTCGTCGACGTTGCCGGCGTCCTGCTCCTGCCTCAGCGCGTCGCGCAGGCCGGTGCGGAACGACTCGTTGCGGCGGTCGTCGTCGATGCCCAGGTCCTCCTCGCCGGCGAGCGCGAGGAGCAGCCGCTCGCGCGGGACCTTCAGCTCGCACGCCGAACCGGCCAGCGCGTTGAGGCCGACGCGCTCCAGCGTGCCGGTGAGGCCGTCGGCCTGCGACTTGGTCTGGATCCGGCACGGGTCCGGCGGCGCGCCCGGCTCGTAGTCGCCGCCGCCCGCGGCGAGGTAGACGGCGACGAGGACGAGCGACGCGAGCGCCGCGGCGAGGACGGCCTTCACGCGGCCACCCTCGTGCGCGGCGCGGTGGGCGCGCCCGCGGGGAGGAGGAGCGGCACGAGCGCGCAGAGCGAGAGCGCGGCCGCGATGAGGAACGAGCGCTCGAACGCGGTCGTGGCCGCACGGTCCAGCTCGTCCTCGACCCGCGACTGGAGCGCTTCGAGGCGCGGCGCCTCGCCCTCGCGCGGCTCGATCCCCGCGAACGCCGGGGCGATCTCCGGCACCTCGCCCTCCGCCCGGTTCAGCTCGTCCGCCAGCTTGAGGCCGACGTCGATCTTCGTGCGCGGGTCGAGCGGCGAGTCGAGGATCCGCGCGAGAACGGACTCGGTCGCGCGCTGCTCCTGCGTGTCGAGGTCGGCGGTGAAGACAGGGGTGAGGAGCGCGAGCGCGGCGACGACGCCGACGTGGCGGGCCGCAAGCGTCCACCCGCCGTGGAGGACGAGCGGCGTGCGGCCGTGGATCGCCGCCTCGGTCAGCGGCCCGAGCGAGAGGCCGAGGCCGATCCCGATCAGCACCTGCGGCACGACCGTCCAGGCCACCGAGGCGGACGGCATGAGGCCCAGCGCCGCGAGCCCGCCCGCCGTGAGCACCGCGCCGACCGCGCCGCGCGTGCGGACATCCCCGCCGCGGATGCGGGCGGCGGAGAGCGCGGCGAGCGGCATGATCGAGACGGCCAGCGCGGCGGTCAGCGGCGAGAGGCGCCAGCCTGCCACGAGCAGCAGCACGAGCAGGAAGAGCGCGGCGGTGAGGCCCGCGCCGAGGAAGCCGATCGCGACGAGGTGGCGGATGTCGGGGCGCCGCTCGCCCGCGGGCTCGGCGATCGGCGCCCGGGCGTCGCGCACCGCCAGCAGGCACACCAGCGCCAGCGGCACCTGGAGGATGAAGATCGACTGCCACGACAGCGTCTCG
>DATMVO010000458.1:0-11376 GCA_035563115.1 Solirubrobacteraceae bacterium
GGACGAGGAGGGGTTCGTCGCCCAGCTCGCCGACAAGCTGGACGCCGACCTCGACCGCGGCTTCACGATGCACGGGCCGCACCGCGACGACCTCGCGCTGCTGCGGGCGCCGGCCTCGGAGGACGCGCTGCCGCTGCGCGAGCTGAAGGCGTTCGGCTCGCAGGGCGAGCAGCGGATGGGCCTCCTGGCGCTCCTGCTCGCCGAGCGCGAGGTGCTGGCCGAGGCGCGGGGCGGGGCGCCCCTGCTGCTGCTCGACGACGTCATGAGCGAGCTGGACGTCACGCGCCGCGAGCGGCTCGTCGAGCGCGTCCGGGGGACCGGCGGGCAGGCGGTCGTGACCACGACCGATCTCGCTCACGTGCCGGGCGCGGACGCCGCGGACGTGGCCCGCGTGGAGGTCCGGGAGGGCGCCGTGGTGGTCCAGGAGGACCCGTGAGCGGTCGCTTCCGTCTTACCCCGGTCGTATCACGCCGTGGAGGACCGTGTCGGCCGCCGGAGAGACGCCGCAGTTTTTCCGCTGTTTTGCAGCAGTTTCGTCACACCTGATCCGGGAGTTCGTGACGGTCCGCCTGCTATTCTGTAACCAACTTTTCGTCGCCCTGGGCGCCGTTTCCCGGCCCGGGGCGATCGTGTGTTCCAGGAGGCTTCGTGGCGGACGACAACGGCAAGACGGAGGGACGCGGGTACGACGCCCAGGACATCACCGTGCTCGAGGGTCTCGAGGCGGTGCGCAAGCGTCCTGGCATGTACATCGGCTCGACCGGCGTGCGTGGTCTGCACCACCTCGTCTGGGAGGTCGTGGACAACTCGGTCGACGAGGCGCTCGCGGGCCACGCGACGCAGGTCGACGTGACGATCCATCCCGACAACTCCGTCACCGTGGACGACAACGGCCGCGGCATCCCGGTCGCGCGGATGGAGAAGGAGGGCAAGTCCGCCCTCGAGGTCGTCCTCACCGTCCTCCACGCCGGCGGCAAGTTCGGCGATGGCGGCGGCTACAAGGTCTCCGGCGGCCTGCACGGGGTCGGCGTCTCGGTCGTCAACGCGCTGTCCGACCTGCTGCAGGTCGAGGTCCGGCGCGACGGCTACGCGCACCGGCAGGAGTACTCGCGCGGCGCGCCGCAGGGCGAGATGGTCCGCGGCGAGGAGACGAAGGCGACCGGGACGAAGATCACGTTCCGTCCCGACGCCGAGATCTTCGAGATCACCGAGTTCGACTGGCAGACGCTCGAGACCCGCCTGCGCGAGACGGCCTTCCTCACCCGCGGCCTGCGCATCACGCTCACGGACGAGCGCGGCGAGGGCAAGCGCGTCGAGTTCCACGCCGAGGGCGGCATCATCGACTTCGTCACCCACCTGAACGCCTCCAAGGAGACGATCGGGACGAAGGTGATCTTCCTCGAGGGCGAGAGCGAGGAGGGCCAGGTCGAGGTCTCCATGCAGTGGAACACGACCTACCAGGAGTCGATCCACTCGTTCGCCAACAACATCAACACGCACGAGGGCGGGACGCACATGTCCGGCTTCCGTTCGGCGTTGACGACGGCGGTCAACCGGTACGCGAAGGCGCGCGGGATCCTCAAGGAGAAGGACGACAACCTCTCCGGCGAGGACGTCCGCGAGGGCCTCACCGCGGTGATCAGCGCGAAGCTGAGCGAGCCGCAGTTCGAGGGTCAGACGAAGACGAAGCTCGGCAACCCGGGGATGGAGGGCTTCGTGCGCTCCATCGTCTACGAGAAGCTCAACGAGTTCCTCGAGGAGAACCCGAAGGAGGCCGACCTCATCATCAAGAAGGCGGTCTCAGCCGCGCAGGCGCGCGCCGCCGCGCGCAAGGCCCGCGACCTGACCCGCCGCAAGTCCGCGCTGGAGAACACGACGCTGCCGGGCAAGCTCCGCGACTGCCAGGTCAAGGACCCGGCGCTCGCCGAGCTGTTCATCGTCGAGGGCGACTCCGCCGGCGGCTCGGCGACCCAGGGGCGCGACCGCGCGACCCAGGCGGTCCTCCCGCTCCGCGGCAAGATCCTCAACGTCGAGAAGAGCCGCATCGACAAGGTCCTCCAGAACAACGAGGTCCAGGCGATGATCACGGCGCTCGGCACGGGCGTCCGCGATGAGTTCGACATCGAGAAGGCCCGCTACCACAAGCTGATCATCATGACCGACGCGGACGTGGACGGCGCCCACATCCGCACGCTCGTGCTGACGCTGCTCTTCCGCGAGATGCCGCAGCTGATCGAGGCCGGCTACGTCTACATCGCCAAGCCGCCGCTCTACAAGGTCAAGCAGGGCCGCACCGAGCGGTACGTCGAGAAGGAGTCCGAGCTGGAGGACATCCTGCTCGGCGACAAGCTCGAGAAGGTCACGGTCGTCGACCGCGCCGGCAAGTCGCTCTCGCTGACCGAGACGCGCTGGCAGCGCTACGGCCGGCTGCTCAAGCAGTACGAGGGCTGGTCCACGTCGCTGCGGGCCGAGCTCGGCCACGAGCTCGTCGACTTCCTCGAGGAGAGCGCGGTGCTCGACGAGCGCGCGGAGACCATCGACGCCGCGCTCGCGCTCTTCAAGCGCGAGGACGACGAGGGTCAGCCGCACACGACCGAGCTGGTCTCCGAGGACGCGGAGGACAGCTTCATCCGCGTCAAGGCGATCGAGCGCAAGACCGGCATGGCACGGACCTTCCGCATCCCCCGCGGCCTGTTCGAGGCGCACGCCTACAAGCAGTTCATCCGCGTGCACGCGCAGCTCGTCGACCTGGCCGGCAACCCGCCGTTCAACGCGACGCTGGGCGACCACTCGCAGGAGGCCATGTCCTTCGAGACGCTCCGCGAGGCGGTGCTCGACCTCGCGCGCCGCGGCGTCACCGTGCAGCGCTTCAAGGGGCTCGGCGAGATGAACGCCGAGCAGCTCGCGGACACCACGATGCACCCGTCGACGCGGACGCTGGCGAAGGTCAACGTCGACGACGCCGCAGCCGCCTCCGAGCTCTTCTCGATGCTCATGGGCGACCAGGTCGAGCCGCGCCGCGCCTTCATCGAGGAGAACGCGCGCCTCGTGACCAACCTCGATGTCTAACCCCTCAGTCCACCCCGGACTCGCGAAGGAGGACTGATCCCGCATGGCCACTGACGTCATCGGCGGCGGCAACATCGAGCCGCGCGCCCTCGAGGACGAGATGCGCACCGCGTACCTGGACTACGCGATGAGCGTCATCGTCGGGCGCGCGCTGCCCGACGTGCGCGACGGGCTCAAGCCCGTCCATCGCCGGGTCCTGTACGCGATGAACGAGGGCGGCCTCGGGCCGACCCGCCCGTACGTCAAGTCCGCCCGCATCGTCGGCGACGTGATGGGCAACTACCACCCGCACGGCGACTCCGCCATCTACGACACGCTCGTCCGGATGGCGCAGGACTTCTCGCTGCGCTACCTGCTGGTGGACGGCCAGGGCAACTTCGGCTCGATCGACGAGGACCCGGCGGCCGCCATGCGGTACACCGAGGCCCGCATGACCCGGATCGCGCAGGAGATGCTGCGCGACCTGGACATGGACACGGTCGACTTCGGGCCGAACTACGACGGCTCCAAGCGCGAGCCGCTCGTCCTCCCGTCGCGGTTCCCGAACCTGCTCGTCAACGGCTCGACCGGCATCGCGGTCGGCATGGCGACGAACATCCCGCCGCACAACCTCCGCGAGGTCATCAACGCGACGATCGCGTTCATCGACAACCCGGAGATCACGACCGAGGAGCTGATGACGTACGTCACCGGCCCCGACTTCCCGACCGGCGGCATCATCCTCGGCCGCCAGGGCATCCGGGACGCGTACGAGACCGGCCGCGGCCGCGTGCGGGTGCGCGCGAAGGCCGCGATCCAGGACATCGGCCGCGGCAAGGAGGCGATCGTCGTCTCCGAGCTGCCCTTCATGGTCAAGAAGGGCGGCGACGGCGGCGTCATCAAGAAGATCTCCGACCTCGTCCGCGACAAGAAGCTCAGCGGCATCTCGGACATCCAGGACCACACGGACCGGCGCGGCATGCGGCTCGTCATCGAGCTCAAGCGCGACGCGGACCCGAACGTCGTCCTGAACCAGCTCTACAAGCAGACCGCGATGCAGTCGACCTTCGGCGTGAACATGGTCGCGCTGGTCGACGGCGTGCCGAAGACGCTGACGCTCCGCGAGGTCCTGCGCCACTACATCCTGCATCAGCGGGAGGTCGTGGTCCGCCGCGCGAAGTTCGAGCTGGCGCGGCTCGAGCGCGAGGTCCACATCCTCGAGGGCCAGCTCATCGCGCTGGACAACCTCGACGAGGTCATCGAGGTCATCCGCTCGTCGGCCAACCGCGACTCCGCCCGGACCCAGCTCGTCGACCGCTTCGAGCTGACCGCGATCCAGGCGACCGCGATCCTCGACCTGCGCCTGTCGCAGCTGACCGCGCTCGAGGCGGACAAGATCCGCCAGGAGCACGCGGACAAGATGGAGCGGATCCAGGAGCTGCGCACCCTGCTGGGCGACGAGGACAAGGTCCTCACGCTCATCAAGGAGGAGCTCACGGAGATCATGGAGCGGTTCGGCGACGACCGCCGCACCCAGATCGCCGACTCCGAGGACGAGATCGACATCGAGGACCTCATCCGCGAGCAGCAGATGGTGGTCACGATCACGCACTCGGGCTACATCAAGTCGCTGCCGCTGGACACGTACCGCCAGCAGCACCGCGGCGGCCGCGGCGTGACCGGGATGGACACGAAGGAAGGCGACTGGATCGAGCACCTCTTCGTGTGCTCGTCCCACGACTTCCTCCTGTTCTTCTCGAACCGCGGCAAGGTCTACCGCTCGAAGGTCTACGAGCTGCCGGAGATGGGGCGCACCGCCCGCGGCCGCGCGCTCGTCAACTTCCTGCCGCTGCGCGAGGGCGAGCGGATCGAGTCCGTGCTCTCCACGCGCGACTTCACCGAGGGCCAGTTCCTCGTCTTCGCGACGAAGGACGGCACGGTGAAGAAGACCGAGTTCCTCGCCTACAACACGCCGATCAAGGCCGACGGCATCATCGCGATCAACATCCGCGAGGACGACGAGCTGGTGTCGGTGCGGCGGACGAGCGGCAACGACGACATCCTCATGGTCTCCCGCAAGGGCCAGGCCGTGCGGTTCCACGAGGACGCGCTGCGGCCGATGGGCCGCAACACGAGCGGCGTCCGCGGCATGGACGTCTCGGGCAAGGACGACGCCGTCCTCGCGATGGACGTCGCGTCCGAGGACCAGGAGCTGCTCGTCGTCACCGAGAACGGCTACGGGAAGCGGACGCCGATCGGCGAGTACCGCAAGACCAACCGCGGCACCAAGGGCGTCGGCACGATCAAGCTGACCGAGGCCAAGGGCGCGCTGGCCGGCGCGCTCGTCGTGCGCGAGCACTTCGACCTCGTGTTCATCTCGACGTCGGGCATGGTCCAGCGGACGGGCGTGCGCGGGATCTCGCGCTACGGCCGGCTCTCGCAGGGCGTCCGGGTGATGAACATGAAGGCCGACGACACGGTCTCGGCCGTGGCGCTGGTCATGGAGTCCGAGTCGGGCGACCCGGTCGACGCCGAGAGCGGCGAGATCGTCACCGGCGACGGGGTCGTGGACGGGCAGCTGCCGCTGGACGCCGACGCGCCGGCGCCGGACGAGCTCATCTCGCCTGACGCTGCCGCGGCCTCCGAGTCCGCCCTCGAGGGCGGCGCCGGCGAGGCCGAGCCGGACGAAGTGGACCTCGACGCCACGGATGGCCCCCCGACGCCCGACGCGTAGCCGCTGACGGATCCGCTCCGGCGCGCGGCTCGAGCGCGCGCCGGACGGGTTCGAACTGGGTGCGTGGTTCGACGCCTGACGCACCTTGTGGTTCCGCCCGATGGTCCGCTACTCTGGCGATACCAGAGAAGGGAGGTGGTCCTAATCGATAGTTCGAGTTTTTCCGGGACCCTGGAGGTTTCCGGCCGCTAGGTCGGATGCTGGACTCGCCTTAGCGAATCCAATCCGGGAACCCTCGGTGTACGGATGCCGGGATTCGTCCCTCCGGCCCTAGAACGTCCGGCCCGAGTTCAAGTCCAGTTCAGTATGGCGAAGGGCGTCGCGCGAGCGGCGCCCTTCGTCGTTCTCGGGCGACGTCCGCGCGACGTTGGGTTTGAACGTCGCCGTTCGGCGGGGAAGTGCCGCTCCCATGAACGCCGCCGCGCCGTACCGATCCCTCAGACCGACGTCGCGGTGGGCGATCCGCGCGCTCGTCGTGACCATCGCCCTGGACGTCGTGATCGCCGTCCACAACGTCGTCGACGCCCGGATGCTCACGCGCGAGATCGAGGCGCCGGGCACCGTGACGAGCGACCGTCTGGCGCTGAGCGACTCGATCGTCATGACGCTCGCGTCGCTGCAGATCGCGCTGCTGATCATCACCGCGGTCGCGTTCCTGCTGTGGTTCCGTCGCGCCGCGGCGAACCTCCCCGCGCTCGGGGCGGTGCCGCGCTACTCGCCGGGGTGGACGGTCGGCATGTGGTTCGTGCCGTTCGTCAACTGGGTGCTGCCCAAGCGCGCGGCCAACGACGCGTGGCGCGCCGGCACGAACGAGGAGCCGCCGCTGCGGCTCAACCTGTGGTGGTTCGCCTGGGTCGTCGCGCTGATCCTGGGCCGTGTCGTCAACAACTCCGCGGAGGACGCGGAGACGCTCGCCGACCACCGCGCGCTGGCGGAGGTCGAGATCGCGGCGGTCGCCGTCGACGCCGCGGCCGCGGTGCTGGCGATCCTCGTCATCCGCGCGATCAACCGCCGGCAGGAGCAGCGCTACGAACTCGGGCCGATTCCGAGCGCGCCGGACCGGCCGGAGCTCCGATCGATCCCCGACTCCCCGCCGGAGGTGCGCGAGGACGACGAGTTCGTCGTGCCGCCGGCGTGGGGCCGCCCGGCCGAGACCGCCGGGGCGCGCTTCACCCGGACGGACGACGAGGACGCGGAAGAGCTCGCGCCGGAGCGGCCGCGGTTCACACGCGACGACGACCGCGCGCCGTCGCCGAGCGGGGACTGACGCGCGCGCGGCGGGGAGGCGTGGCGAGTAGCTGAAGCGGCTACGCCGCTTCAGCAACGTCGGAGGACAACACCTCGTGGGTCGTCTCCGGCAGCCAGGCCTTCCACGACGCGGGGATCGTGGGGCTCGCGACGTGGATGAAGACCTGCGGGTGCGGCGCCTTGGGCGTCGTGCGCGGGATCATGTTCGCCTTCTCGGGGAGCATGTCGCCCTTGCGCCGGTTGCACGGCGCGCAGGAGGCGACGATGTTGTCCCACTCCGACGACCCGCCCTTGGAGCGCGGGATGACGTGGTCGACCGTGAGGTTCGAGCGCGAGCCGCAGTACTGGCACGTCCACCCGTCGCGGGCGAAGACCGCGCGGCGCGTGATCTTGCGGCGGTGCGCGTCGCGCGGGACGCGCACGTACGAGACGAGGCGGATCACCATCGGCCGCGGGAGCGTCGTGTTCTCCGAGCGCAGCGACCACGTCGCGTGCTCGATGACCTCGGCCTTCTGCTTCAGCAGCAGCACCGTGGCGCGCCGCACCGTGCAGACGTTGATCGGCTCGAACGTCGCATTGAGCACCAGCACCCGACCAGCAGCACGTTCGCGCCGCTGGTGCTGAGGCGGCGCGAACCGGGGTGGGGCTGGTGGCACCTGTCCCATGAGCGCAGCGCGCAGTGTAAACGAGTGACCGGCGTTACGAACTCCCCGGCGCGCCCGGACTACGCCGACGGGTACGAACCCAGCACGCGCACCACCTCGCACTGCGCGCGCAGCGCCTCCACCGCCTCCCCCACCCGCGGCTCGTGCAGCCCGCCGACGAGGTCGAGGAAGAAGAGGTAGTCGCCGAGCCGCTCGCGCCGTGGCCGCGACTCGATCCGCGTCAGGTTCACGCCACGGAAGGCGAACTCCGAGAGGCAGCGCACGAGCCAGCCCGGGGCGTCCGCGCCCGCGCCGGCGAAGACGATCGACGTCTTGTCGGCGGGCCGCAGCGGCGCCGTCCCCGCCGGGGCCAGCCAGGCGAACCGGGTCGCGTTCCCGTGCAGGTCCTGGATCCCGTCGCGGAGCACCGCGCACCCGTAGAGCGAGGCCGCGAGCGTCGTCCCGATCCCCGCCCAGCCCTCCGACGCGCCGCGCGCGCCCGCCTCCCGCACCGCCTCGGCGGTCGACGTCCACGCCACCTGCCGCGCGTCCGGCAGCTCGCGGCGCAGGAACTCGCGGCACTGCGCCAGCGCCTGCGGATGCGAGACGACGACCGAGACGTCGTCCAGCGCCACCCCCGGCGCCGTGCACAGCGCATGGCGCACCGGCAGGACGAGCTCGCCGACGATCGTCACGTCCGGCGCCCGCGCCGCGAGCGTGTCGATCGTGACGTCGACCGACCCCTCGCTGTAGCTCTCCACCGGCGCGATCGCGCGCTCGGCCAGGCCGTCCTGCACGGCGAGCACGACCTCGGGGAGCGTCGCGACGGGCACGCCCTCGACGGCGGGACCGATCGCGGAGGCGCCGGCCCGCAGCGCCGCTTCGGAGAACGTCCCGGGCGGGCCGAGGTAGGCGGCCCGCAGCGGCGCGGTCACTCGGCGGAGGCCGGCGCGCTCATCGCCGTGCGCACCGCCTCCTCCTCCTCCGGCGCGAGCTCCAGCTCGCCGCGGCCGTCGCGCACCTGCTTGGCGTAGACGCGCGCCTGGTCGCGGTGGTGGATCGAGGAGATGACGATCCCTGAGCCGGTGCTGTCGAGCAGCGCGATCGACGTCGACTGCCGGCCGGACATCTCGTTGTAGGCGTCGTACCGGATCAGCGAGCGGAAGGCGATCACGTCGTCCAGCCGCGCCTCGGCGTCGGCCAGGCGCTCGTCGATCGCCCCCTGGACGACGTCGACGTGGTCGCGCAGCGCCGCGAACGCCTCGTCGATCTCCGCCGCGTGCTGGACGAGGTCCCGCTGCCCGTACGCGCCGAGCACCGCGGACTGGTCGGCCCGCAGCCGGCGCAGCTGGACGGTGAGCACCACGATCCAGACGAGCGCGACGAACGCCAGGCCCGCCGCGGCCAGCGCGACGATGCCGGTGGTGCTGCTCAGCTCGTCCATGCGGGCCGCAACGCTAGACGATCGGCTACCGCTCGAAGAAGACCGTGTACGACTGCTTGTTGTTGTCGGTCTTCTCCTCGCCGCCGACCTTCGCCACCGTCACCGTGGCGGTGACCGGCTGGCCGAGCGGCGGGGACGGGATCGGGATCGCGACGTCCGCGTTCGTGCCCGGCTGCGTGGTGGCGATCGTGCGGCTGGCCGTCACCGGCTTGCCGGAGCCCGTGAGACGGACCGTGACCTTGACGCTCTCCTCCGCGTTGTCGCCCTGGTTGGCGACCGACACGTTGAACGCGAGGCCCGAGCCGGCCGCGACGCGGTTGACCACCTCGCCCGGCTGGAGCGTCGTGTCGCCGACCCCGACGCTCACGAGGCCGTGGCCGTGGAGGCCGGGCGCGACGTCCTCGTCGTCGGCTGCCGCGTCGCCGGAGCCGCCTCCCCCACCGCCGAGCCGCGTGCTGACCGTGCCCGGGTTGAGCCACGTCAGGTCCGGCAGGAACTGCGAGTCGGCGATCGTCTGACCGGTGACCTCGCGCTCGTCGAGCGCGTCCTTGATGTACGGCCGCACGCGCGTGTCGAAGACGACGTCGGAGGCGAGGAACTGCTGCATCTCCGCGGCGATCTGCGCCTGCGCGCCCTCGGCGTCCTCGCTGTCGGCCAGCGCCGTGCGGATCTGCGTCGCGATCTTCCGGACGCCGGTCTGGCGGAGGTCGAGCGTCAGGAGGAGGTTGCGCTGCGCGTCCTGGGCCTCGTCCGGGACGGAGAAGCCCTCGGCCTTCGAGAGCTGATCGCTCGCCCGGTTGGAGAGGTCGTTGAGCTGCGTCTCGCGCTCGACCGGCGACTGCCCGGACTCGCCGAGCTGCTGGAAGAGCGGCCGGCCGACCTCGGTGTCGGACTCCGCGATCACCGCGGAGACGTCGCGGTTGTAGTCCCGGAGCGCGTCCTTGGCGGCGTTGCTCGTGCAGGTCCGCACGCCGAACGCGAGGATGATGAGGACGAGGACCCCGAACGCGAGCGCGATCAGGCGGCGCTGGCGGATGGCGGGGTCGACCCCGTGGCCGCCGCCCCCGGCGCGAGCAGCCGAAGGCGCCCGCCGGGTGCGGGACTGCGCGACGCGGGTTGGGGGCTCGTCGCCCTCGTCGAAGAAGGACAAGAAGTGCGCTCCTAGCGGAGATTCGTCAGGTCGAGCATGACAGGAGGTCCGGGCGGACTTCCCTGCAAGTTCCCTCTCAATCTCTGGAACCCTTCACGCCGCGGCAGGGTCAGCGTGACAGGCGACGAACGGCGAACGCGGTGCAGCAGCAGGACACCCTCCAGATGACGACCGGCGAGCCCCGGCTCGTGCTCGGCCGCTACCGGCTCGTCCGGCGGCTGGGCAGCGGCGGCTTCGGGACGGTGTGGCACGCCCACGACGAGCGGCTCGACCGCCCCGTGGCGGTCAAGCGGATCCCGCTCGAGGAGGGGGAGGAGAACCCGCGCGCCGAGCGCGAGGCGCTCGCGTCCGCGCGGCTGGGCCACCCGGCGATCGTCTCCCTCTACGAGGCCGGCCGCGACGACGACGCGTTCTACCTCGTCTCCGAGCTCGTCCGCGGCGCGACGCTGGCGGAGCTGGAGCGCGAGGGCGCGCTGTCGGACCGCGACGTGGTGCGGATCGGCGTCGAGCTGTGCGGGGCGCTGGAGCACGCGCACGCGCGCGGGGTCGTCCACCGCGACGTCAAGCCCGGCAACGTCATGGTCGCCGACGACGGGAGCGCCAAGCTCACCGACTTCGGGATCGCGCGGCTGCTCGACAGCAGCGCGCTGACGCGCACGGGCGACGTGGTGGGGACGATCGCCTACATGGCGCCCGAGCAGGCCGAGGGCCGCCGGGTGACCGAGGCGGTCGACCTCTACGCGCTCGCGCTCGTCCTGTACGAGGCGCTGACCGGGACGAACCCGATCCGCGCGGAGGGGCCCGGCGCGACGGCGCGGCGGGTCGGGATGCGGCTCCCGGCGATGGACCGGATGCGCCGCGACCTGCCGCCGGACCTGTGCGACGCGATCGACGCGGCGCTCGATCCCGAGCCGGAGGAGCGCGGGACGCTGGCCGAGCTTCGCGCGGCGCTCACGGAGGCGGAGGACGAGGTCGAGGACGATCCGGGCCTGGTCGAGCCGAGCGCGGTGGACACGCTGGCCGACCGCACGCGGGTCTGGCGCGACCGCTGGCAGGACCGGCGCGAGGGGCGCGGCGGGGCCGAGCGGCTGGCGCCGCTGCCCGCCGA
>DATMVO010000459.1:0-2090 GCA_035563115.1 Solirubrobacteraceae bacterium
GCCCCGAAGGCGCCCGGCGCCCCACGCGCGACGGCGGCGAACGCCGGCGCCAGCCCGCTCCCGGACCTGCGCACCGTGCAGGCCGCCGACCGCGACCTCGTCGACCACGACGTCGTCGAGCTCGCCACGCTCCTCCAGGCCGGCGAGGTCTCGTCGGTGGAGCTGACGCAGGCGTACATCGCCCGCATCAAGGAGCTCAACGGCCCGTTCGAGGTCTACGGCGACAACGGCGGCTACAACGCGTTCGTCCGCATCGACGAGGCCGGCGCGCTGGCCGAGGCGCGGGTGGCCGACGAGCGGCTCTCGGCGGCACGCCGCGGCGGCGAGCCCGCGCCGTGGCTGTGCGGCATCCCGATGGGCTTCAAGGACTCGATCGGAACGAAGGGCTTCGCGCAGAAGAACGGCACCACCGCCTACAGCGGCAACGTCGCGATCGAGGACTCCACCCCGGTCGGCCGGCTGCGCTCGCAGGGCGTCGTCGCCGTCGGCATCACGATCTGCTCGGCGTTCTCCGGCGCGATCTCCGGCACCTTCGCCGGGAACGCGTGGAACAAGCAGTACGTCCCGGGCGGCTCGAGCCAGGGCTCGGGCGTCGCGCCGATCGCCCGCCTCGTCGCGGCGACGCTGGGCGAGGAGACCGGCGGCTCGATCATCTTCCCCGCCGCCTGCAACGGCGCGTCGGCGATCAAGCCGTCGCTCGGCCTCGGCTCCACCGCGGGCGTCATGCCGCTCTCCCCCTCGTACGACGTGATCGGGCCGCTCGCGCGCTCGGGGCGCGACGCGGCGATGATCATGAACGCGATCGCCGGCCCGGACCCGCTCGGCGACCCGCAAACGACGTTCGCGCCGATCCCGTTCCCGCAGCTGCCGATGGTGCCGCGGCTGGGCTCCAAGCCGCTCGCCGGGATCACGTTCGGCATCAACAAGAAGGACTGGCTGACGACGCCGGCCGGGACGCGGCAGGACGTCGACCCGCAGTCGCTCTACGAGCCCGAGCACGCCGCGGCGTTCGCCCGCGTGATCGGCGAGCTGGAGGCGATGGGCGCGACCGTCAAGGAGTTCGACGGCGTCGACTTCCTCGTCATCAGCGAGGACGAGAACCCGTACTACAACGCCAATCAGGTCGTCCTGCAGACGATCGACGGCGCCCCGATCACGCCGAGCGCGGCGGTCATCAACCCCAACCGGTACGACATCCGGTACGTCGAGGCGGTCGAGGAGTTCGCCACGAACGTCCCGGAGGCCGACGAGGAGGCGCTCCGCGTCCAGTACGGCCGCACGCCGGGCACGGCGTCCGGCACCGGCGCCGCCGCGACGCGGACCTTCGCGGGCGCCAACGCGCTGCTGGCCGGCGTGACGGCGAGCGTGCGGGCCGAGGGCGAGCGCCGCCGGCGCCAGTTCGCGGCCAACTACAAGCGCAAGATGGCCGAGGCGGGCGTGGACATCATGCTCGTGATGACGCTCGGCGGGAAGCCGTCGAAGCGGGCCGACGCGAACGGGCAGCCGTTCCCCGTCCGGCGCAACAACCAGCTGGCGAACGCGCTGAGCTTCCCGATGGTCTCGTTCCCGATCGGCTACACCAGCGACGGGCTGCCGATCAACGTCGACCTCAAGGCGCCGCGGTTCGCCGAGGGCGCGATCACGCAGGTGATGATCGACTACCAGGCGCGCCACCCCGAGCACCACACGGCGCGGCCGAAGGACGAGCCGGTCACGCCGGTGGCGTCCGGGCGGCGCTCGGCGGCGGCGAAGGCCGCGGCGACGTGGGACGCGGACCCGACGCTCTCCAACGACCCGCTCGTCCATGAGGTGCACGTCGCGTGAGCAAGCTGACGGTCGGCTGGTCGCGGGCCGAGAACGCGGCGGACCTGCCGCGCGACTCGAGCGTCGTGGTCCCGCCGAAGCGGCTGACGGTGGGCTGGCGGCCGATGCTGAGCTCGTCCGTGCTCGACTGGGACCCGGCGGACCTGCTGATCACGGCCGGCGCGGGCGTGGACCCGGACCCGCCGGTCGATCCGGGGCCGGGCACGCCGGCCGATCCCGGCGCGCCCACCGATCCCGGCACGCCGGCTGAGCCGGGCGGGTCGAGC
>DATMVO010000460.1:0-11083 GCA_035563115.1 Solirubrobacteraceae bacterium
GCGGTGCGACGGGCGCGGAGCCGGCGGCGGCCAGGACGGCGGAGCCGATCGCGTCCGCCTCGCCGTCCGGCCGCTCCCCCAGGAACGCCAGCGTCACGTGCAGCGACGCCGCGGGAAGAATCCGCAGCCCCGGCCGCTCCGCCGCCCCAGCCCACGCCGAGAGCGCCGCGACGACCCCGGACGGCAGGTCGAGCGCGACGAAGAGCCGCATCGACAGCTCAGTCGTGCTCGCCGAGGAGCAGCCGCCGCACCATGTGCAGGGCGACCGTCGTCGAGCGGTCGCGCACGTCCGCGCGCGAGCCCGGCAGCTGGAGCCGGCGCGTCAAGGACGCATCGCCGTGGCAGACCGAGAAGCACACCGTCCCGACCGGCTTCTCCTCCGTCCCGCCGCCCGGCCCGGCCACGCCGGTGATCCCCACGCCCACGTCCGCGCCCAACGCCGCGGCCGCGCCCCGCGCCAGCGCGAACGCCACCTCGGTCGAGACCGCCCCGTGCGCCTCGATCAACGACGCGTCCACGCCCGCCAGCGCCGTCTTCGCCTCGTTCGCGTAGACCACCAGCCCACCGAGCACGTACGCCGACGACCCCGCCCGCTCGGTCAGCCGCCCCGCCAGCAGCCCGCCCGTGCACGACTCCGCCGTCGCGATCGTCAGCGCCCGCGACGACAGCAGCGCCGCGACCTGGTCGTCGATCGACGTCCCGTCGTCGCTGAAGATCGTGTCCGCGTGCCGCTCACGGATCACCGCGAGGAACGCGTCGTACACCGGCTGCAGCGGCGGCTCCCACCGCGTCACGACCTCCACCTCGCCGCGGCGCAGGCACGTCGTGACCTCCAGCGCGTCCAGGTCCACCCCGCGCGCCCGCGCGACCCGCAGCGTCTCGGCGATCTCCGACTCCGGGATGCCGAACATCAGGAGCTGCTGCGAGCGGTACTCGGTCGCCAACCCGCCCACCGCGGCCCGGAACTCGTCCGTCGCCACCGCGGCCTTCCACATCGGCCGCAGCTCGCCGGGCGGCCCGGGCAGCACGACGACCGTCGGCTTCCCCACCTCCGCCGGCGTCACCACGAACCCCGGCGCGGTCCCCACCGGCTCGAGCACCGCCGCCTGGTCGGGCACCATCGCCTGCTTGCGGTTGCCGTGCGCGACCGCCTCGAGATCGAGGTCCGGCCAGCGCGCGGTGAGCTTCTCGAGAATCGTCGCGATCCGCGCCTCCAGCCGCTCGTCCAGCTCGAAGTCGCGCCCGCTGAACTCCGCCACGACCGACGCGGTGAGGTCGTCCTCGGTCGGCCCGAGCCCGCCGCTGGTCACGATCAGCTCCACGCCCAGACGCGCGAGGAACTCCAGCGCCGCACGCAGGTCGTCCGGCCGGTCGCCCACGACGATCGTGTGCGCGTGGTCGATCCCCAGCTCGGTCAGCCGCTCCGACAGCCACGGCCCGTTCGCGTCGGCCACGCGGCCGGTGAGGACCTCGGTCCCCGTCACGACGATCCCGGCGCGCGCGTTCAGCCCGCTCACGCCCCGCACGACGGTCGCCGCGACTCCGGCAGCGCGGTGACGCCGTTGGCGGTGATCGTGTAGCCGATCGGCCCGCTCGACGCCGGCACGCTGCGGTTCTTGCCGTTCACCCGCAGCGTCGCGTTGTTGTTGCCCAGCACGATGCGGAAGCGGCGCGAGCGGAAGGTCTCCGTGCGGTCGCCGTCGTTGAGCAGCTGGTTGCCGATCAGCACCTCGCCGGAGCGGTTGACGAGGCAGACGTACACCTCGCCCTTCGGCACGATCTGCAGCCGCGCGATCTTCGGCGCCGGCGTGCCCTTCTTCTCGGACGCGCGCGAGCCGTTGCCCTCCTTGCCGTCCTTCGAGCCCGACTTGCCGCCCGTCGTCGTCCCGGTGCCGCCGTCGTCGTCGTCGGCCGTCGTCCGCCCGGTCGGCGACGCGAGTCCCTCGGGCTCGTTGTCGTTCCCGCCCTGGCCGAGGAGGTAGAGCGCCGCGACGATCGCCGCGAGCACGAGCCCCAGCGCGGCCGCGCGGGGGAAGCCGCTGCGCGCCTGACGGCGCCGCTGGCGGTCGCGCTCGCGCTGGTTCGGGCGCCGGATCGGGTGCAGCTCGCCGGTCTCCAGCGGGTCGTGGCGGAGCTTGTACTCCTCCACGACCATCTTCCCGTCGAGATCGAGCGCCTCGGCGTACGTGCGCAGGAAGGAGCGCACGTAGGTCGGGCCGGGCAGGAGGTCCCACTCCTCGTTCTCCAGGGCACGGAGGTACTTGGCGCGGATCTTGGTCCGCGCCTCCATGTCCGTGATGTCGATGCGCTGGCGCATGCGCGCCTCGCGGAGTGTGGCCCCGATGTCGGCCATGAGCAGGCTTGGAAACCTAGTCGGTCCCGCCCTGCTTCTCGCGCAGCTGCTCGATGAAGCGCTGCACGTCGCCCGGCGGCACGAGCACCTGACGCGGCTTGGAGCCCTCGTACCCCGAGATGACGCCTCGCCGTTCGAGCATGTCGATGAGCCGGCCGGCGCGCGTGTAGCCCAGGCGCAAGCGGCGTTGCAGCATCGACGTGGACGCCGTTCCCATCTCCGCGACGAGGTGGATCGCCTCCTCGAGCAGCGGGTCCTCGTCGGGGTCGAAGTCGTCCGGGTCGCCGCCCTTGTCGGCGGGCGCCTCCTCCTCGACCTCCTCGAGCAGGTCGTCGCGCAGCTCCGGCTCGCCCTGCTTGCGCCAGTGCTCGGTGATGGCGAGGATCTGCGCCTCGTCGATGTACGCGCCCTGGATGCGCTGGAGCTTGGAGGAGCCGACCGGCGAGAAGAGCATGTCGCCCTTGCCGAGCAGCGACTCGGCGCCGTTCTGGTCGAGGATCACGCGCGAGTCGGTCTGCGACGAGACCGCGAACGCGATCCGCGACGGGACGTTCGCCTTGATCATGCCGGTGATGACGTCCACGCGCGGGGACTGCGTGGCGAGGACGAGGTGGATGCCGACTGCGCGCGCCTTCTGCGCGATGCGGATGATCGAGTCCTCGACGTCGCCGGGCGCGACCATCATCAGGTCGGCGAGCTCGTCGATGACGCACAGGACGTACGGGAGCGCGGTGTCGCCCCGCTCGGCCCGGTAGCGGTTGAGCTCCGGCAGGTTGCGGGTCTTGGCGAGCGCCATGATCGAGTAGCGCTCCTCCATCTCCTTGACGAGGTTCTGGAGCGCGTTGGCGGCCACCCGCGGGTTCGTGATGACCGGCGTGAGGAGGTGCGGGATGCCCTCGTAGTGGTTGAGCTCGACCTGCTTGGGATCGACGAGGACGAGCTTGAGCTCGTGCGGCGAGGCGTTGAGCAGGACGCTCGAGAGCATCCCGTTGATGCACGCCGACTTGCCCGCGCCGGTGGTGCCCGCGACGAGCAGATGGGGCATCTTCGCCAGGTCGGCGCCGACCGCCTTGCCGGCGACGTCCTTGCCGAGCCACACCGTCAGCGGCGACCAGTCGGCCGGGCGCTGCGTGAAGACGTCGCCGAGCTGGACGACCTTGCGGTTGGAGTTCGGGACCTCGATGCCGACGGCGGTCTTGCCGGGGATCGGGGCGAGGATGCGGATGTCGGTCGCCGCGAGCGCGTACGCGAGGTCGTCCTTGAGCTGGGAGACCTTGCTCATCTTGATGCCCGGCGCGAGCTTGATCTCGTACCGCGTGATGTGCGGGCCGGAGACCGTCCCAATCACCTGCGCCTCGACGTTGAAGTGGCTCAGCGCGTCGATGAGGTTCTTCGCGGTCTGCGCCTGGCCGGCGGTGTCGGGGCGCGCCTCGGCGGCGGTCGAGCGGGAGAGGACCTTGCGCGGCGCGGGCATGCGCCACTGGAAGGCGGGGTCGTCGAGGACCGACTGGCGATAGCGGCCCTGGGGCGTGAGGCCGTTGGGGCCTGGATCGATGTGGCGGGTGGCGGCCTCGACCTCGGCGTCCTTCTCGTCGCGCTCCTCCTCGTCGTCGTCGACCGCGTCGGCGTCCGCGAACGGGTCGAGCGGGACGAGGGCGTCGACGTCTGCCTCGGCCTCGGGGGCCTCGGCGTCCGGCGTGAAGGGGTGATCGTCGAAGTCGCTCGCGCCGCCGGACTCGTGCTCGGCCGCCGCGGCCTCCAGCGCCGCCTCCTCCGCCTCGGTCAGCGGGGCGGGCGGGATCGGGTCGACGGGCTGCTCGAGCGTCGCGTCGCGCTCCTCGGCCTCCTCGCCGAAGACCGGGTCCTCGATCTTCTTCTTGCCGCGCTTGCGGGCGAACCGCGCCTCGGGCGCGTCGTCGTCGATGCCGAGGCCGTCGATCGGCTCGAAGAGGCCGGGGTTGGTCGGGATGACGACCGGCTCCTCCCCCTCGGGCTCGGGCACCTGGATCTTCTTCGGCGTGCGCCGCGACCCGCCGGTCGTCTTCGGCGCGGCCGCCGGCTGCCGCGCGGGCGCGACGGTCCGCAGCGCGCGCGTGGTGTCGCTCACCGTGTCGGTCGTCGCCTTCAGCACGCTGGCGATCGACGCGCCGGTGATCAGCAGCACCGCGGCGAGGAAGAGGAAGATCGCGAGGACGTCCATGCCGAACGTGCCCACGAACGTGCCGACGGTGCTCTCCGCCAGGCCGCCGACCGCGCCGCCGTCGGCCTCCCCCAGCCACAGCGTCGCGGCGAGGAAGAGGCAGATGCCGCCGCTGCGGAACGGGCGGACCGCCGGAAGGACGGGCAGGAGAACGAGGATCGCGCCGACCGCGGCGAGCGCGGGCGGCACCGCGTACGCCATGTCGCCCAGGAGCGCCTGGAGCTGGTCGGTCAGCCAGCGCCCCGCCTCGCCGCCGTCGCGGTCGCGGTAGAGGACGAAGCCGGTGAAGACCGCCAGCGCGACGAGCCCGAGACCGGTGAGGTCCAGGTGGCGCTGCTCGATCTGCGGGGCGCTGCGGCTGGAGCGCCGGGCGCGCGAGCGGGGCTTCGGCTTCGCCTTGGCGCGCGAGCTCGCGCTCGTGGTCTTCTTGCGGGGCTTGGCGGCGGTGGGCATGGGTGGCTCGCATCTCTTCGCCATCCGTCCCGCCAGACCTCCCTCGCGCGCGCGACGGGCGGCGGCGCCGTCTTCATCGGGCGCAAAGGAACGGGACTACGCTGCCGTCCCGTGAGCGGCTACACCCGTGATCCCCGCGTGCTGGTCGTCGAGGACGACGAGGACATCGCCCTGGCCGTCCAGCGCTCGCTGCGGATGGAGGGGTACGAGGTGCGCATCGCCGGCGACGGCGAGGCCGCCCTCGACGCCGCCATCGGGTTCATGCCGGACATGGTCATCCTCGACCTCGGGCTGCCGAAGCTCGACGGGATCGAGGTCGCCAAGCGGCTGCGGGCCGACAGCGACGTGCCGATCCTGATGCTCACCGCCCGCGACGCGCTCGACAGCCGCGTCGAGGGCCTCGACTCCGGCGCCGACGACTACCTCGTCAAGCCGTTCGAGCGGCAGGAGCTCCTCGCCCGCCTGCGCGCGCTGCTGCGCCGCCGGCCGCCGCGCGGCTCGCGCTCCTACGTCGTCGGCGACCTGTCGCTCAACCCCGACACGCACGAGGTCAAGCGCGGCGAGCGCGACGTCGAGCTGACGCAGCGCGAGTTCGAGCTGCTCGAGTACCTCATGCGCAACGAGCGGATCGTCGTCCCCCGCCAGCGGCTGCTGGAGGAGGTCTGGGGCTACGACCCGTTCGCCACCACGAACACCATCGAGGTGTTCGTCTCGAACCTCAGAAGGAAGCTGGAGAGTGGCGGTGAGCCTCGGCTCCTCCATACGATCCGCGGCGCAGGCTACGTCCTCCGGGCTTGACCGGATCCCGATCCGCTGGCGGCTCGCCGGCACGTCGGCCCTCCTCACGCTGGTCATCCTCTGCGGCTTCGCCGTCGTGGTCGGCGCGCTGACCGCGCAGAAGATCCACGACGACTTCAAGCAGGAGATCGAGGACGCGGCGAACGAGCTGACCGCCCAGCTCAACCCGCGCTTCGTCGACTACGGCAACGGCCACCCGAAGTTCTACCCCGGGACGAACCTCAACACGTTCGTGTCGTCCGACGACGCCGCGGTGCGGATCATCGCGGCCAACGGCGCGATCCTCGCGCAGACGGCGAAGGCGCCGCGGCTGGGGCGGATCGTCACGACGACGAGCACCTACCGCGGCTGGCGGATCGAGACGCGCTCGCGCAGCCTGATCGACCTCGGGACGATCTACGTCCAGTACGGCCGACCCATCACCGACGTGCAGGCGACGGTGCGGCGGATGCGGCTCTTCCTCGTCGGCGGCGTCGTCGGCGGCGCCGGGCTCGCGCTGCTGGCCGGCCTGATGATCGCCCGACGCGCGATGCGGCCGGTGATCGACCTGACGGGTGCCGCGCGCGAGATCGAGCGCACCCGCGACCCGGCGCGGAAGATCACGCCGCCGCCGGCCGACGACGAGATCGCCGACCTGGCGCGGACGATGGACGGCATGCTCATGGCGCTGGCCGAGTCGCGCGAGGAGCAGGCCGCGATGCTCACCCGCCAGCGCGAGTTCGTCGCCGACGCGTCGCACGAGCTGCGCACCCCGCTGACGAGCGTCCTCGCCAACCTCGACTTCCTCGCCGAGACGCTGCAGAACGAGGACCAGCGCGACGCGGCCGCGTCCGCGCTCCGGTCCTCGCGGCGGATGCGCCGGCTCGTCCAGGACCTCCTGCTGCTCGCGCGCGCCGACGCCTCGCGCCGCGCGCCGCACGAGCCGCTCGACCTCCACCAGGTCGTCGTCGAGGCGGCGGCCGAGCTCGAGCCGGTCGCGCAGGGCCACGAGCTGGTCGTCGACGCGTCGCGCGCGATCGTCGACGGCGCCCGCGACGAGCTGCACCGGCTCGTGCTCAACCTGATGGAGAACGCGGTCAAGCACACGCCGCCCGGCACCCAGATCCGCGCGCGGGTGGTGCCGGAGGGCGACGAGGTGCACGTGATCGTCGAGGACGACGGCCCGGGCATCCCGGCCGACCTGCGCGACAAGGTCTTCGAGCGGTTCGTCCGCGGCGCCGGCGACCGTGGCGGCTCCTTCGGCCTCGGCCTCTCCATCGTCCGCGCCGTCGCCGAGTCGCACGGCGGGCGCGTCGAGCTGTGGTCCGAGGAGGACCGCGGCACCCGCTTCACCGTCACCCTCCCTGCCGCCGAGCCGCGCCCCACGCCGGTCACCGCAGGCGACCCCGCCGCCTCCGCCTGACGCCCCGGCGCGCCGCGCCGCGCGCAGTGTGCGCGGCCGCACCGTCCGACGCGCCCACCCTCTGGACCGTCCGTCCAGCAGCGGTTCGCTCTCCCGGACCGGTGCCCGATGCAGATCGTGTGTTCCGGGTCCTCCATCGTCTTGCGCTCCGCACCCGCGTCGCGCTGATCACGCTCACCACGTGCGCGGTCGTCTGCGGGCTGCTCGGCGGGTGGTACGTCCGGACGAGCGAGGAGACGTACACGCGGGCGGCAGCGGAGCAGAACATCGGCTTCGCGCAGCAGGCGGCGGAGACGCTGATGCGGCTGCTCGCGCCCGACGACCGCGCCGCGCTGCCGACGCGCGCGAACGGCATGACCTACGTCGCGTTCTACAACCCTGACGGGACGGTCTCCGACGTGGCCGGCGAGGTGAGCCCCGCGATGGCCCGGCACATCGCCGCCGACGTCCGCGCCGCCGCGGCGACCGGCACGCCGCACGTGTCGATCCAACGGGCGGACGGGAGCGTCGCGCACCGGCTCAGCGTCCGCGACGGGAGCGGGACGGTGCAGATCTCCGTCGTGCCCGCCGGCGGCGGCGCGGTGGTCACTGCCGTCAACGTCGAGTGGGCGACCGACGCGCTGCGCCGGATGGCGCTCGTGACGCTCGGCGGCCTGCTGGCGGGGACGCTCGCGCTGACGGCGCTGCTGGCGTTCGCGATCGGCCGGTTCGTCACCCGCCCGGTCGAGCGGCTGGCCGAGACCGACGCGCTCACCGGCGTCGCCAACCAGCGCGCGTTCTCGGTCGCCATCGCCGCCGCGATCGACGAGTCGCGGACGACCGGGCGCCCGCTCTCGCTCATCGCGATCGACGTCGACGGGCTCAAGCAGGTCAACGACCTCCAGGGCCACCTCGCCGGCGACCGGCTGATCACCGACGTGGCGACCGCCGCGCGCGGCGCCGTCCGTGCCGGCGACCTCCTCGCCCGCGTCGGCGGCGACGAGTTCGTCGTCCTCTGCCCCGGCCTCAACCGCCGCGGCGCGACCGAGATCGCCGGCCGCATCGAGGCCGCGCTCGAGGCCGACGACCTCCGCGCGAGCCTCGGCGTGGCGGAGCTGCCCCACGGCGGCTCCGCCATCGACCTGCGCGAGCAGGCCGACGCCGCGCTCTACGTCGCCAAGGCGCGCCGCAAGGCGCTCAGGCTCGCCTAAACCTCGACGACGACCGGGAGGACCATCGGGCGCCGCTTGAGCTTGTTGTAGACGAAGCTCCCGAGGTCGTCGTGCAGCTTCTTCTCGAGCATGTCGACCTCGCGGATCTTCTCCTTGGCGGCCGCCTCGAGCGACTTGTCGATCGCGCCGCGCAGGTCGTCGAGGAGCTTCTCGGCCTCGTCGGTGAACGGCACGCCGCGGAAGATGACCTCCGACTCGGCGACCGGCTTGCCGGTCTGCTCGGAGATCGTCGCCACGACGACGAAGATGCCGTCGGCCGAGAGCATCCGGCGGTCGCGCAGCGCGACGTCGTTGACGTCGCCGATCTCCAGGCCGTCCACGAAGATCACGCCGGTCTGCTCGGCCTTGCCGAACTTCGCGCCCTTGGCGGTGATCTCAAGCGGCAGGCCGTTCTCGCCGCGGAAGATCGAGTCCGGGTCCATCCCGGTCGCGATCGCCAGGTCGCCGTGGAGGCGCAGCCGCTTGTGGTCGCCGTGGAACGGCATGAGGTACTTCGGCCGCGTGAGGTTGACCATCAGCTTGATCTCCTCCGCGTAGCCGTGACCGGAGGCGTGGATCGGCGCGTCCTGCGCCGTCACGACCTTGCAGCCGATGCGGAAGAGCCGGTCGATCGTCTCGTTGATCGCGCGCTCGTTGCCCGGGATCGGCGTCGCGGAGAAGACGACGGTGTCGCCCTTCTTCAGCTCCACCGCGGGATGGTCGTTGTGCGCCATGCGGCGCAGCGCGCTGCCCGGCTCGCCCTGCGACCCCGTCGACATGATGACGAGCTTGGAGTCCGGGAAGTTGTCCATCTCGCGCGGCTGCACGAGCAGCCCGTCCGGCACCTCGATGTGGCCGAGCGAGCGCGCGATGTTGACGTACTTGCGCATCGAGCGGCCCACCAGCGCGACGCGCCGGTCGAGCGCCGCGGCGGCGCGGATGACCTGCTGGACGCGGTGGACGTTCGACGCGAACGACGTCACGACGACGCGCCCGTCCGCCTGCTCGATGACCTTCTCGAGCTGCGGGCCGACCGCCGCCTCGCTGATCGACCAGCCGGGCCGGTCGGCGTTGGTCGAGTCGCCGCAGAGCAGCAGCACGCCGTCGTCGCCGAGCTTGGCCAGCCGCGAGAGGTCCGGGCCCTTCGACGAGACCGGGGTCTGGTCGAACTTGTAGTCGCCGGTGACGACGACGGTGCCCAGCTCGGTCTGCAGCGCCACGCCCGACGCGTCCGGGATCGAGTGCGTCATGTGCAGCAGCTCGAACGTGAACGGGCCGGCGTCGACCAGCTCGCCCGGCTCGACGTCCTCGAGGGCGACCTCGCGGAGCTTGTGCTCGTCGAGCCGCGACCGCGCCATCGCCATCGTGAGGCGGCGGCCGTAGACCGGCGGCGCGTCGGCGGGGTCGTCGCCCCAGATGTCGCGCAGGACCCACGGCAGCGCACCGACGTGGTCCTCGTGCGCGTGGGTGATGATGATCGCCTCGACGTCGTCGCGGCGGTCGCGCAGGTACGAGAAGTCCGGGAGGACGAGGTCGACGCCCGGCATCTCGGCGGTGGGGAAGCGGAGGCCGCAGTCGACCACGACGATCGCATCGTCGTACTCGAAGACGGTCATGTTCTTGCCGATCTCCCCCAAACCGCCGAGGGGGAGGACGCGTAGTGTCTTGCTCAAGAGTGGACTGGCTCCAGGAGGCCGTGGCGTTCGAGGGCGGCGCGGATGACCGCGAGCTCCTGCTCGTCCGCCTCCACGAGCGGCAGGCGGAGCCCGCCGGCGCGGTGGCCGAGGAGGTTGAGCGCCGCCTTGATCGGAATGGGGTTGGTCGTGACGCCCAGCGCGGCGTACAGGTCGCGCAGCCCGGCGTCGATCTCGGCCCGCTGATCGGGCTCCGTGATCATCCGGCGCATCTCGTCGCCGACGACGTGCGAGGCGACGAGGATGCCGCCGACCGCGCCCCTGTCGAGCGCCTGGGCGAAGCTGTCGTCGTTGCCCGCGTAGACGTCGAGGCCGTCGATCGGCCCGAGGTTCGCGTCGTTGGCCTGCTTGACGCCGACGATCCCGTCGATCTGCGCCAGCTCGGCGAGCACCTCGTTCGGGATGTCGATGACCGAGCGGCCGGGGATGTTGTAGAGCAGAATCGGCTTGTCGGTGGCCGCGGCGATCGCCTCGTAGTGGGCGATCAGGCCCCGCCGGTTCGGCTTGTTGTAGTACGGCGTGACGGACAGGATCGCGTCGGCGCCCAGCTCGGTCGCGCGCGCGGTCAGCTTCACCGCGTGGCGCGTGTCGTTCGAGCCGGCGCCCGCGATGACCGTCGTGCCGGCGGGCCGTTCGGCGCACGCCAGCTCGATCACCCGCAGGTGCTCGTCGTCGTCCAGCGTCGCGGCCTCGCCGGTGGAGCCGCACGCGACGATGCCGTCCGAGCCGTGGGAGCAGACGTGGTGGTGGAGGGCGACGAAGGCCTCTTCGTCGACGTTGCCCGCGTCGTCGAACGGCGTGACGATCGCGGTGAGGATGGAGCCGAGCTCTGGCACTGCCGCCTCAGGCTATCCGGCCAGCGGGTCGCCGCTGGTCATGCCGCCGCCGCTCGGAGGCGTGGGCGGCTTGGGGCCGTCGCTCGCGAGCGGGTCGCCGTGCGGGCGCTCCGGGTCGGGCGCGGGCGCGACCGGGTCGGGCGCGGGCGCGACCGGG
>DATMVO010000461.1:0-8924 GCA_035563115.1 Solirubrobacteraceae bacterium
GCGCCGCGCGTCAGGCGACGATGATCGCCAGGCCCCCGGCGATCAGCGCGGTGACGATCAGCCCGGCGACGACGGCGAGGGCCAGCCACGGCGCCGCGGCCCCCTCCCCCGCCCGGCGCGCGTCGCCGTAGCGGGTCGAGCCGAGGACGACGAACGAGAAGCTCGCCGTGACGATGACCGCCGCGAGCGGCGCGATGGCCGCGAGCTCGAGGAGGTTCACGTCGACTGGGGGGCCGGGGCGGTGATCGCCGGGCCGCGCGCGAGGCGGCGGCCGAGCGTCGCGGCGATGAGGCCGATGACGCAGAGCGACACGATGATCGGGCCGAGCGCGCCGTCGCCGAAGATCGAGCTGATCCCGTACGCGAGCGCGCCGATCGTGGCGGCCGCCGGGAGCGTCAGGACCCACGCGACGGCCATGTTCCCCGCGACGCCCCAGCGGACGGCGGAGAGGCGGCGGGCCGCGCCGGCGCCCATCACGGAGCCGGAGATCACGTGCGTGGTGGAGAGCGGGTAGCCGAGGTGCGAGGCCGCGAGCACGACGGCCGCGCCGGCGCCCTGGGCGCTGAAGCCCTGCGCCGGGTCCATCTTGATGATCCGCGAGCCCATCGTGCGGATGATCCGCCAGCCGCCCGAGTAGGTGCCGAGCGCGATCGCGCTCGCCGAGGAGACGATCACCCACAGCGGCACCTCGAAGTCGCCGCCGGCGCCGCTGAGGTGGCCGGACGCGATCAGCGCGAGCGTGATGATGCCCATCGTCTTCTGCGCGTCGTTCGTGCCGTGCGCGAGCGAGAACATCGCGCCGGTGATGATCTGCCCGTCCCGGAACCACCGGTTCACCGGCCCGGGTTGAACGCGCCCGACGATCCGGTAGGCGATGAGGATCGCCATCGCCGCCGCGAAGAAGGCGATGATCGGCGCGACGAGCGCGGGGATGATCACCTTGTGCAGCAGGCCGTCGCCGAGCACGGCGTCCGGGCCGGCGGCGACGAACGCGGCGCCCGCGACGCCGCCGATGAGGGCGTGGCTCGACGAGCTGGGCAGGCCGAAGTACCACGTGGCGAGGTTCCACGCGATCGCGCCGATCAGGCCGGCGAAGACGATGGTGGTGGTGACGGCCTCGGCCTCGACGATGCCCTTCGCGACGGTCGCCGCCACCTCGAGCGAGATGAACGCGCCGACGAAGTTCAGCGCCGCCGCCATCCCCACCGCCGCCTTGGGCGACATGGCGCGCGTGGAGATCGACGTCGCGACGGCGTTCGCGGTGTCGTGGAAGCCGTTCGTGAAGTCGAAGGCCAGCGCCGTCACGACGACGATGACCAGGATGATGTCCGCGTCCACCGGGGTGGCCTAGGAGTTCTTGATGACGATGCTCTCGAGGACGTCGGCGACATGCTCCGTCGCGTCGATCGCCTCCTCGAGCCGCTCGAAGATGTCCTTCCAGCGGATCACGACCATCGGGTCGACGCCCTTGTCGAACAGGGAGGCCATCCCTTCGCGCATCAGGCGGTCGCCGTCGTTCTCGAGCCGGTGGATCTCCACGACGTAGTGGGAGATGTCCTCGAACGCGCGCATGCGCGGCATCGCCTTGGCGACCTGGACGCACGCGTCGCGGAGGATCTGCGTGAGCCGCTCCGCCGGATCCATGGGCGCCTCGATCTTGTAGAGCACCATGAAGTCCGACACCTCCTCGGCGAGGTCGACCACGTCGTCCAGCGCGGACGCGAGCGCGAGGATGTCCTCGCGGTCGATCGGCGTCACGAACGTCTGGTTGAGCCGGTGGAGGATGTCGTGCGTGATCCGGTCGCCCTCCTGCTCGGCGAGGAGGATCTCCCGGCTCAGCGGGGCGGTGTCCGGGAAGCCGCGGAACATCTCGTGCAGCAGCTCGGCTGCGCGCACGATGTTGCCGGCGGCTTCCTCGAAGAGGTCGAAGAACTCACGGTCCTTCGGGGCGAAGACCTGGGAAAGGCGAACCACGGCTCGCGAGTCTAGGTGAAGACGAGGTCAACCCCGTGTGAACGCGCACGCAGACCTGCCACCGGGCGCGCCAGAACGGCCGCAGCCGCCCCGGAGGGCGGCTGCAGAAGAAGACGAAAGAGACGAAGCCGGAGACCGAGCGGCCGCCGAGACGAGCAGCGTCTATCGGGCGCTGGCCACCGCAGCGTGCGTCACCTTCGCGACCGCCGCGGCGTCCTGGACATCACCGATGCCGGACTGCACCGCGCCACCGACGAAGGCGGTCGCCCCCGCTGCAGACGCCAGCGGAAGGAGCTGGGTGCCCGTCGCGACGTACAGACCCTGTGGAGCCGTGTAATCCGTGTACTGGATCGTCATCTGAGTTGACCCTACCCGGCTCGGAACTGGCTGTCACCCGAGGTGCGAAGGGTGCTCGTCACAATATCGACAAGCGGCCCGTAATCCTGATCGGCGTCGCGGCGTAGAGCCGTGCCGAGCGCCCATCTCGTGTCGAGCGTCGGCGAGATCTCGACGAGCGGGAGGTTGCAGCGGCGAAGCGCGTAGCCGAAAGCTGCCCACGCGACACGTCCGTTCCCATCCATGAACGGATGGATGCGGATGATCCGCACGTAGAGCTTGACCGCGATCTCAACGGCATCGCGCAACTCGGCACGTTGCGCGGCAGCTTGTCGAGCGAGGGCCGTGAGACCACCGTCGAAGTTGCGGAGCGCGTGCCGCAGGCGCTTCTGGATCTGCTTCGGGCTCGCACCGTGCCGCGTTCGCAGCTCCGGACGTGCCCGCGTACCGACGTAGATGGGAAAGTCCACGAACTCGTCGCTCGACCGGAAGCCCGCGACACTCGATCCGAACACCGGCTCGAAGATGCCGCGGTGGATGAGCTCCAGGTCGTCGACCCCGAGCGGCACATCACGCGTTCCGTCGAGCGCAGCGACGACGCACACCCGCGCGAGCTCTTCGACGACGCGCTCCCATGTCTCCTTCGCGGTGAGCCCCGGAGCCGCGTAGAACGCCGAGTCGGGCTTGTCACCGAACTGCGCGAACGTCGCTCGCGCCGCTTGAACAGCTGCCGCCGCGAGCTCTTGCTCCTCCCCGTTCATCGACGCGAGCGGGAGAGCGAACCGGTTGTCGCCGTGTGCGGCGGTCGCGTCCACGCGCACGACGATAAGCCGCACTGGCGGCGGGCCGTCGCCACGGGCCGAACCACGGAACGACGCGACCGCCCCGAAGGGCGGTCGCGGGTGCGGCTGGTGAAGGTCGCGTGGGTGGGCGGGGCGCCGAAGTGCGCTCGCGGACGAACGTCGGCGTGAGACGAAGCCCCGGGCGGCTACCCGGCCGTCACTCCCATTCGATGGTGCCGGGCGGCTTGCTCGTGATGTCGAGGACGACGCGGTTGACGTCGCGGAGCTCGTTGATCATGCGCGAGGCGATCTGCTCGAGCAGGTCGTACGGCAGCCGTGCCCAGTCGGCGGTCATGGCGTCGTCGGAGGTGACGGCGCGGATGACGACGACGGAGCCGTACGTGCGCTCGTCGCCCTGGACGCCGACGGTGCGGATGTCCGGCAGGACGCAGAACGACTGCCACAGCTCGCGGTAGAGCCCCGCCTTGCGGATCTCGTCCTGGAGGACGTAGTCGGCGTCGCGGAGCAGGTCGAGCCGCTCCTTGGTGGCCTCGCCGCCGACGATGCGGATCGCCAGGCCGGGGCCGGGGAACGGCTGGCGCCAGACGAGCCGCTCGGGCATGTCCAGCTCCGCGCCGACCGCGCGCACCTCGTCCTTGAACAGCGTCCGCAGCGGCTCGACCAGCTCGAACTGCAGGTCGTCCGGCAGACCGCCGACGTTGTGGTGCGACTTGATCGTGGAGGCGCCGGTACCGCCGCCGGACTCGATCACGTCCGAGTACAGCGTCCCCTGCACGAGGTACTTCGCGTCGGAGAGCTTGGCGGCCTCCTCCTCGAAGACGCGGATGAACTCGGCGCCGATCGTCTTGCGCTTCGTCTCCGGGTCCGTCACCCCCGCGAGCTTGGTGAGGAACCGCTCCTCGGCGTCCACGTGGACGAGCGGGATGTGGAACTGGTCGCGGAACGTCTTGACGACCTGCTCGCCCTCGTTCTTGCGCATGAGGCCGTGGTCGACGAAGACGCACGTCAGCTGGTCGCCGACCGCGCGGTGGACGAGCAGCGCCGCCACCGACGAGTCGACGCCGCCGGAGAGGCCGCAGATCACGTGGCCGTCGCCGACCTGCTCGCGGATCCGCTGCACCTGCTCCTCGACGATCGACGCCGCCGACCACTCCAGGTCGGCGTCGCAGACGTCGCGCAGGAAGTGCTTGAGCACGTCCTGCCCGTACGGCGTGTGGACCACCTCGGGGTGGAACTGGATGCCGTACATCTGCTTCTCGGTCGACTCGAACGCCGCGACCGGCGACTGGGTCGACGACGCCAGCGCGGTGAACCCGGGCGGCGGCGCGAAGACCGTGTCGCGGTGCGACATCCAGCACGACTGCTCGGTCGGGAGATCCTTGAAGAGCACGCCAGGCTCGGTGACGGTGAGGTCGGACCGGCCGAACTCCCCCACCTCGGCGCCCTTGACGTCGCCGCCGAGCTCGCGCGCCAGGAGCTGCATGCCGTAGCAGATGCCCAGCACCGGGATCCCGAGCTCGAGCAGCTCCTTCTCCAGCGCCGGCGCGCCCTCGGCGTACACCGAGGCCGGGCCGCCCGAGAGGATGAGCCCCTTCGGGTTGCGCTTGCGGACCTCCTCGGCCCCGACGTGGTGGGGCAGCAGCTCGCTGAACACGCCGCACTCGCGGACACGCCGCGCGATCAGCTGCGAGTACTGCCCGCCGTAGTCGAGGACGACGACCTCGTCGACCGCGCGCGGCGGCTCCACGTCGAGGACGCTCTCGTCCACGACCTCCGTGGCCGCCGTCGCGGCGGTGACGATGTCGGTCACTTAGTTGCTGCTCACCATCGCGGGCTGCGCGGGATCGAGCGAGGCGCCGTTCCCGTTGCCGCCCTTGCCGTTCGTGCCGCTGGTGACCGGGGCGGCCGCGCCGCGCGCGCCCATGCCGACGCCCTGCGCCGACTGGAGGTGCTTGCCCTCGGTCTGCAGCGCCGGGGCGACCATCAGCTCGGCCCGGTTGAACTCGGCGATGTCGGCGTAGCCGCAGGTCGCCATCGAGGTGCGCAGGCCGCCGAACAGGTTGAACGTGCCGTCGTTCTCGCGGGCCGGGCCGACGAGGATCTCCTCGAGCGAGCCGTTCTGCGTCGTCGCCACGCGCGCGCCGCGGGGGAGCGTCGGGTGGAACGTCGCCATGCCCCAGTGGAAGCCGTGGCCGGGCGCCTCGTAGGCGCGGGCGAGCGGCGAGCCGATCATGACCGCGTCGGCGCCGCAGGCGATCGCCTTCGCGACGTCGCCGCCGTTGCGCATGCCGCCATCGGCGATGACCTGGGAGTACTCGCCGGTCTCCAGCATGTGCTGCGAGCGGGCGGCCGCGACGTCGGCGATCGCCGTCGCCTGCGGGACGCCGATGCCCAGCACGCCGCGCGTGGTGCACGCCGCGCCCGGGCCGACGCCGACGAGCACGCCGGCCGCGCCGGTGCGCATCAGGTGCAGACCCGTGTGGTACGAGGCGCAGCCGCCGACCACGACCGGCACGTCGACCTCGCGGATGAACTCCTTGAGGTTGAGTGGCTCGGTGGTCTTCGACACGTGCTCGGCCGAGACGACCGTCCCCTGGATGACCAGGATGTCGAGGCCGGCCTCGAGCGCCAGCTCGTAGTGCGAGGAGACGCGCTGCGGCGTGAGCGAGGCGCAGACGACGACGCCCTGCTCCTTGATCTCACGAATGCGCTGCGCCATCAGCTCCGGCACGAGCGGGGCGCGGTAGATCTCCTGCATCTCGCGCGTCGCCTGCTCCTTGGGGAGCTGCGCGATGCGCTTGAGCATCTCGTCGGCGTCCTCGTACCGGGACCAGATGCCCTCGAGGTTCAGGACGGCGAGGCCGCCCAGCTTGCCGATGACGCCAGCCGTCTCGGGCGAGACGACGCCGTCCATGGCCGAGGCCATGAGCGGAAGCTCGAATCGGTAGTCGCCGAGCTTCCAGCTGATGTCGACGTCATCAGGATCCCGCGTGCGCCGTGAGGGCACGATCGCGATGTCGTCGAATCCGTAAGCGCGGCGGGCCTTCTTCCCGCGGCCGATCTCAACTTCCATGGCGCGATCCTAGGTGAGGGGGCGGACGAAGGATCGAGCGTAGCAACGGCGAAACCCGGAGTTTCGGCCATTCGGCACACTTCCGCAACACCCGCTCCGCACCCCTGCGCAGCGCTGTTGCGAAGCCTTAACCCGTGGTCGTCTCGACCAGCCGTGCCACGTCGACCTCGGGCACCAGCCGGTCGACCTCGCGCGGGTCGATGAGCCCCGCGCCGAGCCGCTGCGTGGACTCCGCGCCGCACGCCACGGCGAACCGCAGGCACTCCTCCGGCGACTGCCCGCCGTACCGCGCCGCGATGTAGCCCGCGAGGAACGCGTCGCCCGAGCCGACCGTCGCGACCGGCTCGCGCGGCTCGATCTTCGCGCGCATGAGCTGCGGGCCGCTCTCGGTCTGCAGGCAGGCGTAGCACCCGTCCGCCACGGTCATGATCGACTCGCGCGGCCCGAGGCGGCCGAGCTCGCGGATCGCGAAGATCGAGTCCTCCTCGTCGTTGAACTCGTGGCCCACGAGCTCCTCGGCCTCGTTGACGTTCGGCGAGATCACCGTCGGCTCGGCGCGCACGGCCTGGCGCAGCGGCTCCCCGTCGGTGTCGACGATCGTCGTGATCCCGAGCTTGCGCACCTCGCGCACGAGCGTCGCGTAGTAGTCCGTCTCGACCCCGCGCGGCAGCGAGCCGGCGAAGACGACGATCTCCGCGCCGCGCGCCAGGTAGACGAGCTTGCCGAGGAAGAGCTCGAGCTCGCGCGGCCCGACCTCCGGCCCGCGCTCGTTGATCTCGGTCTGCTCGCCGGACGTCGGGTCGAGCACCGCCGTGTTCGTCCGCGACTCCTCGCGGATCCGCACGAAGTCGTTGAGGATCGACTCGTCGGTGAGCTGCTCGACGATGCGCGTGCCGGTCGGCCCGCCCGCGAACCCGGTCGCGATCACGGGCTGGTCCAGCGACTTCAGCGCGCGGGCGATGTTGACGCCCTTGCCGCCCGCCATCGTCGTCTGCTCGACGGTCCGGTGGCGGCGCCCGAGCCGGAAGTTCGGGACCGACAGCGTCTTGTCGATCGCGGCGTTGAGCGTGACCGTGATGATCATGCCCGCGACCCCGTTCTCCCGACGACCCGCCTACGCAGCAGCACGAGCAGGACGGTACAGACAACGAGCACGATTGCCAGCAGGACCGTCCGCCCCTGACCGGCGACGTGCGCCAGGCGCGTCGACAGCCCCGCCTCCTCCACCGCGGTGGCCGTCACGAGCGGCGCGGACGCCACGACCTTGCCGCCGACGAGCACATCGACGCGGCCCTGCCGCGCGCCCGCGGTGAGCGGCCCGTCGAGCTCCTTCGGCACCCCGCTCACCCGCAGCCGCGCGCGCCGGTCGCGCCGCAGCACCCGCTGCACGCCGCTGCCGGCCACGAGCCGGACCTGCTCGTCGCGGTACTTCAGGTCGACCCGCGCCAGCGCCTGGCCGTTCTTGACGAGCGTCGTGCGCCGGTACCGCGAGAGGCCGTAGCGCAGCAGCTCGAGCGACTCCGCGTCGCGCGCCGCCTCGCTCGGCGTCCCGAGCACCGCGCTGATCACCGTCACGCCGTTGCGGGTCGCGCTCCCCACCAGGACGTAGCCGGCCAGCGACGTGTGGCCGGTCTTGACGCCGTTGACCCACGGCACGCGCCGCACGAGCGTGTTGCGGTTGAGGTACGTCCGCGGCTGAGCGCCGGACGTGACGCGCACCCGCGGCAGGTCGACGGTGCGGCGGAAGAACTCGTTGCGGCGCAGGACCTGGGCGAGCTTGACGAGGTCGCGGGCCGACGAGCGGCCGCCGGTGTCGAGCCCGATCGGGTTCGTGTACCGCGTGTCCTTCAGGCCGAGCTGCTTGGCCCGCGTGTTCATCTCGCGGACGAACGCGGGCACGGAGCCGCTGATCCGCGTCGCGAGCGTCACCGCCGCGTCGTTCGCGCTGGCCAGCATGAGCGCGCGCAGGAGGTCGCGGGCGGTCATCCGCTCCCCCGCGCGCAGCCCGCCGAGGGACTCCGGGCCGCTCGGCGTGTACGGCGCGACCGTGAGCACGTCGTCGAGCGCGACCGACTCGAGCGTGAGCAGCGCCGTCATCAGCTTGGTGGTGGACGCGATCGAGCGCTTGGCCGACGGGTCCTTGGCGTACGCGACCTCGCCGGTGCTCGCCTCGATGACGATCGCGGACGGCGCGTCGATGTCGGGCCGCGCCTGGGCGAGGGCGGACGTCGGCGCGACCGTCATCGCGATGACGGCCAGCAGCAGTGGGAGCAGCCGGATCATCGCCGCAGGCGGAGGCGCTGTCCGACGGTGAGGCTCTGCGGGTCCACCTCGGGGTTGAGCTCCTGGAGCTCCTCGATGGTGATCCCCGCGTCGTCGGCGATCGAGCCGAGCGTGTCGCCGGCCTTGACCGTGTACGAGCGCTGCGAGCCCGAGCCGGTGGACGTCCCGCCGCTGCCGCTGCCCGAGGTCTCCTCGGAGGTCGCGGTGGTCGTCCGGCCCGTCTTCGTGCTCGTGGTCCCCGAGGCGGCCGAGCCGCCGTCGTCCTCGCCCCCCGTCGCGCTCGAGACGACGAGCGCGACCGCCACCACGGCGGCGAGGAGCGCGAGGGGCGCCAGGAAGCGCCCGGGAGACCGGTGAGTCATCGCGGCGAGAGGATACGGGCTGCGCCGAAGCGGCCCTTACGCGAGCGCCCACGCCTGCTCGCGCAGGCGCTCGGCCTCGGCCCGCGCGGCGGC
>DATMVO010000462.1:0-9971 GCA_035563115.1 Solirubrobacteraceae bacterium
CGTGGCGGCTGCTCCTCGACGCGGGGAGCGCGGACCGCACGCGGATCGCCGACGAGCTCTCGCTGGCGCTGTCGCGGGCGGCCGACGCGGGCGCGGGCGCGGCGTGGCTGGAGGGGTTCCTGGCGGGGAGCGGGCTCGTGCTCGTCCACGACGAGCGGCTGCTCGGGCTCGTCGACGAGTGGCTCGCCGGCCTGGCGGGCGAGCAGTTCGAGGAGGTGCTCCCGCTCGTGCGGCGCAGCTTCTCCGTGCTGTCGGGGCCGGAGCGGCGGCAGGTGGCGGAGCGGGTGAAGCGGACGCGGGTGGGGGACGGGGCGGGCGCTTCGGGCGCGGCCGAGGACGCGCAGGCCGGCGGGCTCGCCACCGAGCTCGACCTCGCCCGCGCCGAGCCCGCGCTCGACCTCGTCGCGCAGATCCTGGGGGTGACGCTCGATGGCCGGTGAGACGGGCGAGCGCGGACGCCGCTGGCGGCTCGTGCTCGGCAAGGAGGCCGACGCGCTCAGCCGCCCCGAGGGGCGCGACGCGGCGGTCGACGCGGCGCTCGCCGCGCTCTACGGGGACGACGGCGAGCCGGGCGAGCGCAGCGGCGGCCTCGGCTCCTCCGCGCCGCGCGTCGCGCGCTGGCTGGGCGACATCCGCACGTACTTCCCGTCGCCCGTCGTCCGCGTCATGCAGCAGGACGCGATGGAGCGCCTCAACCTCGACCGGCTCCTCCTCGAGCCCGAGATCCTCGACTCGGTCACGCCCGACGTCCACCTGCTCACGACGCTGCTGGCGCTCCGCGACGTGCTGCCCGAGCGCTCGCGCGACACCGCCCGGCGGGTCGTGCGGGCGGTGGTGGAGGACCTCCAGCGGCGGCTCGCCCAGCAGGCGCGCCAGGCGGTCGGCGGGGCGCTCGACCGGGCGTCGCGGACGAACCGGCCGCGGGCGCGCGACATCGACTGGGATCGCACGATCCGCGCGAACCTGCGCCACTACCAGCCCGAGCTCGGCACGATCGTCCCCGAGCGGCTCGTCGGCTACGCCCGCCGGCGCCGCGCGCTTCAGCGCGAGCTGATCGTCTGCCTGGACCAGTCGGGCTCGATGGCGTCGTCAGTGGTCTACGCGTCCGTGCTCGGCGCCGCGCTCGCGACGCTCCCGTCGCTCGGCACGCGGATGGTCGCGTTCGACACCGAGGTCGTCGACCTCAGCGACCAGCTGGGCGACCCGGTCGACGTGCTCTTCGGCGTCCAGCTGGGCGGCGGCACCGACATCGACCGTGCGCTCGCGTACTGCGAGACGCTGGTGACCGCGCCGCGCGACACGATCCTCGTGCTCGTCACCGACCTGTACGAGGGCGGCGACCAGGACAGCATGCTCCGCCGCGCCGCCGCCCTCACGCGCGCGGGGGTCCAGCTCATCGTCCTGCTCGCGCTCAGCGACGACGGCGCGCCCTCGTACGACCACCGCCTCGCCGGGCAGGTCGCGGCGCTCGGCGCGCCGGTCTTCGCCTGCACGCCCGACCTCTTCGGCGAGCTGATGGCCGCCGCGATCGAGCGCCGCGACGTCGCGCAGTGGGCGGCCGGCCACGACCTCGTGCTCGAGCGCCCCGCCTGATCTGCGAGGCTCGGCCGCATGGCCACCAGCTTCGAGTACACGACCACCGTCATCACCCACGGCCTCCTGGGCCGCAAGGACGAGGAGCTCGACCGCAAGGCGCTCGAGAAGGAGCTCAACACGATGGGCGCGCAGGGCTGGGAGCTCGTCAAGGTGCTCACCCACACCGCCCTGCACGGCGAGAAGGACGGCCACCTGCTGCTGTTCAAGCGCGCCGCCTGATCTCCACGACGGTCCGGGACCCGGAGTGTCGGCCCGCCGTCACCCCGTGTTCCGGAGCCTCCCAATCGGCACGCAGCTCCAGGTCAAGTGCGCCACCGTCAAGATCGACGGGACGCCCGCGCCGCCGCGCGGGGTGCAGCCGAACACGATCGGCGGCCCGTCCACGCGGATGGCGCGCTTCTACCCGACGTTCTCGAACTGCACGATGCAGATCGCGGGCTTCCCGGCGAAGTTCGCGCGCGTCTACGCGTGGTGCGACTGGGCCTACGCGGTCGACGGCTTCAACGGGGTGAACGGCTGGAGCCGGCAGCGCCTGGCGATCGGCCTCGGGTGCGCGAACCCGGCCCAGGCCCTGACGCTCGACGACGGCACGTGCACGATCCAGGTCCCGTCGCAGCTGTTCATCACGAACGGGGCGAACATCAACATCATCGGCCAGAACACGCCGGTGCCGCCCGCCGCGCCCACGGCGATGTTCGTGACAACACCATCAACCAGGCGATCGCGCGGAACGTCAACGCGGGCTGCGCGCCGGTGGTCAACCCGGCCCCGCCCGCGTCGATGGCGGGGACGTTCAACCTGAACGCGCCCGGCATCTGGGCGATGTGATCGCGTGACCGTGGGGCGCGCGCCGGGCTTCTGAAGCGCGCGCCCCGGCGCGTTCAGGCTCGCGCGAGCGGGTTGGGCAGCGTGCCGTGGATCTGGAGCGAGCCCGCGGGATCCTGGAGGTCGACCATCTGGCGGCTGTTGCGCAGCTGGAGCCGGTTGAGGCAGGAGAGGGCGAACCGCTCGCAGAGCAGCTCCCGCTCCACGCGCGCAGGGTCGGGCGCGGCGGTGCGCGCGTAGTCGGTCACGCACTCGCGCACGAGCGCCCAGAACCGGTCCTCCGCCAGCGCGCCCGCCTCGTCGAGGATCGGGGCGAGGAAGCGGAAGAAGCAGTCCACGACGTCGGTGAGGAGCGAGAGCGGCTTGAGCTCGTCCGGCACCTCCGCGCGGATCCGCTCGACCTCCGGCGGCAGTTCGCGCGCCGGGTCCATCAGCACGATCTCCTCGCCGATGTCCTTCATGAAGACGCGCTTCACGGCGTCGTCCTCCAGCACCAGGATCAGGTTCTCGCCGTGCGGCATGAAGACGAGGTCGTGGGCGAAGTAGCAGTGCAGGAGCGGCGTGAGGTACGCGCCCAGGTACTGCCGCACCCACGCCTCGGCGCTCAGCCCGCTCCGCGCGATCAGCGCCGCCGCCAGGGACGCGCCGTCGCGGTCGACGTGGAGGAGCGACGCCATCGTCGCCGTCCGCTCGCCGGGCGCCAGCCGCGCGGCCGGCGTCTCGCGCCACAGCGCCGCGAGCATCTTCGGGTAGGGCGCGTTGGGATCGTTCACCTCCGAGTACCGCGGCGGCCGGTAGCCCACCGCGGCCCGCTCGCGCAGCACGGAGAACCGCGCGTCCCGCAGCACCGGATCGCCCTCGACCAGCTCCGCGACCCAGTCGTTGATCGCCGGCGTGCCCGCCATGTACTTCGCCGACAGCCCGCGGACGAAGCCCATGTTGACGACGCTCAGCGCGGTCTTGACGTAGTGCTTGGCCGGGTCGTCCACGTTGAAGAACGTGCGGATCGACTGCTGGGCGAGGTAGCCGTCGTCGCCCGCGCCGAGGAGGACGAGCCGCCGCTGCGCGACGTCCGCCGCGAAGGTCACCGCCAGCCGCTCGGTCCACTGCCACGGGTGGACGGGGATGAGGAGGTAGTCGTCGGGGTCGAGCCCCTGGTCGGTCAGCATGCGCGCGAACCGCTCCACGGCCCCGGCGCCCAGCTCGCCCTCCAGCAGCTCGTCGTACGAGAGCCCCTCACCGGTATGGAACGCGGCGTTCGAGCGGTGCGCGGCGACCCACACGAGCCGCACGGGCTGCGCGGCCTCCGGCGCGTAGCGGGCGTAGTCGGCGGCGGAGAACCCGAGCCGGCCGGAGTTCGCGATGAAGCACGGGTGGCCCTCGGTCAGCCGCGTCTCGATCGTCTGGAAGTCGGCCGCCGCCAGCTCGTCCGCGGGCACGCTCACCAGCAGCTTGTACGCGAGTGCGCTCGTCGTGGACGCGATCTCCTCCAGGTAGATCCCGAGCCGCTCGCCCTCCAGCCCGAGGGTCGAAGCGAGGTCCAGCACGAGCTCCAACGCGTCGAGCGGCAGCTCCTCGCCGTCCCGCCGCTCGCGCACGAGCGACGCCCGGTCGATCTGCCAGTGCTCCAGCGCCCGAACGCGAGCGGCGAACCGGTAGATCACCTCGCCGTCGTCGCTCGCCACGGCGTACCGGCCGTCCTGCTCGCGGCGCGGCTCGAGGACCCGTTCGTGGGCCAGCTCGGAGAGCGCCTTGGCGACGATCGCGCGCGTCGCCTCCTCCCACAGCTCGGGCGTGAGGTGGGGGATGGTGCCGTCGGTGGTCGGGTGGGCGATGGTGCTCATGCGGTGGCCTCCTCGAACTGCTCGCGCGTGCAGGCGCTCAGCAGCGCTTCCTTGCCGTCCGGCAGCGTCACCGGCTGCAGGACCTCGAAGCCCACGGCCGCGTTGAGCGCGTGGACGGCGGTGTTGCGGACGTCGGGCTCGACGATCACCCGGCGGGCCGCGGGATCGCTGAACATCAGCGCCATCACGGCGGTGATGACGCCGTGGGTGAAGCCGTGGATCCGCCGGTCGGACGGGGCGACGAGGAAGTGCATCCCGACGTCGCCGGGCTGCACGTCATAGACGGTCCCCACCGGATCGTGCGCCGGGTCGTACCGCTCGGCGAGGAACGCCGGCGCCCCGTCGTGCAGGCCGACGAACGCCTCGTGGGTGGGGGAGGCCGCGATGCGCGCGTACTCCGCCTCCACTGTCGCGACGTCCGCGTCCTGCATCAGCCAGAACGCGGCCTTGGGGTGCGTGACCCACGCGTGCAGGAGCGGCGCGTCGTCGCGCGGGACGACCGGGCGGAACGCGAACGTCCCGAGCGCGGGATCGGTGTGGACCAGCTCCTCGGCCACCATCACCGCACCCCCGCCGTCGCCGCGGCGCGCCCCGGCACGCCGAACTCCTGCATCGCGATCGCGCGCTCCACCGCGTACACCTCGCGCCCGCCCAGCAGCGAGCGGATGATGCACGAGTTGCGGTAGCAGGCCATCCCGAGGTCGGGCGCCGTGAAGCCGTGCGTGTGCAGCTCCCCGTTCTGCACGAAGATCCGTCCCTCGCGTGCGGCGTCGATCGTGTAGTCGCGGGCGACGTCGTACCGGCCGCGGTCGTCCCACGCGATCCGGTCGCGCACTCCGTCCAGGAACTCCGGCACCTGCTGGCGGTAGCCGGTCGCCAGCACGAGCCCCTCGGACGACACCGAGAACCGCTCGTCCGCCTCGGTCTGGTGGAGCTCGAGCGCGAAGCACCCGTCCTCGTGCGTCGCGCCGACCAGCTCCGTGTTCGTCAGCAGCCGCGCCATCGGCCGCCCGCGCCGGTGCTTGCGGTACAGCGTGTGGAAGATCTCGTCGATCAGCTCCGAGTCGATCCCCTTGTAGAGGATCGCCTGCTCGCGGACGAGGTCGTCGCGCACGCCGGCCGGGAGGTCGTGGAAGTAGTCCACGTACTCCGGCGACGTCATCTCCAGCGTCAGCTTCGTGTAGTCGAGCGGGAAGAACCGCGGCGAGCGCGTGATCCACGTCAGCGCGTAGCCGTGCTCGTCGATCCCCTCCAGCAGGTCGAGGAAGATCTCCGCCGCGCTCTGCCCGCCGCCCACGACGGCGACCGACCGCTTGCCCACCAGCTCGTCGCGCGCGGGGAGGTAGCCCGACGAGTGGACCGCGTCGCCGGGGAGCGGGTCGACGCCGGGCGGGATGTGCGGCGGCGTGCCGGTGCCGAGGACGAGGTGCCGCGCGCGGTAGGTCTCGCGGCGCTCCGTCCGCTCGCCCTTCACCACCGCTTCCACCACGTACTCGTCGGCGTCCGCGTCGTACGTCACGGCCTCCACCTCACGCCCCCAGCGGAGCGTGCTGAGCTGCTCGGCCACCCACTGGCAGTACGCGTTGAACTCGCTGCGCAGCGGCTGGAAGGTCTCGCGGATGTAGAACGAGTAGAGGTGCCCGGCCTGCTTGAGATAGCTGAGGAACGAGAGCGGCGAGGTCGGGTCCGCGAGCGTGACGAGGTCGGCCAGGAACGGCGTCTGGACCGTCGCGGTCTCCAGCATCATCCCCGGGTGCCAGTCGAACCCGTCGCGGCGGTCGAGGAAGACGCAGTCGAGCTCCTCGATCGGGTCGGTCAGCGCCGCGAGGCCCAGGTTGAACGGCCCGAGGCCGATCGCGACGACGTCGTGCGTGTGCGTGGGCGTGCTCATGCGGCCTGCCTCTCGGTCGTGGCGGCGTGGTCGGCGATCAGCTCGATCACGGCCGCGATGTCCTCCAGGGTCGTCGCCGGGTTGAGCAGCGTGAACTTGAGGAACTGCTCCCCGCCGACCTTCGTCGCGGCGACCACCGCGTCGCCCGACGTCATCAGCGCCTGCCGCGCGCGGCGGTTCGCGCGATCGAGGTCGTCGCCGCCGGTGTCGGTGCAGCGGAAGACGAGCGTGCTCAGCGTGGGGCGGACGGGCACCTCGAACCGGTCGTCGGCGTCGAGGAGCTGGAACGCGGCGTCGGCGGTGTCGCAGACGTGGTCGAACAGCTCGCCGATCCGCTCGGCGCCCATCATCCGCAGCGTCAGCCACAGCTTGAGCGCGTCGAACCGGCGGGTCGTCTGGAGCGACTTGTCGACCTGGTTCGGGGTGAGGCTCGCCTGCGGGTTGAGGTAGTCGGCGTGGTGGGTGACGTGGCGGAGCGTCGCGCCGTCGCGCACGAGCACCGCGCTGGAGCTGATCGGCTGGAAGAACGACTTGTGGAAGTCGACCGTGACGCTGTCGGCCCGCTCGATCCCGTCGAGCAGCGCGCGCCGCCGGCCGCTCACCAGCAGCCCGCAGCCGTACGCGGCGTCGACGTGGAGCCACGCGCCGTGCTCGTGCGCCAGCGCCGCGATCTCCGGCAGCGGGTCGATCGAGCCGAAGTCCGTGGTGCCCGCGGTGGCGACGATGGCCATCGGCCGCTCGCCCCGCGCGACGCTCCCCCGCAGCGCCTCGCCCAGGGCGTCGACCCGCATCCGCTTCCCGTCGTCGGTCGGGATCGCCGTCACCGCGTCCTCGCCGAGCCCGAGCAGCCGCGCGGACTTCACGACGGAGAAGTGGCCGGCCTCCGACACGAAGATCCGCAGTGGTTGCATCTTCGCCACGGTCCCTGCGCGGGCCAGCGCCTCGTCCCGCGCGAGGTGGAGGGCCTGGAGATTCGACTGCGTCCCGCCGCTCGTGAAGACGCCGTCGGCCGTCTGCGCCGGCAACCCGAGCCGCTCCGCCGTCCAGTCGACCAGCCGCCGCTCGATCAGCGTCGCGCCGCCGCTCTGGTCGAACGTGTCGAGCGACGAGTTGACCGGCGCGAGGATCGCCTCCGCCAGCAGCGCCGGGATCGCGACGGGGCAGTTGAGGTGGGCGAGGTAGCGCGGGTGGTGGAAGAAGACCGCGTCGTCGAGGTAGAGCCGCTGGATCTCGTCGAGTGCGCCGTCGAGGGAGCGCAGCGGACGGTCGAGATCGACCTCCGCCACCGCGGCCTCCAGCTGCTCGGGCTGGGCGCCGCTGAACGGCGCCTGCACGCCCTCCAGGTGGCGCGCGACCCGGTCGACGCCGCGGCCGACCGCCCGGCGGTACTCCTCGATGGTGTCCCCGCCGAGCAGCGGGGCGGCCGCACGGCGGAAGCGTGTATGCGTGTCGGGACTCTGGGGCATCCCTCCGGCCGCTGCCCGGTGTTAGGGCGCCCTAAGCACTGCCGAGTTCGGGCACCCTAAGAATCGCCCATGGCATGGGATGATGTCGAGATTGGTTGGCGCGTCGCCGCTACCGCGCAACCGGCTCGCACCTGGGCCGTTTGGGCGAGGGATGTCCCAGATGCCTCACGCTCGCCGCCCGCGACCGCAGGGCGCTGCGCGGCAAGCGCGGGTTGAGGGCGGCGTTCACCGTGACCACGGCGGGCGTGAAGCGCGCCACGGTGCGGGTCGCCGTGCGCGGCTAGCGGTCCAGGGCCTGCGGCTGCCGCGCGCTCAGGGGTCGGGGTGCGCGTGCAGCAGCGGGGTGACCGCGTCGGCCGGGAGCGGGCGGGCGAGGTGGAAGCCCTGCGCGAGGGTGCAGCCGCGGCCGGCGAGGTAGGAGCGCTGCTGCTCGGTCTCGACGCCCTCGGCGACCGGCGTCATGTCGAGCGCGCCGGCGAGGTCGAGCGTCGCCTGCAGGAGCTTCGTCGCGCGGCGGTCGTCGGGCGCGCCGACGAGGAACCCGCGGTCGATCTTCAATACGTCCACGCGCATGTCGCGCAGCCGCGCGAGCGACGAGTGGCCGGCGCCGAAGTCGTCGATCGCCAGCCGCACGCCCAGCTCCCGGAGCCCGTCGAGGACCGGCTCCACGCAGGCGGGCTCGCGCATCGCGACCGACTCGGTCACCTCGACCATCAGCAGCGACGGGTCGAGCGCGTGCTCGGCGATCTGCCGCTCCAGGTGCTCCAGCAGCGCGGGGTCGCGGAACTGGCGGGGCGAGACGTTGAACGAGATCGCGACGGTGAGCCCCGCGTCGCGCCACGCGGCGGCCTGGCGGCAGCACTCCTCGACCACCCAGCGGCCGATCGGCTCGATCAGCCCCGTGTACTCGGCGACCGGGATGAAGTCGAGCGGCGGCACGAGCCCGCGCTCGGGATCCTCCCACCGCAGCAGCGCCTCGACCGCGGCGATGCCGGTGCCGGCGAGGCGGAACATCGGCTGGAAGTGGAGGACGAGCTCGTCGCGGTCGAGCGCGCGGCGGAGCCGTGAGGTGACGAGGAGCCGCTCGAGCGCCTCGGAGGTGCCGCCGTCGTAGAAGAGGACGCGGCCGCTGCCGTCGCGGCGCGCCTCGCGCATCGCGCCCTCGGCGTGGCGGAGCAGCGCCTCGGCGTCCGCGGCGTCGCCGGGGAGCATGCTCGCGCCGACGCGCGGGGTCAGCTCGAACCGCTCGCCGTCGACCTCCAGCGGCCGTCCGGCGGCGACGATCGCCTGGCCCGCGGCGGCCTCGGCGCTGTGCGCGGCGTCGGCGCCGAGGTCGGCGAGCATCACGACGAGCTCGCCGTCGCCGACGGAGGCGACGAGCGCGGTGTCGGAGACGGCGTCGCGGACGCGTGTGGCGACCTCGCGGACGACCTGCTCGTGGGCGCCGCGGCCGAGGCCGGCGCCGACGAGATCCAGGCCGTCGAGCCCGAGGTGGAGGACGACGACGCGGCCGTCGGACTGGCGCGCACGGGCGGTGGCGAGGCGCAGGTGCTCGAGCAGGAGCGGGCGGCCGGGGAGGGTTGTGACCGGGTCGCGGCCGGGGACCTCGGGGACGAGGACGCCGTAGGTGCGCCGGGTCTCGGGGCCGTCGCCGTCGACGGTGGTCGTCGTGGCGTGGAGGGGCGCGGCGTCGCGCTCCCACGCGAAGCGGTCGCCGACGTACCGGTCGCCCGGCGCGCCGAGCAGCTCGGTGCACGCGCCCTCGACGTGGAGCGGCCGGCCCTCGCCGTCGAGGACGAACAGGATCGCCGGCACGTGGTCGGCGATCGGCGCGAACGGGTGGGGCGCGGGAGGTGCGGGCGCGGGCTCGGGCATCGAATCTCCGGACCTGTACCCGTTCCGCGCTTTCGCGCCACGCGCGCGTTCAGCAGTCCACGTCGATCCGCTCGATCTGCCAGGTGCCGTCGGCGGTCTGGGAGGTCTGGGCGCTGCCGGTGCACCGGTCGGTCCGGTCGGTGTGGGTCGCGACGGTGGAGAGGCGGACGGTCGCGGTCGGCGGGGAGGGGTCGACGGTGCTCAGGCGGTCGAAGCGGATGGACTGGAGGGTGCGGAAGGTGCCGTCGAACCGCCCGCGGGGGCCGAGCTGCCGGCGGAGGCCGGGGCCGGCGAGCGCCCAGGCGCCGTCGAGGTCGTCCTCCGCGGCGCGCTCGTAGAAGGCGCGGACGGTGCGGGCGGGGCTCGTGGGCGTGACGGCCTGCTCCTCCGGCGCGGGGACCGGCGTCGCGTTCGGCGTCGCGGGCTCCTCGTCGGCCGGGGCTGGGGCCGGGGTCGGCGCGGTCGTCGCGGTCG
>DATMVO010000463.1:0-3760 GCA_035563115.1 Solirubrobacteraceae bacterium
CGAGGGCAGGCGGGGCCGCGGCGGGCGCGGAGGCGTCCGGGCAGGGCAGCGGAACCTGCGGCAGCACGTCGACGGGCTGCGCGGCGGCGGCGCTCGCGGGCACGAGCGCGAGGAGGATGAGGAGCGGGAGGAGTCTCACGACGGTCTTCTTCAACACGCGCGCGTGCGCAGTGTCGCGGGCGGCCAGGACGCCATACTCGCTGGCGCGATGCCGGAGCCGACGATCGTCCTCGTCCACAGCCCGCTCGTCGGCCCCGGGACGTGGGCCGGCGTGGCGGAGACCCTGCGCGCCCGTGGGCGCGACGTGGTGGTGCCGTCGCTGACCGGCGTCGCGGACGCGCCCGAGCCGGGGTGGCGGTTCGTGGTCGAGCGCGCGCGGGAGGCGGTGCAGAAGGCCGGCGGTCAGACGGTGCTCGCGGGCCACAGCGGCGCGGGCCTCCTCCTCCCCGCCATCGCCGACGGCCTCGACCTGGCCGCGCTCCTCTACGTCGACGCCTCGCTCCCGCCGTGGGACGCCGAGACCGTCCCGCTCGCCCCGCCCCGGTTCGCCGAGCAGCTCGGGAACATGGCCAAGGACGGGCGGCTGCCGCCGTGGTGGCGCTGGTTCCCGCGCAAGGCGACGAAGGCGCTCGTGCCCGACAAGGCGCGGCGCGAGGCGCTCTTCGCGGAGATGCCGTCGCTCCCGCACGCCTACTTCTCCGGCGAGGTCGACGTGCCGTCCGGGTGGGCGGAGCGCCCGAGCGCGTACCTGCGCTTCACCGCCACCTACGACGCGCGGGCGCAGGACGCCGCCGAGCGCGGCTGGCCGGTCGGGAAGCTCGACGGCGTCGAGCACCTGGCGATGGTCACGCACCCGGACGCGGTCGCGAGCGCGCTGCTCGACCTGGAGTCGCGCGTCACAGCAGCACGCCCGGGTTGAGGATCGCGGCCGGGTCGACGGCCGACTTGGCGGCGCGCAGCGCGGCGGCGAACGGATCCGGGCGCTGCCGGTCGTACCAGGGCCGGTGGTCGCGGCCGACCGCGTGGTGGTGGGTGATCGTGCCGCCGCCGGCGATGATCGCGTCGGCCGCCGCGGCCTTGATCCGCGCCCACTGCTCGACCTCCTCGCCGCGCCGCGCGTTCGCCAGCACCGTGTAGTACGGCGCGGGCCCGTCCGGATAGACGTGGGTGAAGCGGCAGGAGACGAGCGCGCCCTCGCCCGCCGCCTCGCGGGTCGCGGCGAGCACCGAGGCGTGGAAGGCGGGGAACCGGTCCCACGTCACCGCGGTCTCGAAGGTCTCGGACAGCACGCCCATCGCCACGAACGTGTCGCGCAGGTACGGCGCGCGGAGGAACGCGGAGCGCCAGGCACCGACCGCCCCGTCGCCGGAGCCGCCGTCGGCAGCGGGCGCGAGCGGGTCGTCGTCCGGCTCCTCCACCACGCCGCCGCACTCGCGCGCGATCACGAGCGCCTGGTCGAAGAGCGGCGCCACGTCGAACCCCGCGCTCTCGAAGCCGAGCACGAGCACCGCGCTCGTCCCGTCGCCCGCGCCGGTGAAGCGCGACTCGAGCGGGTCGATCAGCCGGCAGTTCGACGGCCGCAGCCCCGACTGCGCGAGCGCCCGCACCGCCTCGGCGCCACGGAGGAAGTCGGGGAAGAGGATCGCGGCCGAGCGGCGCGAGGTCGGCCGCGGGCGGATGCGCACCCACGCCTCGGTGATGACGCCCAGCGTGCCCTCGCTCCCCAGCAGCAGCCGGTCCGGCGACGGCCCGGCGCCGCTGCCCGGCAGGCGGCGCGACGCCCACACCCCCGCGCCCGGCGTCACGGCGCGCACGCTCTCCACCAGGTCGTCGATGTGCGTCTCCACCGTCGCGAAGTGGCCGCCGGCGCGCGTCGCGATCCACCCGCCGAGCGTCGAGAGCTCGAACGACTGCGGGAAGTGGCGGAGCGTCATCCCGTGCTCGCCCAGCTGCGCCTCCAGCGCCGGGCCGAGCACCCCGGCCTGCACCCGCGCCGCGCGCGAGACGTCGTCGACCTCCAGCACGCGGTCCAGCGCGGTGAGGTCGAGGGAGAGCGTGGCGCGATCCGCCGGCGGTGTCACGCCTCCGACGACCGACGTCCCGCCGCCGAACGGCACCACCGCGACGCCCTCCCCGGCCGCCCACTCGAGCACCCGCTCGACATCCTCCTCCGAGCGCGGCCGCGCCACGACGTCCGGCGCGTGGGCGAGGTCGCCGCGGAACGCGCGGACGACATCGGAGTAGGACGCGCCGTGGGCGTGGAAGGCGCGCTCATACGGATCGGCCGACGCGAACGGCGGCGGCGCGACGCGCGGCTCGGGCAGGCGGACGGCGGCGAGCTCCACCGGGTCCTCCACGACTCCGTCACCCAGGCCGAGCACGTCCCGGATCCCGCCCGCCATCGCCCGCACCTCGGACGGCGAAGGCTGCTCGTCCGCGTACCCCCAACCCCAGTGCTTCCGCCGTCGGCTCGCCATGCTCGTACCTTGTCACGAGATGGCCGATCTGCCCGTCCTCCTCGCGCGTGGCCCGTGGCCCCTGGACGCGATCGAGGCCACGTGGCTCGACGAGGCCTTCGCGCCGACACAGGAGCACACCGCGGCCGCCGACGACGCGATCGCGAAGCTCGCCGAGCGCGGGTCCCCGAGCCACGACGGCACCGCCGCCCGGCTCGTCGACTTCACGCACGCGGACGGCCGCCTGCACGTCACGTTGCAGCCGATGCGCTGGGCGCTGCGGCTGGTGAGCGGCGACACGTCCGGTTCGCTCTCCGCCCTCTGCGTCATCCGCGACAGCGAGGGCCGCTGGCTCGCCGGCCGCCGCGCCGCGTGGCTGGCGAGCTGGCCGAGCCGCTGGGCCCTCGGGGCCGGCGGCGCGGTCGATCCGGGCGAGTCCCCGGCCACGACCCTCACGCGCGAGCTGGACGAGGAGTGGTCGGTCGCGCCCGAGCGGATCCGGGCCGAGGCGCTCATCCGCATGCCCAACGACATGGTCATGTTCGTCGGGCAGGCGTGGCTGGCCCCCGGCGCGCAGGTCACGCCGGACCACGAGCACGACGCGTACGCGTGGTGGCCGGCCGACCCCGACGACTGGCCCGACGAGGCCGACGAGCCGCTGCGGCGCGCGGCCAAGCTGGTGGCGTGAGCGTCTCCGCCGCGCCAGCCCGCCGACGCATCAGCGGCTTCACGGCGCTGAAGTACGCGTCGTTCACCCACTCCCTCGTCTACCTGGCCCTCCTCGTCGCGATGGCGACGGACTCGGAGAGGACCGCGCTGGGCTGGGTACACGGATGGGGTTGGATCTTGATGGGCCTCGCGTGCGTCACCGCCGTGCGGCTCCGCGTCATCCCTCTCAAGATCGCCGCCGCGGTGGTCGTCTTAGGAGGTATCGGACCCTTCTTCGGGTCCTACATGTTCATCCGCGAGACTCGCAACAGACAGCGGGTAGGCTGAGAGTTCGAGCTTTCATGGCGACCGGTACGACGATTCAAGTCACCCTCCCGGCGATGGGGGAGTCGGTGACCGAGGGCACGGTCCTCGAGTGGCACAAGCACGAGGGCGACACGGTCGAGGCCGACGAGACCCTCGTCGAGGTCTCCACCGACAAGGTCGACGCCGAGGTGCCGGCTCCCGCGTCGGGCACCGTCGTGAAGATCCACGCCGCCGAGGGCGACACCGTCCAGGTCGGCGCGCTGCTCGCCGAGATCTCCGGCGGCGACGGCGGCGCTCCCGCGGCCGCCGCGCCCACCGGCAACGGCTCC
>DATMVO010000464.1:0-2027 GCA_035563115.1 Solirubrobacteraceae bacterium
TCGCCGGCGCCGCGCCGGCGTGCGCGCCGGCGCTCGTCGCGGCCTAGTCCTTCAGCGTCGCCTCGGCGGGGTCGCGCCGGAACCAGACGCACAGGCGCGTGCCCTCGCCGGGCGCGGTGCGCGTGTCGAACCGGTCGGCGACGTGCGCGATCAGCGGCAGCCCGAGACCCATCCCGGGCGAGTCGAGCCGCGGGACCAGCCCGCCGCCGTCGTCCTCGACGGTCAGGCGGATCTCCTCGGGCGTCACCCCCAGCCCCACCCGGACGCTGCCCGGCGTGGCGTCGCCGGCGTACGCGTGGTTGACGACGTTGCTCACCGCCTCGGAGACCGCGAGCGCTACGTCGCTGAGCGGCGGATCCGGGGTCGCCGCCTCTCTCAGATGCGCGATGACGGCATGGCGCGCCCGCGGCACGCTCTCCGCGACCGCGGGCCAGGTGTCCTCGAACGACGCGGGAAGGGACGGGCTCACCCGAGCAGGGTTGCCCGCTGAGCGACGTTCGTGCACCTTCGCCTTGACCGGGTGGGTCACCGCGCATGCGACGCGGGGTCACCGGGGACGGAGGAGGACGAATGGAACGAGCAGCCACCACCGGCGTCGTGTCCGGCGCGCTCGCCGCCGAGAGCGGCACGATGCTCATGGAGGTGCTGCGCCGCACGCACCTCAGCCCGCCGCACGAGCTGCCGGAGATCCTCGCCGCGGAGGCGCGGCGGATCGGCGTCAGCGCGCTCGTCCTCTACCTCGTCGACCTCGAGCAGCAGCTCCTCACGCCGGTCCCGGCGCCCGACGCCGCGGGGCGCGAGCCGCTCGCCGTGCAGGGGACGATCGCCGGCCGGACGTACACGTCCAGCCAGATCCTCGAGACGGAGCTGAGCGAGGGCCGGCGCCTGTGGGTGCCGCTGATGGACGGCACCGAGCGGCTCGGCGTGGTGGAGATGGTGCTCGCCGATCCGGGGCCGGTGGCGCCGGAGACGATCGTCGTCTGCGAGCGGTACGCCCACTTCGCCGCGATGCTCCTCGTCACCAAGGACGGGTACTCGGACGTCTTCAAGCGCCTGCGCCGCCGCGCGCCGCTCACGACCGCGACCGAGCTGCTGCGCGAGCTCGTCCCGCCGACCGTCATCGCGACCGACGACTTCGTGCTCGGCGCGATGCTCGAGCCGGCGTACGACCTGGGCGGCGACGCGTACGACTACGCGCTCGACGGCGACGTGCTGCACGCCGGCATCTTCGACGGCGTCGGCCACGGGCTCGCGGCGGCGGGCGTCACGACCTTCGCGCTCGCGGTCTACCGCCAGCGCCGCCGGGTGGGGGCGAGCCTGGCCGACGCGTACCGCTCGATCGACGAGGAGGTCGCCGAGCAGTACCCGGACAACCGCTACGTCACCGCGTGCCTGATGCAGCTCGACGTGCGGGAGGGCGTGCTGCGGTGGATCAGCGCCGGTCACCCGTCGCCGCTGCTCGTGCGCGGCGGCAAGTTCATCAAGGAGCTGGAGGTCCAGCGGGTGCCGCCGATGGGGCTGCGGCTCGCGGGCGGGCCGCCGGTGACGGGCGAGGTCGCGCTCGAGCCCGGCGACATGGTCCTCCTCTACACCGACGGGCTGACCGAGGCCCGCCGCCCGGACGGCGCGCTCTTCACGACCATGCGGCTGGCGGAGTTCCTCGAGCGCCAGGCCGGCAGCGGCGACGCCGCGCCCGACACCCTCCGCCGCCTGCGCGAGGCGATCATCTCGACGAACGAGGGGCGCCTGCGCGACGACGCGACCGCGCTGCTGATCGAGTGGCGCCGCGACTCGCAGAAGGCGCTGCTGCCGCAGACCGTCTGACGCCGGTGCGGGGCGGCGCGGCGGCGCGCCAGGTCGGCCGCTCAGACGTCCGATCAACCCATCGGCGGGTTCGGGGACGGGTTCGTGTGCCGATCCCCTGGCGAGGATCATGGCCCGCCCTCGCCTCCCTCACCGCCTCCTCCACGACCCCCGTGAAGGGGGTGCGGCGCCGTGGCTGACGCGCCGCCCGTCGCGCGGCCGCC
>DATMVO010000465.1:0-3350 GCA_035563115.1 Solirubrobacteraceae bacterium
CGCGCCGGAGCCGGGCGAGCTGATCGACGCCGTCCGCGCGCGCTGCGCCGGCGTGACCGGCCTCGAGCCCGGGACGCTGGAGCCGCGCGCCGGCGAGCTACGCACCGCCGAGGACGAGTCGCTCTCGTACGTCCACACCGACGACGCGGTCACCGCCGACACCTTCGGCGTCGTGGCGACCAACGAGGCCGGCGGCGTCCCGCTCGAGGTCGACTTCCGCACCGTCGAGCTCGCCCCCACCTGCACCTTCGGCTCGCGCGGCGGCTGGGAGAACAGCGCCCGCAGCCCCGTCCGCGTCAAGGGCCCGCGGCTGCTCGACGTCCGCTGCGCCGACGCCAACGGCGACGGCGCGAAGCTCGAGGTCGTCCAGCAGGGCGCGCTCGGCAAGGTCAAGCTCGACGGCGGCGAGGCGATCTACGTCCCGCGCGAGCCGCTCCCGACCGCGCCCGCCGTCGACACCGTCAAGGTCCGCGCGCTGAGCGGCGACGACGCGGACGCCGGAGCGACCCGCACGCTCCACCTGATGGTCGGCGAGGGGCTCAACACGCCGCCGGTCTGCGCGCCCGTCGCCATCCCGCAGCCCGAGCTCGGCGACGTGACCTTCCCGCACCTGGCGTTCTGCGAGGACGCTGACGGCGACGGCATCGCCTACGAGGTCAAGCAGCAGCCGCACCACGGCACGGTCGACCTCGAGCAGGACGAGGCGGGCCGGGGCCGGTTGACCTACACGAAGGACCCGGCGTCGACCGCGACGTTCGACGTCGTGCGCCTGACCGCCGACGACGGCGTGGGCGGCAAGGCCGACGTGCTCGTCGGCATCGGCCGCGACCCGGGCGGCGCGTGCACCGTCTCCTCCCCCGTCTTCCTCGACCCCGGCGCGACGGCGCGCGCCCGCGTCACCTGCACCGGCCCGTGGGGCACGCCGCTGTACGCGCGGGCCGCCGGCGAGCCGAAGGCCGGCCACGCCGAGGTCGGCGCCGACGGCCTCGTGACCTACCGCGCCGGGCAGGCGAGCGGCCGCTTCACGGTCGGCGTCGAGTGGAGCCCGGACCCGAGCTTCTCGACCGGCGTGCAGACCTACGAGGCGACCTTCCAGGTCCTCCCCGGCGCGTCGCGCGCGCTGCGGACGACGGGCGAGCGGCCGGGGGCCGAGCGCGTCCCGCTCCCGTCGAGCGTGCGCGGCGTCGCCGACGCCGAGCGGCTGGCCGACATGCTCACCGTCACCCCCGGCGCGCGCACGCGCACGAAGGCGGTGGCGAAGGACGGCGCGCTGACCGGCCCGACGCTGACGCCCGACTTCGACGGCACTGCCGCGGTCGCCGCGACGCTCGCGGACGGCACCGAGATCGGGCGCGCGGACGCGAAGCTGAAGGCCGGCATGTCGACCGTGCTCGGCATCCCGTTGAACGACGCCGCGATCAAGCCGCTGCGCCGCGCGAAGCGCCGCACCGAGGTGCGGCTGCGGATCACGGCACGCGACCGCACCGGCGCCGCGCGGACGGTCCGCGCGCGGATCGTGCTCAAGCCGTGAACCGCTGAGACCCGGCACGTTTCCCCTGCGCCCGACGAGGTAGATTCGGGCACGTGACGACGAACGTGCCGGAGATCCTCAAGCCACGCTGGCGAGGCGTCCTGCATCAGTACGCCTTCTTCGTCGCCCTGGGCGCCGGGGCGATGCTCGTGATCGCCGCGGACGGGACGCGCGAGCGGATCGCCGCGCTCGTCTACGCGATCGGCCTCGCGGGCCTGCTCGGGACGAGCGCGCTCTACCACCGCGTGACGTGGCGCCGGCCGAGCGCCCGCATGTGGATGCGGCGGCTGGACCACTCGATGATCTTCGTCCTGATCGCCGCGACGGTGACGCCGATCGCGCTGCTGACGCTCGACGACCCGACCCGCACGGTGCTCCTCGCGGTCGCGTGGGGCGGGACGGCGGCGGGCGTCGCGCTCAACCTCCTGTGGCCGAGGGCGCCGAAGTGGCTCAGCGCGGTCGTCTACCTCCTCGTGGGCTGGAGCGGCGCGGTCGCGATCCCCGAGCTGGCCGGCTACGCCGTCGGCGCGCTCGTGCTCGTCGCGATCGGCGGCGTGCTCTACACCGCCGGCGCGATCATCTACGCCACCGAGCGCCCGAACCCGTCGCCACGCGTCTTCGGCTACCACGAGATCTTCCACGCCCTCGTCGTCGGCGCCGCCGCGCTCCACTTCGCGGCGATCTCGCTGATCGTCCTCTAGCTCGCCAGCACCGTGTCGAGGTGCTGGTCGACGGCGGCGGGGCGGCGGGTGCGGAGCGCGACGTAGCCGTCCGGGCGGACGAGGACGAGGTCGCCGGCGGCCGCGCCGAAGCGGTCGTGGATGAGGCCGTCGCGGTCGGCGAGGACGTCGCGGCGCAGGTCGTCGGGCGCGGGCGGGCGGCGGAGGACCTCGACGACGCGCAGGCCGGGGCGGGCGCGGAGCGCGGAGGCGCCGTCCGGGTCGGGCTCGCCGCCGCGGAACGCGAGCGCCGTGTACGCCCCGTCCTCCAGCAGCGCGTGGACGTTCGTGGGCCGCAGCTCGCGGTCGACCGCGACCGCGTCGGGCGCGCGCTCGCCGCCGCCGTCCCCCACCGCGGTCGACGCGGACGGGTAGCGGTAGGCGAGGCCGAAGAGCTGGTCGCGCACGCGCTGCTGGAGCGTGTCGGTCGCGGCGAGCCGCGGGCCGAGCGTGCGGGCGAGCGCCTGCTGGAGCCCGCTCGCGTCGCTGAGGTGGCGGTAGGCGCTGTCGGTCCGCTCGATGACGAGGTCGGCGACCGCCTCGCGCTCGGCGGCGTACGAGTCGAGGAGCGTCTCGCGCGCCCGCCCACGCGCGACGTACGCGAGCTTCCACCCGAGGTTCGACGCGTCCTGCATGCCGGTGTTCATCCCCTGCCCGAGGATCGGCGGGACGATCCGCGCCGCGTCGCCGGCGAGGAAGCACGGGCCCTCGCGGAACCGAGCGGCGCGCCGGTGCTGGAAGCGGGTGTGGGAGAGCCAGCGCGGGTCCGACAGCTCGAGCACCGGGTCGCCGGTGATCTCGCGCAGCAGCGCCTGCATCTCGGGCAGCGTCGGGTCGCGGTCGTCGGACGGATCGGCGTCGGGGACGAGCGCGAAGAGCCGCGCGGTGCCGGCGGGCAGCGGGAGCGCCCCGAGGAAGCCGTCGGGCCGCAACCAGAACCGCGCCTCGCCGCCGCTGAGCGGGAAGCCCGCGCGGAGCCGCGCGTCGGCCTGCACGAGCTTGTGGCGCTCGTACCGCTCGCCCTCGAACGGGATGCCAAGCGCCTCGCGCACGACGCTCCGCGCGCCGTCGCAGCCGACCGCGAACCGCGCGCGCAGCGG
>DATMVO010000466.1:0-4413 GCA_035563115.1 Solirubrobacteraceae bacterium
GTGCCGCCCGGCGCCGTCGTGCCGGGGGCGGACGGCGTGGAGCCGGCGGTTCGCCCGCGCAGCGCCGCGTCGACAGACACCGAGCCGAGCGCGCGGCTGAGCCGCTTGAGGCGCAGCCCCTTGCGCAGGAGCGTGGCGGCCTTGGCGGTGAGCGTCACCTTCGTCGCGGCGAGCCCGGCCGTCCCCGCGTCCGCGTTCACCGACGCGGTCCGCTTGGCGACGGTGAAGAGGGAGACGCGGCGGTCACCGGAGGAGGCGCTGACGTTCGGCGACGCGCTCAGGGTCGCGCGCAGGTCGGTGAACGCGACCTTGCGCACCTTGCCGCCCGCGCGGCGCCGGAAGGTCAGGCCGCCGTCGTGCTCGAGCCAGGAGGAGCGCGTCCCGAGCGCGCCGCGCGCCACCGGCAGCGTGAGCTTCCCGGCGCGCAGCTTGGCCGGCGAGACGGCGGTGACGGTGACGCCCTGCGCCTTGAGCGCCTTCAGCGCGCTCGCGCTGAGCGCGAGGGTCGTCGCGCCGCGGTCGGCGGACTGGGCCTGCGCCGCGCCGGGCACGGCCGCGGACGCGCCGGCCAGCAGGGCGACGGTCGCGGCGCCGGCGGCGATCCTCCGGGTGGTCACGTGAGCGTCTCCTTCGTTGCGAGCTCGTGTCGGGGTGCGCCGAGCCAGTCGACGCGCAGGGCGGTGTGGCCGTGGTGGTCGGCCTCCAGGCCGGCCTCGACGTGCCAGACGTCGCGGAGCGTCCGGCGGTCCAGCACGTCCTCGGCCGGGCCGTCGGCGACCGTGCGGCCGTCCGAGACGACCACGACGCGGTCGGCGATCGCGGCGGCCAGGGCGAGATCGTGGACCACCAGGACGACGGCGAGGCCCTCGTCGGCGAGCGAGCGCAGGAGCTTGGCGAGCGTCGCGGACGCGCCGAGGTCGAGATGGGCGGTCGGCTCGTCGGCGATCAGCGCGGGGGCCTCCTGCGCGAGCGCGACGGCGACCTGCACGCGCTGCAGCTCGCCGCCGGAGAGGGTGTGGAGGCGGCGCTCGGCCAGCTCGGTCGCGCCGGCGCGCTCCAGCGAGCGCTCCACGGCAGCGCGGTCCTTCGACGTCGGCCGCGCGAGCGGCTTGATGTGCGGCGAGCGCCCGATCTCGACGGCCTGGCGGACGTCGATCCCCTCCGGCACGCGCGGGCGCTGCGGGACGAAGGCGCGCAGCAGCGCGAGGCGGCGGCCGCGCAGCTTCTTCAGCTCCTCGCCGTCCCACCGCACCTCGCCGCCGGCGAGCTTCTGCATCCCCGCGACGGCGCGGGCGAGCGTCGACTTGCCGGCGCCGTTCGGCCCGACGACCGCGACGAGCTCGCCGCGCGAGACGGTGAGGTCGGCGTGGTGGAGGATCCGCGCCTCGCCGATCTGCACCTGCACGCCGGTGGCTTGGAGGAGCGGCCCGCTCACACCGCCCTCCGCAGCAGCCAGAGGAAGAGCGGCACGCCGAGGATTACCATGAACGGCCCGACGGGCAGCTCGATCGGGGCGAACGCCACGCGCGCGAGCGTGTCGCCGAGCAGCAGCAGCGCGGCGCCGAAGATGGCGGAGGTCGGCACGACGAAGCGGTGCGAGTGCGAGCCGCCCGCCAGCCGCACCACGTGCGGCACGACGAGGCCGAGGAAGGTGAGCAGGCCCGCGAGCGCGGCGGCGGCGGAGGCCAGCAGCGCGGCGGCGACGGCGGCGCCGAGGCGGATCATCCGCGGGCGCGCGCCGAGCGACTCGGCGACCTCGTCGCCCAGCGCGAGCCGGTCGAGCGGGCGGATGAGGACCGCCGCGACGATCGCGCCGACGAGGAAGTACGGCCAGGCGACCTCCATCTCGGCCCAGCCCTCGGACGTCAGGCCGCCCGCGAGCCAGAAGACGGCGGACTGCACGCGGTCGCTGAACGCGACCATGATCGACGTCGTCAGCGCGCCGAACATCGCCTGCACCGCGATGCCCGCCAGGATCAGCCGGCCGATCGAGCCGGCGTTCGCGCCCGTCCAGGCGATGCCGAAGACGATCACGGCGGCGATCGAGCCGAAGAGGAGCGCGCCGAGCGGCAGCAGCGCGATCGACGACGGGAAGACGAGCAGGATGAGCACCGCGCCGAAGCCCGCGCCGGCGGTCACGCCGATGACGTCGGGGGAGGCGAGCGGGTTGCCGAGCGCCCCCTGGAGCAGCGCGCCCGCGACGCCGAGCGCGGCGCCGACGACGATCGCGTCGACCGTCCGCGGCAGGCGCAGGTCGAGGATGATCTTCTTGAGCGGGCCCTCCTCCGCCTGGCCGGTGAGGGAGTCCCACACGTCGGCCAGCGGCACGTGCACGGCGCCGAGCGTCATCGACGCGGCGATGCCGCCGACGAGCGCGACGATCCCGAGCAGGACGACGGTGGCCTGACGCGCGCCCCCGCGCCCGCGCGCGCCGCCGCGCGGGGCGGCGGCAGCGGGCTTGGACGCGGGCGCGGCGGCGGCCGGCGCGCTAGTTGGCGAGGAACTTGCTGCGGACATCGCGGATCGTGCGTCCGACGTCGGTCCACGGCTGCAGCAGCGAGTTGCCCGTCGAGACGAAGATCTTCTTGTTGCGGGCGGCGTTCGTCGTCGCCCACGCCGGGTTCGTCTGGAGGTAGGTCGCGAGCTTGCCCAGGTCGTCCGGGTTGCCGTGCGGCACCGCGATGATGATGTCCGGGTTGCGCTCGACGACCGTCTCGTTGGAGATGCGGGCGAAGCCGCCGCCGGCCTTCAGGCCCTGCGTCAGCAGCTCGCCGCCGGCGCGCCGGACGACGTCGCCGCCCCACGAGTTGGCGAGCATCGCGAAGGGGGAGCGGCCGACCGCGAGGATCACGAGCACCTTCGGCCGCTTCGTGATCCCCTTCGTCGCGCCCGCGATCCCCTGCTGGACCTTCGCGGCGAGCTGCCGCGCGGCGGCTTCCTTGCCGACGATCTTGCCGATCCGGATCGTCTCGGCGGCGACGGCGTCGACGGAGCGCGGCTCGGAGACCTCCACCTTGATGCCCAGGCTCTTCATCGCGGCGTGGCCCTTGTTCCACGTGGGCGAGGAGAGGACGAGCTGCGGGTTCGCGGTCGCGAGCTTCTCCAGGTTCGGACCGTTCGGGTGCGTCAGGGTGAGGGTGGGGACGCCCTTCAGCCGCGGGTCGATCCGGTCCTTGCCGCCGAGCGTCTGGCCGATCGCGATCGGCTTGACGCCGAGCTGGACCAGCGTGTTGGCGGTGAACGGGGTGAGCGCGACGATGCGCTTCGGCGGCGCGGCGTGGGCGGCCGGCGCCATGGCGAAGACGGCGCCCAGCAGGGCGAGGACGAGGGCGAGCGCGGCGGCTCGAGCCCGGGCGGCGTGCGGTACGACGGTCACTGTCGCTGGGTTCTCCTTCAGATCCGAGAGGGCGTAGCCGCGGCGTCCGGCCGCGTTCCATGCCCCGTCTTAGGAAAACCTAACACCGGGGCCGCGGTCGGATACTGTACTCGCTCGTTAGGACCCCCTAAGTACCGGAAGGACCCGTCTCCCGATGAACTCCTTGACCCGCCGCGGCCCGCTCGCCGGCCTCGTGGCCGTCGCCGCGGCCGCCGCGCTCGTGCCTGCCTCGTCCGCCCTTGCCGCCGGCTCGCTCGAGTGGACGATGGCCAACGTGTACGACACGTCTGTGGCGAGCCCGAACTCGCGCACGTTCATGGGCTACGCGACCACGCTCGCGGGCGGGAACGTCGCCGCGACCGCTCCTGCCACCGGCGCGACCGTGACCGGGACGAGCCCGCGCGGCAACTCCGCGCTCTACGCGTTCGAGTACCCGCAGGTCGACACGGCCACGGACGCCCCGCTCGACCTGAACGGCACCTACGAGTTCGACGGGACCGTGTCGTTCAACGCCACCACGCACGGCTTCGCGGTGACGGTGAACGATCCGACGATCGTCTTCACGACGAACGCCGCCAACCCTCTGCTGCGCCTGACGACGGCCAAGCTCTACGCCGACGGCGTCAAGGGCCAGCCGGGGCCGGCCACGCCGTACGACCGCACTGAGCAGGTCCTCGACCTCGACCTCGCGAACGCGTCGTACACCCGCGCGATCGACGGGACCGAGACGCTCTCGGGCATCGCGGTGAAGATCGGGCCGACCGCCGGGTACGCGTTCCCCGCCAACTACGCCGCCGGCAGCGGCCCGGAGCGCGATCCGGACCTGCTCGGCACGATGACCCTGCGCCTCAACGAGCCGGAGCCCGAGGCCCCGGTCGTCGTCGAGGGGCCGAAGGGCGAGACGGGCGCAGCTGGTGCCACGGGCGCCAACGGTGCCAACGGTGCGACCGGCCCGGCTGGTCCGGTCGGCGCGACCGGCAAGACCGGCGCCACCGGCGCGCGCGGCAAGACCGGCCCGCGCGGCAAGACGGGCCCGC
>DATMVO010000467.1:0-3554 GCA_035563115.1 Solirubrobacteraceae bacterium
CGGCCTCTGCCGCGAGCTGGCGGCGACGCTCGGCGCCGCCGACCCCGGCCGCACCGGCGCCGAGCTCCACGCCCTCACCGACGGCCTCGCGCTCCAGGGCGCCCTCACCCCCTCCGCGCTGCCGCCGGCCAAGATCGAAGCGATCCTCGCCGGCCGGCTGGCAGAGCTCGCGGGCTAGGCCTTCGCCCCCGCCTCGTCCCTGATCTCGCCGACGAGCTCCTCCAGCACGTCCTCCAGCGCGACGACACCGAGGGTGCGCGGCGACTCGACGTCCCGCACGCGCGCGAGGTGGGCGCCGGAGCGCTGCATGGTCGCGAGGACGGCGCGGAGGCGGTCGGTGGAGCGGACGGTCGGCAGAGGCCGGATCCACGAGGAGGCGATCGGGCGGTTGCGGTGGACGTCCTCGAACTCCAGGACGTCCTTGAGGTGCAGGTAGCCGATCATCCGCCCCTCACGCTCGACCGGGAAGCGGCTGTAGCCCGTCCGCGCCGCGATCTCCTCCAGCTGCGCGGGCGTGACCTTCTCGTCCACCGTCTCCAGCCCCTCGACCGGCAGCAGGACCGACCGCGCGTCGCGCTCGGTGAACGTCAGCGCCCCGACGACCAGGCGCTCTTCGTCGTCGTCCAGCAGCCCCTCGCGACGCGACTCCTCCACCAGGCCGGCGACCTCGTCGCGGGTGAACGTCGACGTCACCTCGTCCTTCGGGACGACGCCGAACGCGCGCAGGACGTGGTTGGCGATCCAGTTCAGGACCGCGATGAACGGGTGCAGAACGCGCACGATGATCACGAGCGGCGGCGCGAGGAGCAGCGCGGCGCGGTCCGGCCCGGCGAGCGCCAGGTTCTTCGGGACCATCTCGCCCAGCACCACGTGCAGGTAGCCGATCAGCGACAGCGCGATGAGGAACGCGACCGGGTGGACGAGGCCCTCGGGAATGCCGAGGTCGTGGAACGGCCCCTCGAGCTTGTGCGCGATCGCGGGCTCGCCGAGGTAGCCGAGGCCGAGCGAGCAGAGCGTGATGCCCAGCTGCGCGCCGGCCATCATCATCGAGACGTTCTCCATCGCGCCGAGCGTGATCCGGGCGAGGCGGTTGCCCTCCTCCGCGCGCGGCTCGATCATCGAGCGCCGCGCCGAGATGAGCGCGAACTCCGCGCCGACGAAGAACGCGTTGAGCACGAGCAGGACCACCGAGATGCCGATGGCGCCGAAGTCGCCCATCAGACCTCGTCCTCCTCTTCGGGGGCGCGATCGGGCATCCCGTCGCCGTCCTCGTCGATCGGCTCGTGGGTGAGCTTGACGCGGTCGACCCGCAGCCCGTCCATCGCGAGCACCTCGAGGATCGCCAGGTGGCGCCCGTGATCGAGGTCGCGGGCCTCCACCTCGATCGTGTCCCCGACCTCGGGCACACGCCCCAGCTCGAACGGCAGCAGGCCGCCCACGGTCTCGTACTCCTCGTCCTCGGGCAGCAGGACCCCGGTCGTGCGCGCGACCTCGTCGGGGCGCAGCAGCGCGGAGATCGACCAGCCCTCGCCCTCGCGGAGGATCGAGTCGTCGTCCTCGTCGTGCTCGTCGCGCACCTCGCCGACGATCTCCTCCACGAGGTCCTCCAGCGTCACGATCCCGTCGAAGCCGCCGAACTCATTGACGACGACGGCCATCTGCAGCCCGCCGCCGCGCAGCTGCGCGAGGAGCGGGTCGAGCTCGACGGAGTCCGGGACGACGACCGGCTCGGTCATCACCTGCGTCGCGGGGGTCGTGCGGCGCTGCTCGTACGGGATCGACATCGCGTCCTTGATGTGGACGATGCCGAGGATCCGCTCGCCGTCGTCGGAGACCACCGGCAGGCGGGAGCGGCCGCTCTCGCGCGCGGTCTCCATCACGTTGAGCACGGTGTCGTCCTCGCGGAGCGAGTGCATCCGCTCGCGCGGGGTCATGACGTCGGACGAGCGCTTCTCGCCGAAGGTGAGCGAGCGCTGGAGGAGCGTCGCGGTCTCGGGCTCGAGCGTCCCCTGCTCGCCGGAGCGCCGGACGAGCGAGGCGAGCTCCTCGGCCGACCGGGCGGAGGCGAGCTCCTCCTGCGGCTCGACCCCGAGCCGGCGCAGGATCGCGTTGGCGGTGCCGTTGAAGAACCGCACGATCATCGCCGTCGCGTGGGTGAAGACGCGCATGAAGCGCTGGACGGCCTGGGCGGTCGCGAGCGGCCGGGAGATCGCGAGGTTCTTCGGCACGAGCTCGCCGAAGAGCATCGTCATCGTCGTGGCGGCCGCGATCGCGATGGTCACCGAGACGCCGCGGACGGCGCCCTCGGGGATCCCGATCGCCTCCAGCGGCCCGTCGATGAGGTCGGCGATGGCCGGCTCGGCGATGAAGCCGATCAGCAGGTTCGTGACCGTGATGCCGAGCTGCGCCGCGCTCAGCTGGGTGGAGAGCGTGTGGAGCGCGTTCTGGAGCCCCTTGGCTCCGGGATCGCCACGCTCGGCGGCTCGGTCGACGGTCGCCCGGTCGACGGTGACGAACGCGAACTCGGCCGCGACGAACGCCCCGCAGGCCAACACCAGCAGCAGGGCAACGAAGATCAGGAGCACCTCGATCATCGGGTGCTCACCTTCCCGCCCGACGGCGGGGCGGTACTAGAGCTGGGGTCGTCGGTGTCGACGACGGCAGCGGGATGCATTCCTGCTCACGGTACAGCACGATCAGGCGCATGAAGCGCATCGACCTCAGCGACCCCACCTTCGAGTACGACGAGACGGACCCGGCGGGCTTCCGCGCGGGCATGGTGCGGCCCGGGCCGCAGCTGGGGGCGCAGGCGACGGGAGCGACGCTCTACGAGCTGCCGCCTGGGGAGGCGCTCTGCCCGTACCACTACGAGCTGGCCGAGGAGGAGTGGCTGCTGGTCGTGGCCGGGCGTGTGACCGTTCGCACGCCGGACGAGACGGCGGAGCTCGGGCCGATGGAACTGGCGTTCTTCCCGCCGGCGCCGGAGGGAGCGCACCAGGTGCTGAACGAGTCCTCGGAGCCCGTGCGCGTGCTGATGTGGTCGCAGGTCGTGTACCCGGCGGTGACGGTCTACCCGGACAGCGACAAGATCGGCGTCTACACCAGGAGCCGTGCGGACAACGTGATGGTCAAGCGCTCGTCGAGCGTGCCGTACTACACCGGCGAGTCGCGCTGAGCGGGGGCGGGTAGCCGACCGCGGATGGCAGAGGTCATGACGGAGAGCGGCGGCGCGGCTGCGGGGCGGACGGACGGGCCGGCGCTGGACGTCGCGCGCTTCGGCCTCGACGGCGACGGCCGGCTCGAGGTCGCCGGGCAGTGGCGCGGCGTGCGCGGGCGACGGTTCGTGCGGCCGACGCTGGACCTGCGGCTGCGCGACGGCTCGGCGCGCCGGCTGCTCGCGGTGCTCGACCACAAGCCGTGGGCGCCGGACGCTGTCGGCGAGTGGGTCGCGGCGTTCGCGTTCGAGGACGCCGTCGGGGAGGTTCAGGGCGCCGAGCTGGCGGTCGCGCCGGGGGTCGTGGTGGAGCTGGCGGGGCCGGGCGGGTCCGGGCCGG
>DATMVO010000468.1:0-25285 GCA_035563115.1 Solirubrobacteraceae bacterium
CTGCTCCAGCACCGCCGCGGTCCCGGCGAGGCCCGCCCGCGCACCCGCGCCGACCGACGCGTACTGGCGCCGGATCAGCTGCTCGGCCTTCGCCGACCACGGCAGCAGCTCGCAGTCCAGGACGAGCCAGCCGGTCGCCAGCTCGTCCCACAGCCCCGCCGCCGAGATCGCGCCGCGCAGCCGCGCGAGGACCGCCTCAGTCTGCTCCCCGTCGGGGAAGAACGCCCGGCCCGTGCGGGTGTAGACGGCGCCGGTCGTCCCGTCCGCGACGCCGAACCGGGCGCGCGCCACGCCCGCGTCGCGGCACACGACCGCGATCGCGCGCGAGCCCATGTGCTTCTCCTCGCACACCACGCGCGCGATCCCCTCGGCGCGGTACTCGGCGAACGCCTCGGCCGGGTGCTCGAGCAGGTCGGGACGGGAGGAGGTCGCCGGCGGCGCCATGGTCGGCGGGAGGTAGACGAGCCAGCGCGGGTCGATCGCGAACCGGCTCATCACCTCCAGCGCGGCGGCCGCGTGCTCCTCGCGCACGGTGACGGTCCGCGCCAGGCGCGTCTGCACGATCCGCTTGCCCGCGACGTCGTCGAGATCGAGCACGTACGGGCCCCGGCCGTCCGCGTCCGCACCGCTCCCACCGTCGACGTCGCTCGCGTCGGCGCCCGGCTCGGGCAGGAACGGCTTGGCCGGCTCGTAGTACGTCCGCGCGGCCGGCACGGAGACGACCTCGCGCTCCGGCCAGCGCAGTGCGGTGAGCTTCCCGCCGAAGACGCACCCGGTGTCGATGTTGACCGTGTTGTTGAGCCAGCGCGGCTCGTGCACCGGCGTGTGCCCGTACACCACCGTCGCCTCGCCGCGGTAGTCCGCCGCCCAGTCGAGCCGCACCGGCAGGCCGTACTCGTCCCGCTCCCCGGTCGTCTCGCCGTACAGGGCGAACTCGCGCACGCGCCCGGAGGAGCGCCCCTGGTAGGCCTCCTTCATCCCCGCGTGCGCGACGACGAGCCGGCCGTCGTCCAGCACCGCGTGGCTGACGAGCCGGTCGAGGAACGCCGCCGCCTCGTCGCGCAGCCCGGGCGGCGCGCCGTCGAGCTGCTCCATCGTCTCCGCCAGCCCGTGCGTCAGCTGCACGTTGCGGCCCTTGAGCTTGCGGACGAGCTTGACGTCGTGGTTGCCGGGGACGCAGATCGCGGTGCCGGCGGCGGCCATGTCCATGACGCGCCGGAGCACGCGCGGCGAGTCCGGCCCGCGGTCGACGAAGTCGCCGACGAAGATCGCGCGCCGGCCGGGCGGCGGCGTGACCTTGCCGTCCTCGCCGATCGCGTAGCCGAGCTCGCCCAGGAGCGCGTCGAGCTCGTCCGCGCAGCCGTGGACGTCGCCGACGATGTCGAACGGCCCGTGCTCGTGGCGGCGGTCGGACCACAGCGGCGCGCGCGTGATCTCCGCCTGCTCGACCTCCTCGACGGTGCGCAGCACGTGCACGCGGCGGAAGCCCTCGCGCTGGAGGCCCTTGATCGACCGCTTGAGCTGCGCGCGCTGCTGCTTGACGACGTGCGGGCCGAAGTCGCGGTCGGGCCGCGCGGCGTTGCGCGCCTGGCAGACCTCCTCGGGCAGATCGAGCACGATCGCGACGCAGAAGAGGTCGTGCTCCTTGGCGATCTGCGTCAGCGCCCGGCGCGCCTCGCGCTGGACGTTCGTGGCGTCGACCACGGTCAGCCGGCCGCGACGCAGGCGCCGGCGCGTGATCTCGTGGAGGACGGCGAACGCGTCCTGGGACGCCGACTGGTCGTTCTCGTCGTCGGCGACCAGGCCGCGGCAGAAGTCCGACGAGACGACCTCGGTCGGCGCGAAGCGGGCGCGCGCGAACGACGACTTGCCGGAGCCGCTGGCGCCGATGAGGACGACGAGGGAGGGCTCGGGGAGCTCGATCTTCGTCATCGCCGGTCGAACACCGCCATCTGGGTGGGAGGGCCGACCTCGGGGTCGTCGGGGCCGACGGGCAGGTACCGGACCGCGTAGCCGTGCCGTTCGCCGACGCCCTCCGCCCACGCGCGCAGCTCCGCGCGCGTCCACTCGAAACGGTGGTCTGAGTGGCGGAAGTGGCCGGCGGGGAGCGACTCCCAGCGGAGGTTGTACTCGCGGTTCGGCGTGGTGACGATCACGGTGCGGGGCTTGGCGGTGCCGAAGACGTTGCCCTCGGCGGCGGCCAGGCGCGGCGGGTCGAGGTGCTCGATCACCTCCATCAGCACGGCGGCGTCGAAGCCGGCCAGGCGCTTGTCGCGGTAGGTGAGCGCGGACTGGCGCAGCGTGATGCGGGCGCGCTGCGCGTCGGGGAGGAGGTCGAGCTTCAGGCGCTTGGCGGCGAGCTCCAGCGCGCGGGCGGAGACGTCGGCGCCGACGATCTCGGCGTACGCCGGGTCGCGGACGAGCCGCTGGAGCAGCGCGCCCGGGCCGCAGCCGAGGTCGAGGACGCGCGTGGCGCCCGACGCGCGCAGGACGGCCTCGACCGCGCCAAGCCGCTGGTCGCGCAGGGAGACCCGCTCCTCCAGCTGCTCCTCCTGACGAGGGTCGGCGTCAGCGTCGGCCGGCTCGTTGACGTCCTCCGCCGCCGCGTCGCGCAGCTGGGCGAGCGCGGGGTCGAGCAGCCGGCGCTGGTGCTTGACCGAGCGGCGGGCGATCAGCTCGCGCTCGGGGTGGTGGGGGAGCCAGCCCTCGCCGCGGCGCAGGAGCTTCTCGACCTCCGCCTCGCCGACCCAGTAGTGCTTGTCGTCGTCGAGAACGGGGAGCAGGACGTAGAGGTGGGTGAGGAGGTCGGCGAGCCGGACGTCCGCGCGCAGGCGCAGGTCGAGGTGCCGGCTGTCGCCCCAGTCCGGGTGCTCGGGATCGAGCGGGATGGGCTGCGTGTCGACCGCGTAGCCGAGCGGCTCGAAGAGCCGGCGGACGAGCCCGTCGCCGCCGCGCGCGGGGACGGCGGGGAGGTGCGCCTCGAGCGGGATCGGCGTCGCCGCCAGCTCCGGCCGCTCCTTGCACGTGCCGTTCATCGCAGTGCCGAAGACGCTGACCATCGCGGTCGCGAGGAAGGACGACGCGACGTACGGGCGGTCGTTGACGTACTCGGCCAGCGCGAACCCGCCGCCGCCGCGCGGGCTGCCCTTGCGCCGCACGAGCCCGACCGGATCGACGTCGAGGAGGAGCGCCGCCGTGCACCGCTCCTCGCCCGCCTCCGGGTACACGACGTGCGCGGCGCCGAACGGCAGGCTGAACCGCTGCACCCGGTCGGGGTGCTTGTGCAGCAGGTAGCCCAGGTCGGTCGCGGGGCGGTGCGTGGTCGTGAGGGTCAGCAGCACGGGATCCGGCACCCTAGCTCCCACCTCGGCGGGCTTCGCCGGTCCCTCGACACGGGTTCGAACCCCGGGCCGGAACGACGAAGGGCGCCCAATGGGGCGCCCTTCTGTGCAGCTGCCGGGCAAGGACTCGAACCTTGAATACCAGGGCCAGAACCTGGCGTGTTGCCGATTACACCACCCGGCAAGGGGTGCGTCGCTCAGCGCGACGAGACGACAGGATAGCGTCGCCTCTTCCGAGGAGATCGGACGGCTCCGCAGAGGCTTGAGCGTCGCTCCGCAGAGACGTTGCGGAGCGGTGCTGAGACGGCACACGATCGCTGCGAGCGTCGCGGGCCGATGCCGCCCGACCACCCGCCCGCCTGCCGCGTGGGCGAGATCCTGCCCAACGCCCACCTCGCGATCGTGAGCCCACGCAAGCTGCGCGACTACGCGCTGAACCCCGATCCGGACGCCGACCACGACGGGCGCCACAAGGCGCGCGTCTTCGCCGCGGTCCTCGACATCCACCAGCGTGACTGGCAGTACCTGCGCGACTGGTTGCTGCTCGGCGTTCGTCATTGGCCAGTCGTTCGCATCAGGCCGGGTCGGCGCGATGGCTGGCGGTACGAGGTCGTCATCCCGGTCATCGGGCGCAACGGCATGCAGGCACCGGTCACGACCGGCTGGGTCGTGGAGGGCGGCCTGCCGCGCCTGGCCACGGCGTACATCCGCAACCCGTGACTGGAGTACGATGAGTTCGACAATGACCTTTGCGCTTTACGACTACGCGCGGCTGGTCGCGCCGTGTGACGGCTGGGGCGTCGAGGGTGACGAGAAGGTCCGGTTCGAGGCCGGCGCGATCGGTGTGGTGATCGAGCTCGATGCGACCGGGGCCGAGGTCGAGCTCCTCGTCGAGGGCGGCTACACCATCGGGTTCGTGGACGTCCGGTTCGACCAGATCGAGCGGCTGCCGCGGCGCGGCGAGGCTTAGGCGGCGGTGTTCTCGGCCCAGTCGCGGTAGAGGCGCCAGTAGGCGCCCTGTGCGGCGACGAGCTCGTCGTGGGTGCCTTGCTCGATGACGCGGCCGCCGTCGAGGACGACGATGCGGCCGGCCTGGCGGATGGTGGAGAGGCGGTGGGCGATGACGATGGCGGTGCGGCCCGCGAGCAGGCGGCGCATGCCGGCCTCGATCTTGCCCTCGGTGTGGAGGTCGACGTTCGCGGTCGCCTCGTCGAGGATGAGGATGCGCGGGTCGGCGATGAGCGCGCGGGCGAAGGCGACGAGCTGGCGCTGGCCGGCCGAGAGCGAGATGCCGCGCTCGCCGATCTGCGTCTCCAGCCCGTCCGGCAGTGCACGCACGAAGTCGTCGGCGCCGACGCCGCGCAGGGCGGTCCACACCTCGTCGTCCCTCGCCTCCAGGCGCCCGAAGGCCACGTTCTCGCGCAGGGTGCCGCTGAAGAGGAACGGCTCCTGCGGCACGATCCCCATCTGCGAGCGCAGCGAGTCCGTCCGCGCGCGCCGCAGATCCACGCCGTCCACCAGAACCGCACCCGCCGTCGGGTCGTAGAAGCGCGCGACGAGCTTGGCGAACGTCGACTTCCCGGCACCCGTCGCGCCGACCAGCGCCACGGTCTGGCCGGGCGGGATCGTCAGCTCCACGTCGGACAGGGCGTTGACGATCTCGTCGTCCTCGGTCCGGTACGAGAACGTCACCCCGTCGAACACGATCTCGCCCCGCAGCGGCGACGGAAGGTCGACGGCATCGGCCGCGTCCACGAGGTCGGGCTGCTCGTCCAGCAGCTCGAAGATCTTGTCCAGCGCCGCCATGCCCGCCTGGTACTGCGTGTAGAGCTGCGACAGCTGCTGGATCGGCTCGAAGAACCCGTTCAGCGCGGCGATGAACGCGACGAGCACGCCGACGGTGACCTCGCCGTCGATCACCTGCATGCCGCCGTAGATCAGGATCCCCACCGTCGCGACCGCGCTGATGAACTCCACCGCGGGGAAGTACGCCGCGTTCAGGTAGACGGTCGTCATGTTCGCGTCGCGGTTCTTGAGGTTCAGCGCGCGGAACCGGGCGAGGTGCCGCGGCTCCTGCCCGAACGCCCGCACGACCCGCACGCCCGACAGCGTCTCCTGCAGGTAGCCCGTGATCGCGCCGATCGTGTTCCGCGTCCGCGCGTACGCGTCCGCGCTGATGATCCGGAAGGCCAGCGAGGCGGCGAACATCACGGGGAAGATGAGGAACGTGAGCGCGGCCAGCTCGAGATCGAGGAACGCGAGGATCGCGATCGTCCCGAGCAGCGTCAGCGACGCCTGGAAGAGCGTCACGACGCTGTCGCTCACCAGCGAGTCCAGCGCCTCGACGTCGTTGGTCATGCGGCTGATCAGCACGCCCGCCTGGCGCCGCTCGTAGAACCCGACCGGCATCTCCTGCAGGTGGGTGAAGATCTTCTTGCGCAGGTCCTGCAGCACCCGCTGCCCGACCCAGCCGACGAGGTACGTCTGCACGTACGACGCGCCCCAGTACGTCAACGCGGCGATGACGAACCCGGCGACGACCCAGTCGAGCGTCCCCAGGTCGCCCGGCACGATGCCGTCGTCGATCGCGGCCTTGGCCAGCGGCGGCGGCGCGAGCGACGCGGCGGTCGCGAAGATGAGCGCGACGAACATCAGCGCCACGCGCCCGCGGTACGGCTTGAGCAGCTCGAGCAGGCCGCGGATCTTCCGCCCGCGCCCGCCGGTCTGCTTCATCCGCCGGCGCAGCTCCTCCCGCGACATGGCGACGCGCGGCCCACGCGGCGACCCTGAGATCGGCCCGGCCATCTAGAACCCCGCCACCTTCCGCTCGCGCGGCTTCTCGGTGAGGAAGACGCTGTCCGGCAGGCCCTTCTCGACGATCTCCTGGTAGAGCGGCGAGATCTCCAGCAGCTCGTCGTGCGTGCCGCGCGCCACGACGCGCCCGTCCTCGAGCACGATGATCTCCGAGGCCAGCGCGATCGTCGAGAGCCGGTGGGCGATGACGAACGTTGTCCGGCCCTCCATCGCCTCACGCAGCGCGACCTTGATCGACTGCTCGGTGGACGCGTCGACCGACGACGTGGCGTCGTCTAGGATCAGCACGCGCGGGTCGGCCAGCAGCGCCCGCGCGATCGCGATCCGCTGGCGCTGGCCGCCCGACAGCGTCAGGCCGCGCTCGCCGACGCGCGTGTCGTACCCCTCGGGCAGCCGGGCGATGAAGTCGTGCGCCTGCGCGCGGCGGGCGGCCTCCTCGACCTCCTCCCGCGACGCGTCCTCGCGGGCGTACGCGATGTTCGCGTGGACGGTGTCGGAGAAGAGGAACGGGTCGTCGTCGACGATCGCGACGGCGCGGCGAAGCGAGACCACGTCGACCGAGCGCACGTCCGCGCCGTCGACCAGCACACGGCCCTCGGTGGGGTCGTAGAGCCGCCCGATGAGCTGCGCCAGCGTCGTCTTGCCGGAGCCCGTCGCGCCGACCAGCGCGACCGTCGTGCCGGCGGCGACCTCGAGGTCGACGTCGTGGAGCGCGTCGCGGTTGGCGCCGTCGTAGCGGAGTGTGACGTGGTCGAATCGCACCGCGCCGGACCCGGGCGGCAGCGCGGGAGCGCCCTCCGGCGCGACGATCTCCGGCGCCCGGTCGAGGATCTCGAACACCCGCGCGCCCGACGCCGTCGCCCGCTGCGCGAGGCCCAGCGCCATGCCGAGCATCCGCATCGGCCCGAGCAGCATCAGCAGGTACGTGTAGAACGCGGTGAACTGGCCGAGCGAGAGCTGGCCGTCGATCACGCGCCGGCCGCCGACGAAGAGCAGCGCCGCGAGCCCGAGCTGCGGGAGGAAGCCGATGAACGGCTGGTAGAACGCCCGCTGGCGCGTCGTGACCATCGCCTGCGTGAACACCCGCCGCGTCGACGCCTCGAAGCGCAGCAGCTGGCGCCCCTCGCGCGCGAACGCCTTCACGACGCGCACGCCGGAGATGTTCTCCTCGGCCTCCGCGGTCAGCTCGCCGATCCGCTGCTGGAGCTCCTGCAGCTCGGGCCGCGAGCGCTTGCCGTACCGGAACGCGACGAGCACCACGATCGGCACCGGCGCGAGCGTGATCAGCGCCAGGACCGGATCGATCGCCATCATGGCCACCGCCGCGACGAGGATCGTCAGCAGCGGCTGCGAGAGGAAGATGAGCCCGTACCCGAGGAAGAAGCGGACCGACTGCAGGTCGACCGTCGCGCGCGACATGAGCTGGCCGGTCTGCTGGCGGTCGAAGAACGCGAGCTCGAGCGACTGCAGGTGCGCGTACATCCGCTGCCGCAGGTCGACCTCCACGCCGAGCGAGACGCGCCCCGCGACGAGCCGGCGGCCCACGGTGAGCAGCAGGCGGAAGACGCCCGCCGCGCCGATCAGCAGCCCGAGCGTCACGAGCTGGTCCTGGTCCCCGTCGCGGACCTCGTCGATCGCCCGGCCGGTCAGCCACGGGATCGCGACGGTCGCGACCATCGCCAGGACGGCCAGCACGAACGACCAGATGACGCCGCGGCGGTACGGGCGCAGGAAGGTCAGCAGGCGCGTGAACGTCCTCACTTCACAAAGGATAGTGTCGGGGTCGTGAGCAGCCTGGGGGCAGGGCTCTGCGACCGGTGCCGGTGGCAGCGCATCATCCGCAATACGCGCGGGTCGTCGTTCTCGCTCTGCGAGCGGTCGAAAGTCGACGACCGCTTCCCGAAGTACCCGCGGATCCCCGTGGGCGCGTGCCCCGGGTTCGAGCCGGCGCCGCGCGAGGACGGCACGGCAGGGGAGCCGGCGACGGGCTAGCGGCGGGGGATGCCCAGCACGAGGTGCGGGGCGGTGCGGCCGGCGGCGGGGACGGCGTCGAAGTGGTCGTCGTGCAGCCCGGCGTCGCGGAAGTGCAGCTCACCGCCGCACTTGGGGCACGACCCGAGCGCGCGCAGGCCATCGGCCATCGCGGTGCTGTTCCACGTGAAACCGCATCCGAAGCAGCGCGCGGCGGGGGCAGGGGACATGCCTACCAGGGTGGCCGCTGGACGCGATCCCGTCACTCGGACGATCGTCCATGCACGGGAAGCACCCCGAAACCTGGAGCGATCTCCGAAGCGGCTGGACGGATGTGCGGCCCGGGTGTCATCCCGCCGACACCCCAGGAACGGCGTTCGCAGCGGCGGTGCGCTGGGCTAGACCGGCTTGAGCGCCGGGTCGGCCTCGTGCTCGCGGAAGAAGTCGACGATCGGGCCGACGTACTCCGGGAACTTGGGGCAGCGCAGGCCGTTGCGGGCGAGGATGGCGTCCGCGCGGCGCGTGTCGAAGCGGACCGGGTGGTTGAGGTAGCGGATCGACTCGGGCGGCGTGTCGTCGAACATCTCGCGCACCGGCTTGAGCCGCAGCGAGCTCGTCACCAAAGACGCGGGGAGCCGCACCTTGGGCTCCTTGCCGGCGTACTCGCGGGCGAGCAGCCGGTTGAGCTCGCCGGCGGTCAGCGGCTCGGGGTCGACGAGGTGGAGCGTCTCGCCGATCGCCTCGCGGTCCTGCGCGACCTTCGCCAGCGCGTCGACGACGAAGTCGATCGGGACGACGTTGAACGGAGCGCCTGAGCGGCCGAGCTGGAGCAGCGGCTCCTTGCGCCGCACCGAGCGGGCGATCGAGCGCAGCAGGTAGTACGGGCCGTCGAACTTCTGCGTGGCGCCGGTCCGCGAGTCGCCGACCACGATCGCCGGGCGGTAGATCGTCGTTGGGATGCGGTGCATCTCCTCGCGCACCCACACCTCGGCCTGGAACTTCGTCGACTCGTAGTGGTTCTTGTGCGCCTGGCCCAGCGACAGCTCGTGCTCGTACACGACGCCCGTGCGCAGCCCCGCGACGTACGCGGTGGAGACGTAGTGGAGCTGCTCGAAGTTCGGGCAGGCCCGGCAGAAGTCCAGCACGTTGCCGGTGCCGTCCACGTTGACGCGCTGGGCGATCTCGAGCGGGACCGCGAGGTTGTAGATCGCGGCGAGGTGGTGGACCTCGGTCACCTTCCCGGCGAGTGCGGAGTACTGCGCGTCGTCGAGGCCGAGGCGCCGGTCGGCGATGTCGCCGACGACGAGGTCCAGGCGCGCGCCGTCGGCGCCGAGCGACTCGGCGGTGGAGCGGGCGGCGTCGAGCATGCGCGCCTCGACGATGGCGGTGAGGCGCAGCTGGGGGCGGTCGGCGAGCAGGCGCGCGACGAGCCGCCGCGCGATGAAGCCCGGGAAGCCAGAGACGAGGCCGTACACGGCGCGGGAGCATATGGGAGCTTTCGGCGCCACGTCGTCCGGACGGACGTCCAGATACACCGCCCGGATGCTCACGGGATCCTGCGTGGCGCCGATCACGGAGCAGGCAGGACCGCCGCCAACCGTCCATGGAGGACCACCCCGTGAAGCGTCTCATCGTCGTCTGCGCCGCCCTGCTCGCGGCGCTGCTCGTGCCCACCGTCGCCGTCGCCGCCCCGGCCGCGCCGTCCGCTCCTGCCGCCGCCAAGAAGGCGTGCAAGGCGAAGAAGAAGTCCAAGTGCGCCAAGCCGTCCAAGAAGGCCACCAAGGGGACGACCACCAAGGACGCGATCACCGCACGCGCCGAGCAGCGCTGCCGCGCCGAGAAGGCCCGCTCCGCCGCGGACTTCAAGTCGGCCTGGGGCGCCAACAAGGCGAGCGCGATGAAGAAGTGCGTGGCCCAGCTCAAGCAGGACGAGATCGATGCACAGGACACCGCAGACGAGGACGCCGACGACGTCGCTGGAGACGAGGACGTCGAGGGTCTCGACGATGAGGGCCTCGACGAGGGCGTCGTCGAGGAGGAGCCGGTCGACGACTCCGGCATCGAGGACCTCGACGCGGGCGACGCCGTCGAGTAATCCTTCAGGCATGGATGCGGGGGTCCTGATCGTCGAGGACGCGCCGGAGCTGCGCGGCCTGGTCCGTGCGCTGCTCGAGCGCGCGGGGTGCACGGTGCACGAGGCCGCGAACGGCGCGGACGGGGTGCAGGCCGTCTTCGACCACGATCCGGACCTCGTCATCCTCGACCTCGGGCTCCCGGGCCGCCTGGACGGCTGGTCCGTCCTGGCCCGGATCCGCGAGGCCGGCGACGTGCCGGTGCTCATGCTCACCGCCGAGGACGCGGAGCTGGCGCGGGTGCGCGGGCTCCGCGCGGGCGCCGACGACTACGTCACCAAGCCGTTCTCCAACGCGGAGCTGGTCGCGCGCGTCGAGGCGCTCCTGCGCCGCAGCGGCGGGCGCGCCAAGAAGACGGTCGCCCCGGCGGTCTACGACGACGGCCGGCTGCGGATCGACTTCGCCGAGCACCGCGTCACCCAGAACGGGCTGACGGTGCAGCTGACGCCGCTCGAGTTCCGCCTCCTCGCCGCCCTCGCGCGGCGGCCGGGCGAGCTCGTGACGCACGAGGAGCTGCTCGAGCAGGTGTGGAACGACCAGTCGGGCGGCGGGCGCGAGCGCGTGAAGCTCTACGTCGGCTACCTGCGGCGCAAGCTCGGCACCCGCGGCGTCTCGCCGATCGAGACCGTGCGGGGGATGGGCTACCGGTACAAGGTGCCGACCGCGTCGTCCGACGCGGCCGACGCCTCGTGACCGGCGGCGCCGCGCTCAGCTGAAGAGCGTCACGGTCCCGGCGACGACGAACGCGCCGGCCCACAGGTGGTCGGTGTTGAGCCACGCCTTGCGGAGGATCGAGACGCCGAAGTGCTCGTAGACGAGCACCGCGACGAACGCCATCGCGGCGAGCATCGCGCCGACGTGGACGAGCAGCACCGCCGCCGCCTCGCCGAGCGAGGCAAGCACGTTCTCGTGGTCGTGCCCGGCCTTCCGGACGCTCGACCCGACGAGCACCGGCGCGACCATCAGGCCCGCGCCGTGGGCGGACGACATGAGGAACGACCACCACGTCAGCTCGCGCTTGGTGACCTTCATCTTCGCCCAGCGCGGGTGCGCGCGCGGGCGGGCGAAGCGGAAGATACCGAACGCGACGAGCGCGGCGGCGGCGCCCATCCGCAGCGGGCCGGGGTCGGTGAAGACGCCCAGCCCGACGACCAGCACCGCGACGACGCCGATGGCGAGCTCGTGGCCCAGCGCGATCGGCCCGAGCGCGCGCAGCAGGGCGCCGCGCGAGCGCTCCTGCAGCCCGAGGCCGACCGCGAAGAGCCAGCCCATGGCGGGGTTGAGGCCGTGGTAGGCCCCGAGCCCCGCCATGATCGCCAGCGACCAGAGGTCCATCGTCAGTCCGGGAAGCAGTACGAGTCGCTGGACGCGTCGCCGCCCTCGAGCCGCACCTGGTGCGGGCGCTCGCCGGTGAACGGGAGGAAGAAGTCCCGGTCGACCGTGAGCGAGCCGTCGTCGCCGACGTCGAGCTTGGTCATCCAGCCGCCGATCCCGGCCGGGTAGAACTGCGCGTCCCACGAGGCGTAGAGCGAGTTCGTCACGTAGACGCGCTTGCCGTCGCGGCTGACCTCGAGCATCTGCGGGCCGCCGTTGAGCGGGCCGGAGGCGGGGTGGGAGCCGGGCTCGGCGCCGATCCCGCCGAGCTTGACCGACGCGGTCTCGCGCGGCGCGCGCGGGTTGGAGACGTCGAACCGCTTGAGCTCGCCGGTGCCCCAGCACGAGACGTAGAGCGCCTGGTCGTCGACGCTCAGCGCGATGTCGGTGATCAGCGGGGCGACCGCGCCGAACGGCTGGAGGATCGGCGGGAGGTGCTCCGCCTCGGCCGGCTGGGCGGGGATCGTGATGACCTTCTCGACGCTGACATGGTCGGTCGCCGCGCCGCTCCACAGCCACACGGACGCGCTGAGATCGCTCGTGTTGGTGACGACGCCGACGAACCCGTAGTCCTTCGCCGGGTTGTGGGCGGGGCGCAGCTCGAGGACCATCTGGTGCTCGGCGCCGAGGTCGATCTCCTGCTTGTGGACCCGCTTGTCGAGATCCCACACGTGCAGCTTGTGGCCGTACTGGTTGGAGAGCAGCAGGTCGCCCTGCAGGCCGTCCTCGACCATCTTCGGCGTGCCCCACTCGGAGGTCACGACCGTGCCGTGGTTGAGATGCCACCAGAAGTCGTAGGCCAGCTCCTGCGGCCCGCGGTCCTCCTCCCAGCGGCCCTTGACCGAGAAGTCGTCGTGGTCGAGCAGGAAGATGCCGCCCGGGCCGCCGCCGCTCGGGTCGCCGAGGGCGCTGACGTAGATGCCGTCGGGGCCGCAGTGGACGGTGTGGGGGCGGGAGTAGCCGGCCTTCTTGGCGATCTCCTCCGCCTCGATCGTCTTCACGATCTTGGGCTGGCGCGGGTCCGCCTTGACGTCGAGGACGTGGATGTTCGAAGAGCGCAGGCCCGGCACGAGGAGGTAGCGGCGCTCGACGTGCGGGTGCGGCGCCCACGGGCAGAGCGCCGACGAGCAGGCGTTCCAGCCGAAGTGGTGCAGCTCGTCGCCCAGGCCCGGCATCTCGGTGCGGCCGACGGGCCGGCCGTACGTCGGGGAGCCCTCCTCCAGGTCGATGATCGTGATCGCGTCGGGCTCGCGGTCGCCGTTCGTGCCGATGTTCAGCGTCGCCACGTAGGCGAGCGTCTCGCGGGCGCCCTTGGAGGCATCCTGCGGGGTCGCGTAGAAGGTGGGGTCAGGGGTCAGCCGCGCCATGACGGCGGATCGTACGAAACCAGATCGGATATGTCGACAATGTGGGCCAACAACGGTTGGCGCGAAAAGGAGGGGTGGGGTCCGGAAGATCCGGGCACACCGGCTCGCGAAGTCGGGAGAGAGACGCGACCGGGATGACCGTTCACCAGCTGCACGAGATGCTCGGCGACCTCGAGGACACCCACGAGATCGTCATCGAAGCGCCCCACACCGAGGCCGACGACCCCCTGGTCGCGGCCTGGCGCTCCGCCACGCGGAGGGCCGCGCGGGCGCTGGAGGCCTGGCGCGCCTCAGGCGGCGCGGAGCCGTACGCGCGGTACCGCGCGCTGGCCGACCAGGCCGACGCCGCTCAGGACGCCCTCGCCGCCGCGGCCGCGCGCGCCAGGTAGATCAGCGCGGACACGCCGAACAGCACGGCGGTGACGAGGAGCCAGCGCTCCGCGTAGCCCTCGGGCGGCGTGCCCGCGACGCGTGCGAACGAGCCCTCGTTCCTGCCGAGGATCGGCGGGAAGAAGAGGAGCAGCAGGAGCGCCGAGAGCGCGGCGGGGACGCGCAGGTAGTTGACGCGCGCGGCGCTCGTGAGGCGCTTCGCCGCGCGGTCGATGCCGGTGTAGAACGGCAGCAGCACGAGGTCGTGCAGGACCAGCGCCGCCAGGAACCAGAGCACGATGTTGCTCGCGGCGCGGGCGTCGGCGATCTGGAGCGCGACCCACGCGAACGCCGCGAAGAGTGCGACGTGGAGGATCAGGTGGAGCGGCGAGGCGCCGTAGCGGCGCTTCACGAGAACGTCATCCTCGCCACCCACTTCGTGTTGTGGACGCCCGGGAGGGCCGGGACGATGATGCGGGCGGGGTAGCCGTGGTCGAGGCTGAGGTCCGCGCCGTTGACCTGGAGGGCGAGGAGCGAGCGGTCGTCGCGCACCTGGCCGCCGTTGAGCGTGGCGGTCCGGAGGACGCCGGCGGGCTGGAGGGACTCGACGAGGCAGGTGACGTTCTCGGGGTCCGCGCCCGCGGCCTTCGCGAGGTCGGCGAGGCGGACGCCGCTCCAGCTCTGCGTCGTCGACCAGCCCTCGACGCAGGCGATCGGCAGGCTCTCGCGGCGCTGCTCCATCCCGGCGAGGTCGGCGCGGGTGAGGCGGGTCTTGCGGCCATCGTGGATCAGCTCGAGCCGCCAGCCGTCGCCGGTCATCTCGGCGGTGATCTCGGCGGCTTTCGCGGTCTTGTTCACCGGGAAGCCCTCGCGCCGCGGCGCCAGCAGCGAGAGCTTGCGCAGCGGGCCGCCGATCGACTGGCCGCCGAGCATCACCGCGACGAGCGCGCCGCCGCCGGCGGTGAGGCCGAGGAGGCCGCGGCGGGAGAGGGTCGGCTTGTCCGGATGCTCGGGGGCGAGGCCGCCGTCGGGGTCGTAGGGCTCGGGCTCCGTGCTCGCCAGGTTCGCGCGCAGCGGTTGCAGGACCCCGCGCTCGCGGTACGCGTGGCGGATCGTCGGGAGCTTCACCAGCACGTGCAGGAGGAGCGACGCGGTGAAGACGATCGCCCCGTAGTAGTGGGCGACCACGAAGTTGAACTTGAACGGGTAGTAGATCTGCGCGTTCAGGACGCCCGTGGCGAACTGGAAGAGCGCGCTGCCGACGAGGAGGGCGATCGCGATCCGCTCGAGCGCCTGCGCGGGGCTCGCGACCGGCGGCCACGCGAAGAGGCGCGGGATCACCGACCAGAGCTTGGCCAGCAGGAAGGGCACCGCGACGAAGCCGACCGTCACGTGCAGGCCCTGCGTGAAGGCGTAGAGCCACGACGGCGAGGTCGGCCAGTCGAAGGGGAGGAGCCCCGGGAGGTCGCCGTCGCGGGGGACGATCGCGTTCCGCCCCAGATCCGGCTCGTACGCGGCGTGCGAGAGGAAGCCGGTGAGGATGACGACGCTCGTCAGCGCGAGCAGGAGCGTGCCGAGGAAGGCGGTCAGCCACGGGCCGCGCAGGGGGCTGCGCCAGAAGGTGCCGCGGAACGGGCCGGGCGGGGGATCTGCGGGCCAGGGTGCGCGCACGTGCAGACCCTTCCGTGCCCGGCGGGGCGGCGGATCAGTCGCCGCCGCCGCGCCGGGCGTCCCGCGTCAGAGCAGCTCGAGCAGCTGGAGCCAGATCTCGCTGCGCGTGGGGAAGGCGGGGACGCTGTGGCGGAGCACCCGCAGCGGCACCTCGCCGGCGACCGCGATCGTCGCCGCGTGCAGGTGCTCGGCCACGTCCGCGCCGGTGAAGGTGGCGCCGACGATGACGTCGCGGTCGGTGTCGATGACGATCCGCGCCTTGGCCGGGACGCCGCGGCCGAAGAAGCTCCCGCCCGCCGTCCAGTTGAGGTCGCCGTCGACCGTGCGGAAGTTGAGGCCTTCCTTCTCGGCCATCTCCGCCGTGTGGCCGACGCTCGCGACCTGCGGCTCGGTGAAGACCACCGCGGGCGTACGTGGGCCGTCGATGAGGACCGAGCAGTCGGCCTCGCCGAGGATGTGGGCGGAGGCGCAGCGCGCGTGCTCCTTGCCCTGGTGGGTCAGCTGCGCGCGGCCGTTGGCGTCGCCGATCGCGTAGAGCCACGGGTGGGAGTCGACCTGGAGGTGGTCGTTCACGGCCAGCGGCCTGTCGGTCGGGAGGCCGACGGCGTCGAGCCCGATGTCGGCGGTGCGCGCGGTGCGGCCGAGGGCGACGAGCACCTCGTCGGCGCGGATCACGGCGTCGTCGTCGAGCTCCACCACGACCTCCGACCCGTCCCGGGCCGCCCCGACGGGGCGCGCGACGCGGACGGCCTGGCGGCCCAGGCGCACGTCGACGCCGTTCCCGCGCAGCGCCGCCTCGACCTCCTTGCCCGCGAACTCCTCGAGCTTGGGGAGGAGCCGGTCGCCGCGCGCGACGAGCGTCACGTCGCTGCCGAGCGTCTGCCACGCCTGCGCGAGCTCGACCGCGACCGGGCCGCCGCCGAGGACGACGAGCCGGCCGGGCGCGTGCTCGGCGTTCGTGGCCTCGCGGTTCGTCCACGGCTCGGCCTCCGCCAGGCCCTCGATGGAGGACGGGATGTTCGCGTCGCTGCCGGTCGCGACCACGATCGCCTTCGTTGCGGTGAGGACGTCGTCGCCGACCCGGATCTGCCGCTCGCCGACGATCGTGCCGAGGCCGCGGTGGATCGCGATGCCCTTGTCGGTCAGCCACGGCTCCTGCGAGGCGTCGTCGAGGTCGTGGACGATGTCGTCGCGGCGCTGGAGGGCGGCGGGGACGTCGAGGGTGCCGGTCGCGGCCTGGGCGGCACCGGGGATCCGGTGCGCCTCGGCGAGCGCCTGCGCGGGGCGCAGCAGCGCCTTGGACGGCATGCAGGCGTAGAACGAGCACTCACCGCCGAGCAGGTGCTCCTCGACGATCGCGACGGTCAGGCCACCGTCCGCGAGGCGGCCGGCGCAGACCTCGCCGGCGGGGCCGGCGCCGAGGACGACGGCGTCGTACGTGCTGTCGGGCATGCGCCCGACGCTACCTCGTCCCGTCCGTGGCCCCTAGGATCCGGGCATGGCGGGCACCGATCCCTTCACGACGACGACCGGGACGACCGGGACGGGCACGGGCGGCGGGGCGCCGGGCGGGAAGCCGGCGAAGCGCGGCGGTGGGCCGCTGGCGAAGGAGAACCGGCGGCTGCTGTACGGGCTGGTACTGGGCGCGATCGTCGCCGTGTTCGCGGTGCTCAACCTCGACGACGTGCGGGTGAACTGGGTCTTCGGCACGTGGTCGACGCCGCTGATCCTCGTGATCGCGGTGACGTTCCTGCTCGGCGCGGCGACCGGCTACGTGGCCGGACGCGGCCGCAAGAGCTAGTCCCGACGGCTCAGCGAGGGTCCGATCTTCCCGGCCTCGCCGGGGATCAGGAGGACGACGGCGCAGAGGGCGAGCGTGCGGCCGGTGGCGCGGAGCGCGGCGGCGGCGCGGGTGGTGCGGGAGGCGACGGCGACGGCGGTCGCGGGCTCGAGCGGGACGGTCGCGGCGGGCTCGCGCGGGGCGACGGCGCGCGGCGGTGCGGGAGGCGAGATCGCGCTCACGACCCCAGACCTGCCCACCGCTTTCCGGCGCCATGCGCCCTTGGCGGCGAGTGGCGCGGTGCCAGTATCGGAGCGCGGCGCGGCGGCTAGGGGACGGCTTCGGCGGGCGGTGGGCCGCCGAAGCGGCGGCGGTGGAGGACGTAGGCGACGAGGCCGGCGGGGAGCTGGAGCCAGTAGGAGGCGAGGCGGTAGGTGAGCGTCGCGGCCGCGGCGGCCGCGGGTGGGACGCCGGCCAGCGCGAGCGTCGCGGTCATCCCCGCCTCGACCACGCCGAGCCCGCCCGGCGTCAGCGGCACCTGCGCCAGCAGCTGCGCGGCGACGTAGGCGAGGAGCGTCAGGGCGAGGTTCGGCCGCGCGTCGACCGCCGTCAGTGCCGCGACCAGCGTCAGGAAGTCCAGCACCCACCGGCCCAAGGCCGCCGCGACCGCCTCGGGCCACCGCTCGCCCAGCGTCGTCCGGATCTCGTCGCGCCGCCCGGTCAGCCGCTCCGGCAGATCCGCGTACAGCGACTGGTCACGGCGCACCTTCCGCATGGTCCACCGCGCCACGCGCCCCACGCGGCCGATCGCGCCCTCGCCCGTGAAGAGCACCGCGCCGAGCGCGAAGAGCGCCACGAAGACCGCGCCGGCGAGCACCGCCGCCTCCACGAGCGTCTCCGGCACCCGCAGCCCGCCGATCACGAACGGCACCGTCAGCACCGGCAGCGCGCCGAGCGCCGCGATCAGCAGCAGCGAGCCCGCCGTCAGCCCCGTCGCGACGAGCCCCGGCCGCACACCGGCCTGGGTCAGCATCCGGAACTGGAGCGCGGCCGTCGTCGCGGCCCCGCCCGGCACCACGCGCCCCAGCGCGCCGCCCGCGAGGTTCGACGTCCCGACCGCGAACCAGCTCGCCCGCTGGAGCGCCAGCCGCTGGAGCCAGAAGAAGCAGACGAGCGACCCCGCCTGCGTCCCGAGCACCGCCAGCCACCACCACGGCTCCAGGTCGTCGACCTCGTCCCAGGCACCGAAGACCTCCAGCACCGCCGGGGCGAGGCCGTAGAGGATGATCGCGGTGAGGAGGAAGGGGACGATGCGGCGGACCACGCCCGCGATCTTCCAGCTCCCGCGGGCGACACCTGCTCGCGCTCACGCCCGGGTCGCCCGGAACGCGCCCGTTCCGGCTCTCCGGCGCCGGCGGTTCGAAAGCGAACGCGCCGCGTGAGGGGGTGCGGACCACGGGTAACGGCAGCCGCCTACGACGATGTCGACCGCCCGCCCCCTCTCACCCAGCGAACGCGACGCGCTCCTCGACGCCGCCCGGCGCGTCACCGCCGAGGACGGGATGGAGGCCGCGACCGTCCTGCACCCGGCGCTCGCCAAGGCGCTGGCGGAGGCGTTCGCGCGCGACATGGGGACGGCGATCCGGCAGCGGATCGACGGCGTCGCGTCGATCGAGGAGTTCGTCGAGGCGCTCCTCGACACGGTCCTGACCGCCGCGACGACCTGGCGCGACGCGCTCGTCCTCATCAACCTCGCGCTCGAGCGGCTGCGGCTGTTCGAGGAGCTCTCGGAGGTGCTCGAGCCGTGGAGCGACGCCCTGCGCGACGCGCTCGCGCACGCCCAGGAGCTGGGGGTCGTCAACCGCGACCTCGACGTCGACACCACCGCGTTCGTCCTGCGCGACGTGCTGGACCGCACCGCCAAGGCGTACGTGGTCTTCGGCCAGCGCCCGTACCGGGAGGCGTCCGCGGCGCTCGTCCGCGCCGCGCTGCGCGCCTGACCCTCCCGAGCCGCCGCCACGCGGGATAGGGTCCGGCGCATGCGTCCCGTCCTCCTCTTCGTCACCGTCGCCGCCACCGCGCTGCTCGGCGTGGCCGCTGCGCCCGCCGCGGCGGAGGAGCACGCCGCCGCCGCGCTGCTGAAGGACGACGTCGCACGCGTCGCCAAGAAGACCGACGTCCCAGTTCGCGTCCCGCAGGCGATCGACCTCGACTTCGACGGGCAGGTCTTCGGGTCGGGCACCGCGACGAAGCGCTCGTACGCGCTCGGCCTCGACGCCACCGAGGACTGCGGTGGCGCGAACGCCTGCTTCCTGGCCTCCTTCACCGGCGAGCGGGGCGGCTCGTACGCCTTCACGCGCAAGGTCACGCTCGCGCGCGGCATCACCGGCCGCTACAAGCCGCTCAGCTGCGGCGCCTCCTGCGCGCCCGCGATGGTCGAGTGGAAGCAGGGCGGCGCGCTCTACACGATCCAGGCGAAGGTCGGCGTCGCCGGCGCGGCGGCGCAGCGTGCCGCCCTCGTCCGGGCCGCGAACTCCGCGATCACCGCCACGCCCCGCTGAGCCTCCACGCGCGCATCCAGCGGCTCCGCGCGTCGAGCGTCGTTCTCGTCCAGGCGTCGCTGGCCGCCGGCCTCGCCTGGCTGATCGCCGACGCGATCCTCCCGGGCCGCCCCTTCTTCGCGCCGGTCGCGGCGATCATCACGCTCGGCATCACCGCCGGGCAGCACGGGCGGCGGGCGCTGGAGATCGGCGCCGGCGTCACCGCCGGCATCGCGATCGCCGACACGCTCGTGCAGCTGATCGGGAGCGGGCCGCTCCAGCTCACGCTCATCGTCCTCCTCGCCTCGACGCTGGCGGTGCTCGCCGGCGGCTCCGCGCTCGCGGTGAGCCAGACGGCCGTCTCCGCCGCGTTCGTCGTCGTCCTCGAGCAGCCGGACGGCTTCAACTTCGCCCGCACCGGTCAGGCCGCGGTGGGGGTGGCGTGCGCGATGCTCATGAGCTTCGTCCTGCTGCCGATCGACCCGCTCCGCCTCGTCCGCGCCGCCGCCGCGCCGCTGCTGGACGAACTCGCCGCGACGCTCCACGACATCGCCGCCGCACTGGAGTCCGGCGACCACGACGCCGCGCTCGAGGCGCTCCGCCGCGCCCGCCGCTCCGACCCGCTCGCGCGCGACTTCGCCGAGGCGATCTCGGCCGGCCGCGAGACCGCCATCGGCGCGCTGCCCCGCAGACGGGCGCTCCGCGTGGTCGACGTCTACACCGAGGCCGCCGCCCACCTCGATCTCGCCGCGCGCAACGTCCGCGTGCTCGGCCGCGCGACGCTGCGGGCGATCGAGATCGGCGACCACGTCCCGCCGGGCGCCGCCGAGTCGGTGGTGGAGCTGAGCAAGTCGGCCCGCGCGCTGCACGACTGGCTCGACGATCCGGAGGCGGTCGAGCACGCGCGCCGCCACGCGGTCGCCGCCGCGCGGATCGCCAACGAGGTGCTCGAGCTGACCGCCAACCTCTCGATCAGCGTCATCGTCGGGACGGTGCGGAGCGCCGCCGTCGACTTCCTCCGCGGCACCGGCATGTCGCGCGACGAGGCGCTCGACCTCGTCCGCACCGCGGGCATGTCCAACGGCGGGGCGGACGGCACGCCCGAGCGGCACGCCTGAAGGTTCGATGGGCCTCTAACGTTGAGGGCCATGACCCGACGCACCCTCGGCACCACCGGTCTCTCCGTCCACCCGCTCTGCCTCGGCGGCAACGTCTTCGGCTGGTCGGCCGACGAAGCCACGTCGCATCAGATCCTCGACGCGTACGTGGAGGACGGCGGGAACTTCATCGACACCGCCGACGCGTACAGCCGCTGGGTCCCGGGCCACGAGGGCGGCGAGTCGGAGACGATCATCGGCCGCTGGCTGGCCAAGCGCGGCGCCGCGGCGAACGAGGACGTGGTCGTGGCGACGAAGGTCGGCTCCGACATGGGCCTCGGTCACACGTCGATGGACGGCGCGTACGTGATCGGGGCGGTCGACGCGTCGCTCCAGCGCCTGGGCGTCGAGACGATCGACCTCCTCTACATCCACTGGGACGTCCCCGAGACGCCGCTGACCGAGCCGCTGGAGGCGCTGGACCGGCTCGTGCGGGCCGGGAAGGTGCGCGCGATCGCGGCGTCCAACATCACCGGCGCCCGGCTGCGCGAGGCGCTGGAGATCTCCGCGCGCGAGGGCTGGGCGGCCTATGGGGCGCTGCAGCCGGAGTACAACCTCGTCTCGCGCGACGCGTACGAGGGGGAGCTCGAGGACGTCGCGGTCGAGGCCGGCCTGGGCGTCGCGCCGTACTTCTCGCTCGCGTCCGGCTTCCTCACCGGCAAGTACCGCCAGGGCGGCGCGGCCGTGGAGTCCGTGCGGGCCGGGGGCGTGCAGCAGCAGTACTTCAACGCGCGTGGGTGGGCTGTGCTGGACGCGCTGCTCGAGGTGGCGGCGCGCCACGACGCCAAGCCCGCGCAGGTGGCGCTGGCGTGGCTGATGGCGCGGCCGTCGATCACGTCGCCGATCGCGTCGGCGACGTCGGTCGAGCAGGTGCGCGAGCTCGTCGGCGCGGCGTCGTTGACTCTGAGCGCCGAGGACCTGGCGCAGCTCGACGGTGCGGGGGCCGACGCCTGACGTTGCTGGAGGCGCTCGCGGTACTGGCCGCGGGCGTCTGGGCGGGAGCCATCAACACGGTGGTGGGGAGCGGGACGCTCGTCACGTTCCCCGTCCTGCTCGCGGTCGGCTACCCGCCGGTGGTCGCCAACGTCTCGAACAACATCGGCCTGATCGGCGGGACGATGTCGGGCGTCTGGGGCTACCGGCGCGAGCTGGCCGGGCAGCGGTCGCGGATCTGGAAGTTCGGGTCGATGTCGCTGCTCGGCGGCATCACCGGCGCGATCCTGCTGCTGCAGCTGCCCGACGACGCGTTCGAGGTGATTGTGCCGGTGCTGATCGCGATCGCGCTCGTGCTGATCGTGCTGCAGAAGCGGCTCCAGGCGTGGATCGCGGCGCGGCGCGCGGCGGCGGGGGAGAGCGGCCGCGCGGGCGATCACGACGGGCCGTTCGTCCGTCTCGCCGTCTTCGGCACCGGCGTCTACGGCGGCTACTTCGGCGCCGCGCAGGGGATCATCCTGCTGTCGTTCCTCGGCCTCGCGCTCGACGACGAGCTCCAGCGCATCAACGGCCTCAAGAACGTCCTCGCCGGCACCGTCAACCTCGTCGCCGGCGTCGTCTTCCTCTTCATCGCCGATATCTCCTGGACGCCGGCGCTCCTCATCTTCGCGGGCGCCGTTCTCGGCGGCCAGCTCGGCGCGCGCTACGGCCGCCGCCTCCCACCGGACGCGCTGCGCGCCCTCATCGTCGTCGTCGGCCTCGCGGCCATCGTCCAGCTCGTCCGCTAGCCGCGGGAGGCTGAGGCGTCGCCGGTGAGGGGGACCGGGGTGCCGAGGAAGTGGGGCTTGGCGCCGGTGACGACGTCGGCGACGGCCTTGGTGCGGGCGACGACCTCGCGGACGGAGGCGACGCGGGTGGCGCCGCCGTAGGAGGCGAGGTCGGCGGAGACGCCGTGGGCCTCGAGGCCGGCCTCGTGGGCGAGCCAGAGCGCGCGGGGGAGGTGGAAGCCCTGCGTGACGATCAGCGCGCTGCGGGCCTGGAAGACCTGCTTCGCCCGCACGACGCTGTCGAGCGTGTCGAAGCCCGCGTGGTCGGTGAAGACGTCGCGCGCCGGGACGCCCTGGGCGACGAGCGCGCGCTTCATCGCGTTGACCTCGTCGTACCCGACGCGCCCGTGGTCGCCGGACGCCAGCACCTTCGACACCTTGCCCGCCCGGTACAGCTCGGCGCCCACGCGCACCCGGTCGCGGAGCATCGCCGACAGCGACCCGTCCGGTCGCAGCCCCGCGCCGAGCACCAGCGCCACCTGCGCCCGCGGCGCCTCGGCAACCCGCTCGACGGACCCGTCGCCGCCGGTCAGCACCACCGCGTTCGCGACCCCGACCACGCCCGCGACCAGCAGGCCGCACGCCACGGCCAGGACGAGCAGCAGGCGCAGACGGCGGTGGGCGGCGAGGAACCGGCGCGGCACGCGGGCCACGCTACACGACGGTCAGCGTCACGGACGACGGTCGCTGCGCGTCGTGGAAGACCTCCTGCGACGCCTTCACCAGGCGGACGGCGGTCAACGGCGACTCGCCCGTCCCCGGGTTGCGGGCGTAGCGCGGGTGGGCGCCGGAGGAGACCTGGACGCGGACGCGGTGGCCGCGCTTGAAGCGGTGCGCGGTCGGCCACAGCTCGAACTGCACCCACGCGACCCCGTCCGCGTCCCGGCGCGGCTCGCCCGGCGTCAGCCGGCTCAGCCCGTCCGTCACGTTCCGCGAGACCCCGTCCGGATCGACGTCGCACACCCGCACGAAGACGTCGGTGTCCTCCAGCGACGAGCGGAAGAAGACGTCGGCGCGCACCGGCCCGATCGCCTCCTGGTCGATGTTCAGCGGCGACGACGTGAACACGAGGACGTCGTCGCGCGCCTCCAGCGCCCCGTTGTCGCGCACCGGCCGCTGCTCCATGAGCATCGGCCCGCCGACCGCCGGCGTGGGGTCGGCGGGGTCGTACTCGAAGCGCGAGGGCCCCGCGGCCGCCGCGTCCGCCCCCGGTGCCGGCGCGTCGAGCCCGCCGCCCGGCTGGAGGTGGAGCACCGCCTCCCGCGTCCCCGGCGGCGGGAAGTCCGGCAGATCCCGCCACCCGCCGCCCCCGCCGACGAAGACCCGCACCGGCGTGTCGCGCACGAGACGCGCATCGCCCAGCAGGTGCGCCCGCAGCCACGCGATCGACTCGCGCGAGCTCACACCCTGCACCGACACCGACGTGTGCGCTCCCGGCCCGATGATCAGCTGGGTCTCGCGCCCGCGCGCCCGCAGCGCCCGCCAGTCCTCGATCATCCACGGCAGGAAGATGTCGTGCCACCCGCCGACGAGCTGCACCGGCGTGTCGCCGACGCCCACGTTGGAGGAGAAGTCGTGCGACGACCAGTAGGGCGAGTCCGGCGCGCTCTCCTCCAGCCAGCGGCGGAAGTTGTCGTGCGCGCGGCCGAAGACCTTCTCGTCCAGCTGTCCCACCGGCAGGTCGGAGGAGAGCACGCGCGGCAGCGTCCGCCGGATCCCCTGGAGCATCCACACCGGCCCCAGCCGCCGCTCCTGCACGTCCAGCACCAGCAGCCACGTCAGCGCCAGATCCAGGGAGATCGAGCCGCCGCCGTACGCCTGGTTGCGGAACTCCGACGCGGTGACCGACGGCGCCATCACGTCCACCTCGTCCGCGATCGCCCACTGGACGAGCCCCATGTACGACGGCCCGGTCGTCCCGATCCGCCCCGTGTGCCACGGCTGCTCCCGCAGCCACCGCAGCGTCGCCAGCCCGTCGGTGCGCTCGTCGAACGGCTCGAACGTCCCGCCGCTCCCGAACGTCCCGCGCACGCTCTGCACCAGCACCTGCAGTCCCCGCTCGGCCAGCAGCCGGCCGAAGATCAGCCCGACCCACCCTTTGCGCCCGTACGGCGAGCGCACCAGCACGGTCGGCATGGGCGAGGAGAGCGAGGGGTGGCGCGGCGTGTACCGGTCGGCGAGGAGGACCACGCCGTCGTCCATCGGGACCGCGATGTCCGCCTCGACCTCGACGTCCTCGGTCAGCGGGGCGGGCAGCCGCAGCGTGCGGCCGACGATCTTGCTTGCGAGGGGCACCGCCCAAGGATGGCAAGCGGAACGCCGACGCGCCGGAGTGGCGCCCTCCGCCCGCTTCTGCCTGACCGACGTTCACACTGCGCCGGGATGTGGAAGAACCACGCGCGATGATCATCCTGCCGGCGACCGCGTGACCGCCACCGACGACCCCATCGTCGATCCCGCGCGCCTGAACGCCCTGCGCGAGACCGGCCTGATGGACGCCGCGCCGGCCGAGGCCTTCGAACGGATCACCCACATGGTCTCCGAGATGCTCGGCGTCCCCGTCGCGCTGGTCTCGCTGGTCGGCGCCGACAAGCAGCGGTTCGCCAGCGCGTTCGGGCTGCCGGAGGAGTGGTCGACCGAGACGCCGCTCTCCCACTCGTTCTGCCAGCACGTCGTCGCGCGCTCGGCGCCGCTCGTCGTCGAGGACGCCCGCGTCGACCCGCTCGTGCAGGACAACCTCGCGATCCGCGACCTCGACGTGATCGCCTACGCCGGCGTCCCGCTCCAGCTCGAGGACGGGCAGACGCTGGGCGCGCTGTGCGCCATCGACGGCGAGACGCACGCGTGGACCGAGCGCGAGCTCCAGCTCCTGTCCGACCTGGCCGCGATCACCGCCGACGCGATCCGCCTGCGCCGCGCGCTCGTCCGCGCCGCCGGCCGCGACGGGCTCACCGGGCTGGACGACCGCGGGACGTTCCGCACCGCGATCGGCGCCGCGGCGGTCGAGGC
>DATMVO010000469.1:0-8008 GCA_035563115.1 Solirubrobacteraceae bacterium
GTCCGCGCCCACCTGCACGGCGAGCTGGCGGCGGGCGTGCGGGTGGAGATCGAGCCGCACCGCGTCGAGGTCGCCGGCGAGCTCGTGCACGTCGTGGGCCGGCGGCGCGTGTTCGAGCGCGGCTCGCTGTCCGACTCCCCCGCCGCCTGGACGTTCACGGTGCGCGGCGGGCGGGTCGTGCGGATGGAGCCGCTGGCCGCCACCGCCGGGCTGCGCCGCGTCGCCTGACGGGCGCTTGCGGGCCGTCCTAACCTGGCCTGCATGACGGTCATCGACGTCACGGACGCGACCTTCCAGCAGGAGGTCATCGAGCGGTCCAAGCAGCTGCCGGTCGTCGTCGACTTCTGGGCGGACTGGTGCGGGCCGTGCAAGATGCTGAGCCCGATCATCGAGCGGGCCGCGGATTCCCGCGAGGGCGATGTGGTCCTCGCGAAGCTCGACACCGACGCCAACCAGCGCACCGCCGCGCAGTACCGGATCCAGTCGATCCCGGCCGTCAAGGCGTTCAAGGACGGCAAGGTCGTGGACGAGTTCATCGGCGCGCAGGGGCCGCCGCAGGTCGAGGCGTTCTTCGACCGGATCGTGCCCTCCGAGGTGGACCGGCTGGTCGCCGCGGGCGACGAGGAGTCGCTGCGGCGCGCCGTGTCCCTGGAGCCGGCTCGCGGTGACGCCGCGGTGCCGCTGGCGCGGCTGCTGCTGGCCCGTGGGGAGCGCGAGGAGGCGTCGAAGCTGATCGCGAACGCCGCCGGCTTCCAGGCCGAGGGCCTCGCCGCCCGGATCCGGCTGGAGGAGCGGGGCGAGCCGGACCTGAGCGCCGCCTGGTCCGCCCTGGACGCCGGCGACGCCGAGACCGCGGTCAACGCCCTGATCGAGGCGCTGCCGTCCGCGGACGGCGCCAAGGACGACATCCGCCAGGCCGTCGTGGCGATCCTCGACGAGCTCGGCGTCGAGCACCCGCTCGCGCGCGACGCGCGCCGCAGGCTCGCCGCCGCCCTCTACTAGCGCTGTGGGCGCCGCCGCCGGCGAGGTCCGCGTGGAGCTCGCCGGCGACGGTGGTCGGCTCATCCTGCGGCTCCTCGCCTGGCAGCACCCGGGCGCGCCGGCGCCGGACGACGAGTGGATCGCGGCGGAAGTGGAGCTCCGGGCCGAGCCGCGCTCGCGGTTTCAGGCGCGGTCGCGGGTCTCCGTGCGCGCGGGTGAGCTGGCGGCGTTCCGCGACGCGCTGACGGGCGCGCTCGCGCAGCGGACGGGCACGGTGGAGCTCGCGACGCTCGAGGAGGAGGTCGGCGCGGTCGTCCGACTCGACCGCGACGGGACGGCGGTGCTCGACGCGTTCGTCGAGGACGTCATGCCGGCGCTCGCCGCGCGGCTCGAGGTGCACGACGTCCCGACGGACGCGCGCCGGCTGGGCGAGACGCTGCGGCAGCTGGAGGCGGCGTGCGCCGCGTTCCCGCCGCCGCCGCGGCTGCATCTGGCCTAGGCGGTCGCGCCCGCGGCGGCGTGGTCGCGGACGAGCTGCGCGCTGCGCTCGGGCTGCTCGACCCAGAAGAGGTGGCCGACGCCGTCGAGGATCTCGAGCTTCGCGCCCGGGATGGTCTGGGCGATGAGCTTGCCGTTCGCGACCGGGAGCATCTGGTCGTCGGTGCCGTGGACGACGAGCGTCGGGGCGGTGATGGTGGCGAGCCGGTCGAGCGCGTTGTGCCCGCCGATCGCCTGCATCTGGCCCATGATCACCGGCATCGGGACGGGGAGCTCGAACGCGCGGCGCTGGAACTCGGCGAAGACCTCGTCGTCCTTCGCGAACTCGGCGCTGACGTTGACGTCCCACATCGCGCGGATCGCCTGGTCGCGGTCGCCGGACGACCAGCCGGCCTGGAGCCGCTCCAGCGTCGACTGGGGCGCGAGCGCGCTCCCCTCGCCGCCGCTGTAGCTGCAGCCGATCGCGAGCGTGCGGATCTTCTCCGGGTGCCGGAGCGCGAGCTCCTGCGCGACCATGCCGCCCATCGAGATGCCGAGGACGTGCGCGCTGTCGAGGTTCAGCGCGTCGAGGAGGCCGGCCGCGTCGTCGGCGAGGTCGGCGATCGAGTAGCCCGGCTCGGTCCTGCTCGACTTGCCGACGCCGCGATGGTCGTACGCCGTCACGGCGAAGTCGCGCTCGAGCAACTGCAGGAACGGCTCGCCCCAGCTCAGGTGCGTGCCGCTCATCCCCATGATGAGGAGCAGCGGCTCCCCCTCACCCCGCTGCTCGTAGTGCAGCTCGTGTCCGTTGACGTTCGCGCTCGGCATGGTGTGCAACGTACCGGCCTCCCGTTGCACCGGCGGAGAAAGCGTCCCATCGTCAAGCCGCACGCGACGCCGGGACACTTCTTCCGCCCACACCGGCAAAACCGTCCCATCGTGAACCGCCGAGCGACGATGGGACGGAAAGTGTTGCCAGAGCTGACAAACCGTCCCACCGTCAGAAGCGCCTCGACGATGGGACGCTGTTGGGGGTTCCGGGAGAACCACCCGAACCCGAACACCACCCCGCCACCGCCCCAGCGACGACCTCGTCCTGAGACGCGAAGCCGGAAGAGCGCGACAACGTCAGACCGGCAACGCGAGCTGCGCCGTCTGCTCCTCGGCCTTCTCGCCGTGGTCGAGCGACGCGACGCGGACGCCCAGCAGCCGCACCGGCCGCGCCGGCGCGTACTCGCGCAGCAGCTCCAGCGCCACCCCACCCACGATCCCGACCTCGTTCGTCGGCGCCGCGATCGTGCGCGCGCGCGTCACCGTGGTCCAGTCGTCGAGCCGCACCTTGATCGCGATCGTCCGCCCGCGCCGCTCCTGCCGCCCGAGCCGCCGACACAGCTCCTCCGCCAGCTTCGCCAGCCGCGCCTCGATCTCGCCCGCGTCCGCGATGTCCTCGTCGAACGTCCGCTCGCACGACTCCGACACGGCCAGGCGGTGCGTCGTGATCGTCTCGGAGCCGTAGAACTGCGCGCGCCGCCGCAGGTCCGGCCCATGCCCCGACCCGAAGTGCTCCACGAGCACGGACTCGTCACAAGAAGCCAGCTGCCCCAGCGTCGTGATCCCCAGCTTCTCCAGCCGCGCGACCGTCTTCGGGCCGATCCCCGGCACGAGCTTGGGGGATACGCCGGCGAACCGCGCGCACGCCTCCTCGCGCGAGAGCACCACGAACCCCGCGGGCTTCTCGGCATCCGACGACACCTTCGCGACGAGCTTGTTCGGCCCGATCCCGACCGACACCGTCAGCCCCGTCGCCGCCTTGATCTCCGCGATCATCCGCCGCATCGCCGCCCGCGGCGCGACCAGGCCATCGAGGTCGAGGTACGCCTCGTCCAGCCCCACGACCTCGACCCGCTCCACCTGCGCGCGGACGATGTCCATCACGGCCTGCGACTTCTCGCGGTACGCCTTGAAGTCCGGCGGGATGAGCACCGCGTGCGGGCAGAGCCGCAAAGCTCGCGACGTCGGCATCGCCGAGCCCACGCCGAACTGCCGCGCCTCGTACGACGCGGTCGTCACCACGGCGCGCGGCCCGTCCCCGCTCACGATCACGGGCTTGCCGCGCAGCTCGGGGCGGCGCAGGAGCTCGACGCTGGCGTAGAAGGCGTCGACGTCGACGTGGGCGATCCGGGCCATACGCAGACACGAACACTAGTTCGTCGGCGGACGGACCGCTCCAGGAGCACCACAAGTTCACACGACCGGGCGCGCCGGCGGCCACCCTGCGCCGGATGGACGTCTCCGACCTCCAGCTCGACTCCTTCTGGAGCTACGTGGTCGGAGCGCTCGTCGTCGCCGCGGAGGGGCTCTTCCCCATCGTCCCCGGCGAGACGGTGCTGATCGGCGGCGCGGTGCTGAGCGCGCAGGGCGACGCGTCGCTCGCCGGCGTGCTGATCGCGACCGCGATCGGCGGCCTCGTCGGCGACCAGATCTCGTACTGGGCCGGACGGACGGCGGGCCGCAGAGCGAGCGGCCGGCTCCTCAAAGGGCGGCGAGCACGCGCGAAGCTCGCCGACGCGGCGAGCCTCATCGACCGGCGTGGCCGCGCGGTCGTGATCTTCGGCCGCTTCGTCCCCAACGGCCGCACCGCGACGACGTTCGCCTGCGGGGCGCTGGGGATGCCGTGGCGGCGGTTCGCCGGCGCCGACCTGCTCGCCGTCCTGCTGTGGACGGTCATCGCGGGCGGCGCCGGCTACCTAGGCGGCGCGACGCTGGGGACGAGCGCGCCGCTCGCCATCGCGGCGACGCTCCTCGTCCTCCTGCTCATCAGCGTGGCCGGCGGCCGCATCGCACGACGGCGACGCCGGCCCGTCGAGGCCACCTAGTGCGCGACGAGCACCGTGCCGGTCGAGCCGAAGCCGAGCCGGTACTTGGTCGCCGCGGTGAGGTCGAACTCGCGCGCGCCGACGTACGGGCCGCGGTCGATGACCTTCGCGTGCACGATCCGGCTGCCGTTGCGGAGCACGAGGTCCGTGCCGCACGGGAGCGTCTTGTGCGCGACGCCGATCGTGCCCGGCGTCAGCGTGCCGCCGCAGCCGAGGTGGTTGCCGTACAGGCCGGGGCCGTACCACGACGCGAGCGCGGGGCGGAACACGTTCAGCCGGCCGAGCGTGCGTCGCGCGGGTCGGGCGGTGCGGTCGCCGGCGAAGCGGACCCGCACGCGGGCGGTGTCGACGCCCTTGGCGCGGTAGGAGACGGTGAACCGGCCGGACTTCGTGGTCTTGGCGCGGTCGATCGTCTTCCACCCGCGGGCGCCCTGACGCTCGAGCGTCACGGTGCGGCCGGCGATGCGCTGGGACAGGCGCCCGGTGACGCGCGCACGGTTGCCCGCGCGGACGTTGAGACGCCTGCGCGAGACGGTCAGGCGAACGCGGGCCTTGGCGGGCTTCGCGGACGCCGGCGGCTGCGCGGGTGCGGACGTGGCGGGCGCCGCGGCTGCGGCACCGTTCGTGGCGGGCGCGGGCGCCGGAGCTTGGGCGCTCGCGGCGGTGTGACCCGCGGCGAGCATGGCGATGCTGAGCGCGCTCATGCCAACGGCGGCACGGGCACGCGGAGACTTCGGCCTCGGAATGAGGACCTCCTCTGAGTAGCGGTGCGCCTACGGGGTGAGCTGACGGGCTCGCGACGGATGTGGTGTTCCGCCGCTACGCCGGGAGCACCCGGCGATTCGCCCCATGCCGCCCGCGAACGGGCAGCGAATGGGTCCCCCGCCCGACCCCCTTGCAGTCAGGGGCCGGCTCGGCTGTATCGAACCAACGTTCGGTCACGCTACCCGCGGAAACCCCGTGAACTGTGTGTCACGGCACAGTGCCGCTTGCGCAGTTGTGCACGAACGCTGGCGCTGATCTGGCGCAGGCGCTCAGCCGTCGCGGGTCAACGCGCGCGCGGGACGCGCGTGTCTCCGCCGCGCGACCGCTAGGCCAACGGGAGGTTGGGGGTGCCGCAGAGGATCTGCGCGGCCATCGCGCCGTAGAGCGCGACGCCCGGGTGGTCGGAGGGCTGCGAGAGCTGGCCCTGCGAGTGCTCGACGAGCTGGTCGGCGGCTGCCGCGACCGGGTGGCCGTCGAGGCGCTGCAGCGCGAGGCGGGCGAGCGAAAGGGCCTCTGCCGGGTCGGCGCCGCGGAAGCCGAGCATGCAGGCGATGCCGCAGTAGGTGACCGCGCGCTCCATGCCGAGGTCGCGGTCGCCGAGCACGGCCACGCCCGGCGCCGGGCCGAGGTCGAGCGACCCCTCCCCCGCCAGCAGCCGCTCCAGCGACCCGCCCGCGATCGCCGCCAACGTGTCGCCGGCATGGCCGACCGCCCCCGCGCACCGCAGGAACGCGAGGCCGTGGAAGAGCGCCGAGCCGTACGGCAGGTCGCTCGCGTACAGGATCTGACCCGGTCGCACCGTGGCGAAGAGCGCGAGCATGTCCGCGACCTGCCACCAGGCCGTGTCGAAGTACAGGTTGTCCAGCTCCGCCGACGCCGGCGCGATCCATCCCAGCTCGCTGATCCCCGCGTGCGCGAGGATCACCTTCACCGTCGGGAACTTCCGGCAGAGTTGCACGACCTCCTCGCCCAGGTTCGGGATCCCCCGCCCGGCGTGGAAGAGCATCGGCCCGCCGCCCCGCTCGGCCACCAGCGCCGCCAGCTCGTCCACCACCGGATGCGGCAGCCCGAAGGAGTCCGAGCGCGGGTGGAGCTTCAAGCCGGCTGCCCCCGCGTCCAGGGCCCGCGCCGCCTCGGCCACCGCGTCCTCGTGCCCCGGCGCCACGCGCGCCAGCGCCGTCAGCCGGCCACCGGACTCCGCGCACACCCCCACGACCCAGTCGTTGGCCGCCCGGTACCCGTCGGGCTCGTGCATCGGGAAGAGCATCGCCCGCGCCATCGACCCGTGGTCGAGCCCCGCGAGGATCTCCTCCGGATCGGCCTCGAACCCGTCCGGGTCGTTGTGCCCGATGTGCGTGTGCGCGTCGAACCACTCCGCGCCGGCCGGCAGCGCGCCGCGAGCGGCGTCGTACAGCGGCCTGATGATCTCGTCGTACGGCGCTCCGGGTGCCCCCATGAGCGGCGAACGCTACCCGTCAGGCGGCAGTGGCGAACGCGGCGTCGCCCGCGCCCCGGCCGAACCGCGGCGCCGTCACGGGCGCGCTGACCGTGTCCGCATCGAGCACCGCGCGCAGCCGCGTCAGGCCCAGCCGGATCCGGCTCTTCGCCGTCCCCAGCGGCACGCCCGCGCGCCGCGCGATCTGGTCCGCCGTCAGGCCGCCCCAGTACGCGAGCACGATCGCCTCGCGCTGCAGCTGCGGCAGCTCCTTCAGCGCGGCCTGGATCCGGTCACGGTCCTCGTGGCGCTCGGCCAGCAGCGCCGGCCGGTCGTCGTCGACGCGCACCGCGTCGGCCTGCTCGACCACGCGCTCGAGCCGGTCCCGCGCACGGCCCGCGGCCTGCGTCTCACGCCAGAGGTCCAGCGCGCGCGACCGCGCCATCAGGCGCAGGTAGGAGCCGAGCTCGCCGCGCTTGGCGTCGTAGCGCGACGGGTTGCGCCACACGCGCAGGAACACGTCCTGCGTGACGTCCTGCGCCCGCGCGGGGTCGCCGAGGATCCGCAGCGCCGCCCCGTAGACGCCGCGCGCCTGCTCGTCGTACATGCGGGAGAACTGGGTGGGATCGGTCAGGTCCATGGCGGCGGGTCCTCGGGAGGAAGCGGAGCGGGTGGTAGGTCGGTCTTGCCCGGCCATCGCCAAGTTTACACACGCTGTTGAAGGTTGTGCGGAATCTTGTTGAACCCTGCCGCCGCCTCGGGGTTGCGGCGCGCGCCCGGACCCGCGACGATCCGCCCCGTGCCGCGCAACCCGCACCGGCTGACCGCGCTCGACAGCGCGTTCCTCCACATCGAGAGCTCCGGCCAGGGCGGCCACCCGGCGCACATGCACGTCGCGTCGGTCATGACCTTCGAGGGCCCCGCGCCCGAGTACGACGAGCTGCGCGAGGCGATCGAGTCCCGCCTCCACCTCGTCCCCCGCTACCGCCAGCGCCTGACGCCCGTGCCGCTCGGCCAGGGCCGGCCGGTGTGGGTGGACGACCCGCACTTCAACCTCCGCTACCACCTGCGCCACACCGGCCTCCCCGCCCCGGGCGACGACGACCAGCTCATGCGCCTGGCGGGCCGGATCTTCTCCCACCGTCTGGACCGCAGCCGGCCGCTGTGGGAGCTGTGGCTGGTCGACCGGCTCGACGACGACCGGTTCGCGATCATCGCCAAGACCCACCACGCGCTCGTGGACGGGATCTCCGGCGTGGACATCGCGACGGTCCTGTTCGACCTCGAGCCGTCCCCGCCGCCACCCGACCCGCCGGAGACGCCGTGGGTCCCCAAGCCGCCGCCGACGCGCGCGCAGCTCCTGGCCGAGGCGCTGCTCGAGCGCGCGACCGTGCCTGGCGAGGCCGCGCGCGTGGTCCGGGCCGCGGCGCGCGGGCCGCTGCGGGCGGCGTCGGCCGTCGCGCGTGACGCCGCC
>DATMVO010000470.1:0-5914 GCA_035563115.1 Solirubrobacteraceae bacterium
GGGGAGAGCGCGCGGCCGCGGCGGCGCGCGTGGCGCTCAGCAGGGCCATCTCGGGGTGCAGGTCGGTCGGGCGCTGGGCGGCGATGACGGCGGCGCGGAAGCGCGCGAACGCGTCGGCGACGGCCTCCAGGACGAGGCTCGGCGAGCACGCCCGCTCGCAGTACGCGAGCACGGCCGCGCCGCGCCGGTCGACCAGCGCGCGCAGGACGGCCGGGTTGCCGTCCTTGATGCCCGTCGCGGTGACCTGGGACGTCACGCGGCCGTCGTCTCGAGACGCCTCTGCACGGCCGGAATGTACCGCTGAGGGCGGTCGGCCAAGCGTCCTTCGGCGCACCCGCCACACAAGACTGGGGTCGACGCGCGGCCCCGCAGCTGGTTGATTCCTCGTCCGTGCGCCCACTCGTCCCCGCCGCGCCGGTCCTCGCCGCCCTCGCGCTGTGCGGCGCCGCCACGCCCGCGAGCGCTGCCGCCCTCGATCCCGACCCGCTCCTCCCGCCGCCCGGCCGCTGCGCGCACGAGAACGAGCCGGACGCGCACCACCGGCTTCAGCGGCTCGCGCTCCACTGCCTGCTGCGCGGCGTCCGGCGCCGCGACGACCTGCGCGCGCTGCGCTCCTCCACCACCCTGCGCCACTCGGCGACGTACAAGGCGCGCCGGATCGCCGCGTGCCGCGTCTTCACGCACAACCCGTGCGGCGACGCGCTCGCCAAGCCGTTCCTCGAGGCGCACGTCGCCCGGCGCGGCAAGTGGATCGTGGGGGAGGACCTCGCGTGGGGCGTCGGGGAGGAGGCGAGCCCGCGCGCGACCGTGGCGGCCTGGCTGGACTCGCCGACGCACCGCGCGGTGCTGCTCGACCGCAAGATGACCCACGTCGGGGTGCGGCGAAGGCGGCTGCGGATGCGCGGCGCGCCGGTCGGGGCCGTGGTGTGGGTCGCGCACGTCGGCCACCGCGCCGCGGCCTGACTCCCCGGCGATCCACATCGAGCACCGAGCGGGCTAGAGCTCGCGGATCGAGAGCAGGGCGCGGACGGAGAGCACCTGGTCGCGCGCGCCGAGCAGCCCCTTCCGCAGCGCCAGCGCCAGGTCCCGCTGCCGGTAGTCCGGCGGCGTCGCGCGACGCAGGAGGCCCGCGTCGTCGAACTCGTCCTTGCGGTCCTTGCGGATCTCGACGAACCCGACGCCGAGCGCGTGCGCCACTCGGCTGGTGCGGTGTCGGCTCACGCGCAGGCGGGAAGGCCGGACGACACGAGTTGAGAACGACCGGAAGGGGACCGGCGATGGCTTCGGCGACGCAGGTGGGGCAGGCAGGGCTGCAGGGCTGGCGGGAGAAGGTCGCGAACGGGGTGGCCGGGCCGGTGAGCAACCGGACGCCGCTCAGCGAGGATCAGGTCCGGGCGCTGATCGGCGGGGCGTTCTTCGTGCTGTCGGTGGTCTACATCGTGCAGGCGGTCAAGGCCGCGGCGGCCGACAACGGCTGACGGCGGGCGGCGGAGCCGGTAGGGTCGCGACGCCTGATGTTGCGCGCCGCGGCCCTCACCTCGTTCCTCGCCCTCGCGGCCTCGGCCGCGCCCGCGAGCGCGGCCGATCCGCAGACATGGGAGACGCCCTCGGGGAACGTCGCGTGCATCACGTACGAGGCGACGCTGCGGTGCGACATCCGCACGCTCGGGCGCAGCGCGCCGCGCAAGCCGCGCGGGTGCCAGGGCGACTACGGGCACGCGTTCGCGGTCTCGCGCGGAAGCTCGCGCGGGCGCCGGCTGTGCGTGAGCGACACCGCGTTCGGCCAGGATCTGCCGGTGATCCGCTACGGCCGTACGTGGAAGCGCAACGGGTTCACCTGCACCGTGCGGGAGTCCGGGCTGCGGTGCACGAACGCCCGCAGCCACGGGTTCTTCCTCCGCATCGGCAAGCAGCAGCTGCTGTAGGCCGCCCGCCCGGGGTCAGCCCCAGGCGTCCCGCCCGAACCGGTCGAGGTCGCGCAGCCACGCCTCCGCGTTCGAGTCCGACGGCGCCCTCCAGTCCCCGCGCGGCGACAGCGACCCGCCCGCGCTCACCTTCGGCCCGTTCGGCAGCGCGCTCCGCTTGAACTGCGCGAAGGCGAAGAACCGGTGGCAGAAGACCCCAAGCCACTCGCGGATCTCCGGCAGGTCGTACGTCCCGCGCTTGTCGTCCGGGAAGCCGGGCGGCCACTCGCCCGCGTCGACGTCCCGCCACGCGTGCCAGGCCAGGAACCCGATCTTCGACGGGCGGAAGCCGTACCGCAGCACGTTGAAGAGGTTGAAGTCCTGCAGCGCGTACGGGCCGACCTTCGACTCCGTCGACTGCAGCTCCTCGCCCGGCACGAGCTCCGGCGAGATCTCCGTGTCGAGGATCGCGGTCAGCACCGCGCCGACGTCGTCGGAGAACTGCCCGCTCGTCACGACCCAGCGGATCAGGTGCTGGATGAACGTCTTCGGGACGCCCGCGTTGACGTTGTAGTGCGACATCTGGTCGCCGACGCCGTACGTCGCCCAGCCCAGCGCCAGCTCGCTCAGGTCGCCGGTGCCGAGCACGATCCCGCCGCGCTGGTTGGCGATCCGGAACAGGTAGTCGGTCCGCAGCCCCGCCTGGACGTTCTCGAACGTCACGTCGTAGACCTTCTCGCCGCGCGAGTACGGGTGCTCCATCTCGCGCAGCATCAGCTCGGCGGTCTCGGTGATGTCGATCTCCGCCGCGGTGATCCCGAGCGACTCCATCAGCTTGTGCGCGTTCGTCTTGGTGCCGGACGACGTCGCGAAGCCGGGGAGCGTGAAGCCGAGGATGTCTGAGCGCGGCCGGCCCGCCCGGTCCATCGCCTGCGCCGCGACGATCAGCGCGTGGGTCGAGTCCAGGCCGCCGCTCACGCCGATGACGATCTTCGGCGAGCCGATCGCGTTCATCCGCTGCTGGAGGCCCGCGACCTGGATGTTGTACGCCTCGTAGCAGTCGAGCTCGAGCCGCTCCTCGTCCGCGGGCACGAACGGGAAGCGCTCGACGGTGCGCTTGAGGCCGAGGTCGGTGTCGGGCGGGGAGAGGCGGAACTCGACGGTGCGGAAGTCGCTCGTCCGCGCGCTGTGGGTGCGCCGGTTGTCGTCGAACGTGCCCATCCGGATCCGCTCCTGCCGCAGCAGGTCGAGGTCGACGTCCGCGACCGACGCGCGCTCCCCGGCCGGGAACCGCTCGGTCTCGTCGAGCAGGACGCCGTTCTCGTAGATCATCGTCTGGCCGTCCCACGAGAGGTCGGTCGTCGACTCGCCCTGGCCGGCGGCGGCGTACACGTACGCGGCGAGGCAGCGGCTCGACTGCGACTGGCAGTAGAGCTTGCGGTCCTCCGCGCGGCCGACGGTGATCGGGGACCCGCTCAGGTTGAGGAGGACGGTCGCGCCGGCGAGCGCGGCCTCGGCGCTCGGCGGGATCGGGACCCACATGTCCTCGCAGATCTCGACGTGGATCGTGAGCCCGCGGACGTCGCTCGCCTGGAACAGGAGGTTCGGGCCGAAGGGATGCGTGCCGCCGTTGAGCGTGATCGTGCCGGTGCGCTCGTCGTCGCCGGGGGCGAGCTGGCGGCGCTCGTAGAACTCCCGGTACGTCGGCATGTAGGACTTCGGCACGACGCCGAGGATCTCGCCGCGGTGGATCACGATCGCGGTGTTGTAGAGCCGGTTGCGGTGGCGCAGCGGGGCGCCGATCACGATCACGGGGAGGAGGTCGCGCGAGCCCTCGACGACCTGCGCGACGGCAGCCTCCACGTCATCGACGACCGCGTCCTGGAGGAGCAGATCCTCGATCGAGTAGCCGGTCAGGCACAGCTCCGGGAACAGCGCGACGGCCACGCCGTCCTCCGCGCACGCCCGCGCCTGCTGCAGGACGGCCTCCGCGTTGCGGGGCGGATCGGCGATGGCGGCGTGGCCCGTGCAGGCGGCGACGCGGGCGAAACCGTGCTGGTACAGGGAGCGGAAGTTCATGTGCGAGGCGACTTATACCCCGGCGCCGCCTCGTCATCCGTTGGCGCTCGTGCAGCCGGCTCGCGGGCCGGTCAGGGGCCGACGTGCGCCGGTTGCGGTGCGGGGCGTGGTGGGCACACTGGAGAGATGAGCGTCTCCACCCGCACGCTGCTGCCGTTCGCCGCCGACCAGACCTACGTCCGCGATCTCGAGGGGCTGACCGTGCCGTGGAAGGGCGCGGAGGCTCCCGCGCCGTCGCTGCTGGCGCTCAACGAGGCGGTGGCTGCTGAGCTCGGCGCCGACGTCGAGGGGCTGCGGACGCCGGAGGGGGCGGCGGTGCTGGCAGGCAGCGTGACGCCCGAGGGCTCTGTGCCGGTCGCGATGGCGTACGCGGGCCACCAGTTCGGCGGGTTCTCGCCGCGGCTGGGGGACGGGCGGGCGCTGCTACTGGGCGAGATCGTCGGCGTCGACGGGCGGCGGGTCGACCTCCACCTCAAGGGCTCGGGGCGGACGCCGTTCGCGCGCGGCGCGGCGGACGGCAAGGCGGTCGTCGGGCCGATGCTGCGCGAGTACGTGATCTCCGAGGCGATGCACGCGCTCGGGATCCCGACCACGCGCTCGCTCGCGGTCGTCGGCACCGGCGAGCAGGTGTACCGCGAGGCCGGCCCGCTGCCGGGCGCCGTGCTCGCGCGCGTGGCGGCCTCCCACATCCGGGTTGGGACGTTCGAGTACGCGGCGACGTCGATGGGGCCCGAGCACGTCAAGCGGCTCGCCGACTACGCGATCGCGCGCCACCATCCGGACGTCGCGGAGGCCGACGAGCCGTACCTCGCGTTCCTCGAGCGGGTCGTCGCCGTGCAGGCGTCCCTGATCGCGCAGTGGATGCTCGTCGGGTTCATCCACGGGGTGATGAACACCGACAACATGACGATCAGCGGCGAGACGATCGACTACGGCCCGTGCGCGTTCATGGAGGCCTTCCACCCCGAGACGGTGTTCAGCTCGATCGACACCGGCGGCCGGTACGCGTACGGCAACCAGCCGCAGATGGCCCAGTGGGACCTGACCCGGTTCGCCGAGGCGCTCCTGCCGCTGCTCGCACCGACGCAGGAGGCCGGGATCGAGGCCGCGACCGCGATCCTGCGCTCGTTCCCGCAGCGGTTCCACGAGCACTGGAGCGGCGGCGTGGCGGAGAAGCTCGGGCTGGGGGACCGGTACGAGGACGAGCTGGTGGACGAGCTCTTCACGCTGCTGGCGTCCCACCGCGTCGACTACACGTCGTTCTTCCGCGCGCTCAGCGGCGTCGCACGCGGCGAGGACGTCTCGGAGGCGCGGGTGCTCTTCGCGCGCGAGCCGGAGGCGTTCGACGCGTGGGCGCAGCGGTGGCTCGCGCACGGGCCGAACGCCGACGCGATGGACCGCGTCAACCCGCTCTACATCCCGCGCAACCACAAGGTCGAGGAGGCGCTGACCGCCGCGACGGCCGGCGACCTCGCGCCGTTCGAGAAGCTCGTCGACGTGGTCACGCAGCCGTTCACCGAGCGCCCCGGCCTCGCCGACTACGCCGAGCCCGCGCCCGCCACGCTCGGCGCCTACCGCACCTTCTGCGGCACCTGAGCCCGGAAACCAGTCGAGCCGGCCCAAGGGCCGGCTCGCTGGTAGATCGCTTCTGGGAGGAGGAGAGAGAGTCGAAGCTTCGGCGCCCGGGTCAAAGGCGCCGTCTGGATCTGCATCCGGAGTACTCGGCGGGCGCCGCGAAGACTTGAGTCCCGCTTAGCGCGGACGCGAAGACGACCGCCCGGGTGCTCGTCCAGAGCGCGACCGTGCCCGAGCCGCGCGGCGCGAGGACCAGCTGGGAGCGCGGCCGGCCGTCCGGGCCGGCGAGGCGCACCGGCGCGCCGCCCGCACCCGGGATCAGCATCGAACGCAACGCGCCGCGCTCCGTCGCCAGC
>DATMVO010000471.1:0-11540 GCA_035563115.1 Solirubrobacteraceae bacterium
CGGGCGCGGTCCAGCCCGCGCTCCTCGCCCGCGGCCTGCGGCGCCTCGCGCTGCGCCGCGGCGTGCGGATCTTCGAGGGCACGCCGATGTCCTCGCTCGACCGCTCCTCCTCCCCCACGATCGTGCGGACGCCGGCCGGGCAGGTCGAGGCGGCGTCCGTCGTCATCGCGCTCGGCGCCTGGGCGGCGCGGCTGCGCGAGCTGCGGCGCGCGATCGTCCCGATCGGCTCGCACATCGTGCTCACCGAGCCGATCCCGGACCGTCTGGAGGCGCTCGGCTGGACCGGCGGCGAGCTGCTCGGCGACGCGCGGATGCTCGTCCACTACGCGCAGGTCACGCGCGACGGGCGGATCGCGTTCGGCCGCGGCGGCGGCGCGATCGGCCCGGCCGGCCGCGTCCTCGCCCGCCACGCGTACGACCCGAAGACGGTCGCGATCGTCGCCGACGACTTCCGCCGCTGGTTCCCGTCGCTCGCCGACGTGCGCTTGACGCACGCCTGGGGCGGCGCGGTCGACCACGCGCCTGGCCACCTCCCGTTCGTCGGCACCATCGGCGACCACGCGACGATCCACTACGCCTCCGGCTTCTCCGGCAACGGCGTCGCCCCCTCCGCCTTCGTCGGCCGCATCCTCGGCCGCCGCGCCCTCGGCATCGCCGACGAGCTCACCACCTGCGCGCTCGTCGGCGGCCCGCCCGGCTACCTCCCCCCGGAGCCCTTCCGCTCCCTCGGCGGCTTCGTCGTCCGCGACGCCGTCCGCCGCGCCGAGCAGGCCGAGGAGCTCGGCGCGCGCCCCAACCCCCTCACCTCCGCCCTCCGCCCCCTCGTCTGGTTCACCACCCCCAAGGCCCTCGAACCCCGCCTGCGGTGAACGCGCGACGCTTTCGACCCGGTATGCGAGTCGAAAGCGTCGACAGATAAGGTCGCGCGGCATATGAGCTCTGTCCTCGATCGGTTCAAGCTCGATGGCAAGGTCGCCATCGTCACGGGTGCGTCGTCGGGTCTCGGCGTCGCGTTCGCCACGGGTCTCGCTGAGGCGGGTGCGGACATCGCGATCTGCGCGCGGCGCGTGGAGCGGCTGGAGGAGACGAAGAAGGCGGTCGACGCGCTGGGGCGGCGGTGCATCGCCGTGCGCGCCGACGTGTCGAGCGCCGAGGACTGCACGCGGGTGGTCGAGGAGACCGTCGCGCAGCTGGGCAAGGCGGACATCCTCATCAACAACGCGGGGATCGGGACGGCGGTGCCCGCGACGCGGGAGACGCCCGAGCAGTTCGAGCAGGTGATCGACATCAACCTGAACGGCTCGTACTTCATGGCGCAGGCGTTCGCGCGGAACATCGGCGAGCAGGGCGGCTCGATCGTCAACATCGGCTCCGTCCTCGGCTCGACCACCGCGGGCCTCCCCCAGGCGGCGTACGCGGCGTCGAAGGCGGCGATCATCGGCCTCACGCGTGACCTCGCGCAGCAGTGGACGGGCCGCAAGAAGATCCGCGTCAACGCGCTCGCCCCCGGCTTCTTCGAGTCCGAGATGACCCAGCAGTACCCGGACGGCTACCTGGACCAGATGAACTTCCGCATCCCGGCCGGCCGCAAGGGCGAGGCGGTGGAGCTCGTCACCGCGGCGATCTTCCTCGCGTCCGATGCGGGCTCGTACGTCACCGGCGCGCTGCTGCCGGTCGACGGCGGGATGCTCACCACGTAAGCGGCCGGAACGGCGACGGGCCGCCCCGTGAAGGGCGGCCCGTCGATCCGGCCGGGGTGGGCGTTGGAGTCGCGCGCTAGCGGACGAGCGTCACGACCACGCGGCGGTTCTGCGCGCGGCCGGCCTTCGTCGTGTTCGTCGCGGCCGGGACGCTGTCGCCCTTCGACACGAGCGTCGTCTTGGCGACCTTCACGCCGTGCTTGGCGAGGAAGGAGCAGACCGCCTTCGCACGGCGCTCGCCGAGCTCCTTCAGGTACGACGCGTCGTCGGTCGACCCGTCGGTGTGGCCGACGCAGCGGACCGTGGCCGCCTTGCCGAACTTGGCGAGCCGGCGGAGCTGCGCCTTCGCCGCCGGCGTCAGCACCGGCGAGTTCACCGCGAAGCCGCCGACCGTCGCCGACGCGCGGTCGGTGACGAGCTTCGCGACGCCGGTCGCCTTCAGCGCCGGGCCGGAGACCGGCTTGCCGCTGATCTTGACCGTGACCTTCAGACCGCCCGGGTTGGCCCGCAGCATCGCCTTGCCGGTCGCGTTGAGCTCGATCCGGACGTCCATCTTCGACGAGCCGTCCTTGGCCTCGTACGTCCCCGTGCCGACCAGGACCTGCTCGACCGCCGCGGCGCGCGCCGTGGCGCCCGACGCCTTCGGGGCGTACAGGTCGACCTTGCAGGACTTCAGCACCGTGCCCGTGATCGAGCAGCCGACACCGACCGACTCCTTGGCCACCTCGATGGTCGCCGCGGAGGAGGTGCCGCCGTTGGCGCCGACCTGCGCGCCGGACTTCGTGCCGCCGATGGTGGCGACGAGCGCCGGGGCCTTCGTGGCGGCCGGCTTGGCCGCCGGAACGGTGACGACCTTGGGCGCCTCGGCCGGCTTGGCCGGGGTCTCGACCGCCGGGGTCTGCACGACCGGGGCCGCCGTCTCCGGCTTGGGCTCGGGCTTCGGTTCGGGCTTGGGCTCCGGCTTGGGCTCGGGCTGCGGCTCCGGCTTGGGCTGCGGGTCGGGCACCTCGATGACGATCGGGGCGCTGACCGTCCAGTTCCACACGGCCGGGACGCTGCCGTTGCCGGCCGCGTCGACCTCACGCACCTCGAACTTGTGCGGGCGGCTGTCGAGGTTCTTCACCTCGACCGGGGAGGCGCACTCCTGCCACTGGGCGCCGAGCGCGCTCTCGAGGTCCGGCGCGTCGAGGCGGCACTCCATCCTGCTGCCTTCCGCGGCGTCGCGGAACGTGAACGTCGCCGTCGTGAGCGGCGTGGTCAGCGCCGGCGTCTCGAGCAGGACGACCTCGTCCGGCGCCTGCGTGTCGACCTCGAACTCGAACGCACGGACGTCACCCGGGTTGTGGGCGTCGTCGAACTGGCGGACCTGCATCGTGTAGGGCCCGTCGGGCAGCGCGACCGGCACCGTGTACGGCGAGGTGCAGTCGGTCCAGGAGTCGTCCTCGGACTCGAGCGCGCCCGCGACGAGCTTGCACTGGAACGTGCCGCCAGGCTCGGCGCCCGTCCACGCGAACGTCGGCGTCGCGTCGTTGCCGAGCTTCTTCGGCGACTCGGTGAACGTCGGCTTCAGCGGGCCGGCGGAGTCCACCGGGGTCGGGTCGGGCTCGGGGTCCGGCTCGGCCGGCGCGGTGACCGTCCACTCGTAGTCATCGGAGTCGCTCGGGTTGCCGGCATCGTCGACCTGGCGGACGCGGAAGGTGTGCAGGCCGGGGGCCAGCTCCGGCGTCGTGTAGGGCGTGGTGCACTCGGTCCACGCGGTGTCCGGATCCAGCGGCGCCGACTTCAGCGCGCCGACGATCTGGCACTCGAACTTGCCGCCGGGCTCCGAGCCCTCCCACGAGAACGTCGGGGTGGTGTCCGGGTCCTCCGTCTTCGGGGCGCTGACGTACGTCGTCTGATCCGGCTTCGTCGTGTCGACCGGATCGGGGTTCGGGTTCGGGTCACCGGCGCCCGTGACCTTGGCGGTCATCGCCGACGTGACGGTGTCCGTGCCGCCGGCGTTGGCGGCGGTGCGCTTGACGCGGACCTTGAAGCCCTTGTCGTCGTTCGTGAGGACGTAGGTCGAGCTGGTCGCGCCCGGGATGTCGACGCAGCCGTCGCCGTCGGCCTGGACGTCCGGGCAGCGCTGCCACTGGTAGGTGGTCGTCATCGGCTGCGCGCCGCTGGCGGCCGCACCGGTGATCGAGAGGGTCTGGCCCACCTCGGCGGTGCCGCTGATCGAGGCCGTGCCCGCGGCCGCCTTGACGGTCGGCTGCCACGCGATCGTGGAGACGCCGCTGCTCTGGCCGAGCGTCTCGATCGTCTGCTCGTTGTTGCCGGCGAGGTCGGTGGAGACGATCTTCTCGCCGCCGTTGCTGACGAACGCGATGCGGGTGCCGTCGGGCGAGACGGCGGTGATGTCGTCGTTGCCGAGCGTGCTGGACGGGAGCTTGTGCGGCTCCGGGTCCTGCTCGGTCATGTCGACGTAGTAGATGTCGCGCTGCGTGCGCATCGGGTCGAGCGCCGAGAACGCGATGATGCTGCCGTCCTGGGAGATCGACGGGCTGTCGGCCTGCGGGTCGGTGGCGATCGGGTACGGCTGACCGCCGTTGATGCTGACCCAGATGCCGCCGTCGCCGACGTCGCCGGAAGCAGGAGCCCCGGGCAGGTCGCCGCCGTCAATGCCGTTGCCGTCGTCGACGGGCGGCTTGTCGTCCCACACGATGGTGTTGTTGGCGCCCTGGCCGGCCCAGGCGATGCGGCCGGTGTCCTCGTTGGAGATGGTGAAGTCGAGTTGGGGGCCGCGGAGGATGACGCCCTTGTTGGTGGCCGTGACCACCGTGTCGGGATCGTTCGGGCTCACCGCGAGGTCGTAGATCTCCTCCTCGTTCGCCGTCTGGACGATCTGCTTGCTCGGGCTGGCGTAGTTGTCCGCGAGGATGTACGCCTCGGCCGGGTTTCCAGGGTTGACGACGGAGACCTTCGTGCCGTCGGTGCTCCAGCTGCCGACCTGCGTGAGCGGGAAGCTGTTCGCGAAGAACTCGGCCTGCTTGTGCGTGCCGTCCGGCCAGACCGAGTACGTGTTGAAGTCGCCGTCGCTGACCGAGATCCGGCCCGCGTCGGAGGGAAGGGGGACACCGGCCGTCGCAACGGTCGGGACCGCGAGCGCGAAGGCGACCATGCCGCCGAGCGCGAGGGGGGTCATGCGCGCGATCCCGCGCGTTGGACGCTGAGTCATGAACACGTCGTCGGACGCGTGGCACGGCGCTGCATCGGCCGATCGACCCATGTCCCTGGCGCCGCGGCGCCAGGAACGACGACGGGCCGCGCAAGGCGGCCCGTCGGGTCCTGCGGGGTGGCTGGTCCGGGACTAGCGGACGAGCGTCACCTGCACGCGGCGGTTCTTCGCGCGGCCCGCCTTGGTGGCGTTGGTCGCCAGCGGCTGCGTCGCGCCCTTCGACGCGAGCGTCGCCTTGCCGACCTTCACGCCGTGCGCGGCGAGGTAGGCGCAGACCGCCTTGGCGCGCTTGGCCCCCAGGCCCTTCAGGTACGCGGCGTCGTCCGTCGAGCCGTCGGTGTGGCCGACGCAGCGGACCGTCGCGGCCTTGCCGAACTGGGCCAGCGTGCGCAGCTGCGCCTTGGCCTGGCTCGTGAGCTTGGCCGAGTTGACGGCGAACCCGCCGACCGTCGCCGACGCGCGGTCGGTGACGAGCTTGGCCACGCCGGTCGCCTTCAGCGCCGGGCCGGAGACCGGCTTGCCGCTGATCTTGACCGTGACCTTCAGACCGCCCGGGTTGGCCCGCAGCATCGCCTTGCCCGTCGCGTTCAGCTCGATCCGCACGTCCATCTTCGACGAGCCGTCCTTGGCCTCGTACGTCCCCGTGCCCACGAGGACCTGCTCGGCCGCCGCGGCGCGCGCCGTGGCTCCCGACGCCTTCGGCGCGTACAGGTCGACCTTGCAGGACTTCAGCACCGTGCCCGTGATCGAGCAGCCGACACCGACGGACTCCTTGGCGACCTCGATGGTCGCGGCGGAGGACGTGCCGCCGTTGGCGCCGACCTGCGCGCCGGACTTCGTGCCGCCGATGGTGGCGACGAGCGCCGGGGCCTTGGCCGGGGCCGGCTTGACGACCGGGGCGGGCGCCACGGCGGCCGGCTTGGCCGGGGTCTCGACGGCGGGCGTCTGCACGGCCGGGGCCGGGGTCTGCGTCTCCGGCTTGGGCTCGGGCTTCGGCTCGACCGGCTTCTCCTCGACGGGCTGCTCGACCACGGGCGGGTCGACGACCGGGGGATCGACCACCGGGGGATCGACGACCGGCGGCTTCTCCTTCACGTCCCACGTGTGCGAGACGAGCATGGAGTGGTTGCCCGCGCGATCGACTTGGCGGATCTCCATCTTGTGCTCGCCGACCGCGAGGTTCTGGACGGTGTGCGGCGAGGTGCACGCCTCCCACTGCGGGCCGACGATGATCCGCTGCTCGGTCGGCCGCGCGTCGAGGCGGCACTCGTACGTGGTGATCTCGTTCGACGGGTTGGAGAACGTGAACGTGGCGGTCGTGCTCGTCGTGGTCGCCTCCGGGCCGGAGACGAGCGTCGGCTTGACCGGCGGGTCCTGGTCGACGGTGAACGCGTACCGGGCGGCCTTGCCCTTGTTGCCGTTGGCGTCGACCTGACGGACGAAGAACTCGTACTCGCCGGAGGTCAGCGGGGTCGAGCCCTTGGCCGGCGAGGTGCACGGCGTGTACTCGGCACCGAGGTCGCCGAGCAGGGCCGGGCGGAGGAGGCACTCGAAGGTGCCGCCGGGCTGAGCCGGCGTCCACCCGAACTGCGGGTAGGGGGCGTCGATGAACGGCTCGGGCACGTCGTCGGTGAACGTCGGCGCCTCGATCTCGGGCGCCGGCTGCGGCTGCGCCGGGGCCGGGACGGGGACCGTGCGGGTGGAGTACGAGCTGTCGGTGCCCGCGGCGTTCGCCGCGACGCGCACCGCGCGGAGCCGCTTGCCGACGTCGCCGGCCTTCACGGTGTACGCCGCGGTGGTGGCGACCTGGGTGCAGGACGGGTCGGGCCCGTCGCCGGGCACGTCGTCGCACGCCTCCCAGAGGTACGTGTCGTCGGCGATCTCGGCGCGGGTGTTCGGGCCGGCGGCGCTCGCGGTGAGCGTCTGGCCGACGGCGAGCGTGCCGGAGAACTGGACGCCGCCCGCGACCGGGGTGTCGGCGGGCTGCCACGCGAGGCCGCTCACGCCGCCGTCGGCGAGGTAGACCGTGCTCTGCGGGGTCAGGCCGTCGAGGCGGACGCGGACGATCTTCTGCGTGTCCTCGTTGTAGAACGCGACCTGCGTGCCGTCCGGCGAGACCGCCGGCATCTTGTCGTTGCCGAGCGTGTTGCCGGCGATCTTGTACGCCCCGGCGCCCGGGTCGTTGCGGTCGAGGACGTAGATGTCGGTGTCCAGGCCCGACTCGGAGTTCTGCTCCCAGGCGATGACCTTGCCGTCCTGCGAGACGCTCGGGTTCGCGGCGGACGTGTCGGTGACGATCTCGTGGATCGTGCCGTCGCCCTCGCGCGCCCAGATCCCCTCGCCGGAGCTGTCGCCGGCCGGGGTCGTGACCGGGAGCTCCGGGTCGCCGCCGTGGTCGACCGGGTTGAGGATGCCGTCCCAGACGAGCGTGCCCTTGACGCCGCCGCCCGAGCCCCACGCGACGCGCCCGGCGCCGAGGCCGGGGACGCCGGTGACGACCTCGCCCCAGCTGCCCGGGGTCTCCGGATCGCCGACGACGAGCCCGCTGGCCGACGCGACCGCGACGTCGTTGCTGTACGGGTCGGCCGCGAGGCCGAGGACGCCGCCCGGGTCGAGGTTCGGGTCGGTGATCGCCTGCGAGGAGAACGGGTCGCCGAGGTCGACGCGGTAGGCCTCCGGCACGCCCGGCCGGGCGAGGGTGACGCGCTCGCCGGACGCGGTGTACGCGCCGACGTAGCTGTCGGGCAGCTGGAGCTCGTGGGCCCAGTGGCTGCCGGCCGGCCAGACCGACTGCACCTGGGCGCTGTCGTCGGAGAAGAGGAGCTTGCCGTTGCCGGAGGGCTCGTAGGACTGCTGCGCCGCGGCCATCGAAGGCGCAGCCAGCGCGACGGCCAGCAGCGAGCCGGCCAGGAGGGAAGTACGCGCGAGACGGCGCGGTGGACGCATTGCCATGCCCGGGTGATCGACCGGTGGCATCCGTCTTATGACCCCCGGTGCGCCACATCCCGGTGCGCTGGACGAACGCGGACGGGCCGCCCGGTGAGGGGCGGCCCGTCGGTCCTGCGAGGTGCTGCGAAGACGGCGTCCTAGCGGACGAGCGTCACCTGCACGCGGCGGTTCTTCGCCTGGCCCGCGGCCGTGGCGTTGGTCGCGGCCGGCTGCGCCTTGCCGCGCGAGACGATCACGCGGGCGCCCTTCGCGCCGTGCGCGGTCAGGTAGGCGCAGACCGCCTTGGCCCGCTCGAGCCCGAGCCCCTTCAGGTAGGACTCGTCGTCGCTCGAGCCGTCGGTGTGGCCGACGCAGCGGATCGTGTCCGCCTTCCCGAACTTCGCGAGCGTGCGGAGCCGGCGCTTGGCCGCGGCCGTCAGCACCGGCGAGTTCACCGCGAACCCGCCGACCGTCGCGGACGCGCGGTCGGTGACGAGGTTCGCGACGCCGCTGGCCTTCAGCGGGGCGCCGGAGACCGGCTTGCCGGTGATCCTCACGGAGACCTTCAGGCCGCCCGGGCTCTTGCGGAGCATCGCCTTGCCGGTCGCGTTGAGCTCGATCCGGACGTCCATCTTCGACGAGCCGTTCTTCGACTCGTAGGTGCCCGTGCCGACCAGCACCTGCTCGGCCGCCGCGGCGCGAGCGCGGGCGCGGGCGGCGCGCGGCGCGTACAAGTCGACCTTGCACGACTTCAGGACCGTGCCGGTGATCGAGCAGCCGACGCCGACGGACTCCTTCGCGACCTCGATCGTCGCGGCAGCGGCGGTTCCGCCCGGGGTCTGCGCGCCGGACGTCGTGCCGCCGATGGTGACGGCGAGCGCGCGCGGCTTGACCGGCGTCACCGGCGCAGCCGGGGCCGGCTTCGGCGTCTCGGCCTTGGGCGTCTCGGCCTTCGGCACGGACGCGGCCGGGGTCTCGACGGCGGGCGTCTGCACGGCCGGCGTCTCAGGCTGCGCCGGGGGCTCCGGCTTGGGCTGCTCCACCGGCGCGGCCGGCTTCTTGTTCGTCCACGTCCCCGTCACGATCGCGCTGCGGTTGCCCGCCTTGTCGATCGCGCGGATGTCGAGGCGGTGCGGGCCCTCGGCGAGGTCGCCGGCGCTCCAGGCGCCGGGGCACGGCGTCCAGGGCGAGGCGCTCTCCTCCGGCTCGCCGTCCAGGCGGCACTCGAAGGTGACGATCTCGTTCGAGCCGCTCGTGAAGGAGACGGACGCGGTGAGGCCCTTGACCTGCTGGGCGATCAGCTCCGGCTTGGCCGGCGGGTCCTGGTCGACCTTGAACGCGTGGTACGCGGTGTCGTTGCCGTCGCCCTTGTGGCGGACCATGAACGTGTACTCGCCGGAGGTGAGCGGCGGGGTCTGCGTCGGGGAGGTGCAGGGCGTCCAGCCGGTGTCGGGGTACCAGTCGCCCCAGCCCGCGACGACGCGGCACTCGTACTCGGCGCCGCCGTTCTCGCCGGCGGTCCACGCGAACGAGGGCATCTCCGCGTTGGTCAGCTCGCCCGGCCGCGCGGTGAAGACCGGCTTGCCGGCCGGGAGGCCGGTGACGACCGCACTCGTGTCCGAGTAGACCGTGCTGGTGCCCGCCGGGTTCTTGACCACGCGCTTGAGGCGCAGGCGGAAGCCCACGTCGGACGCGGTCGGGGTGTAGTCCGCGCCGTCGGTGATGTCGGTGCAGCCGTCGCTCTCCGGCGGCAGGGCGGTGCAGCGCTGCCACGTGATCGTCTCGGTCATCGGCTTGTAGCCGCCGTTCGCGTTCCCGGACCACTCGACCGGCGTGCCGGCCTTCGGCTTGAGCGTCGAGAACGCCAGCGTGCCGGCGGTCGCCTTGACCGACGGCTGCCAGGCCAGGCCCGTGGCGGGCGCGCTCGCGATGGTCGTGACGAGGCGGGAGACCGCGATCGTGCCGACCGGGATCTCGCGGACGTCGGTGCTGCCGTCGCCCTTGCCGCGGGCGAACACGAGCCGCGTGCTGTCGGGCGAGAACGCCGGGAGGTACTCGTCGACGCCGGTCTGGTCCGCGGCGAGGAACGGGGCGCCGTCCACCGTCGTGTCGAGGAGGTAGACGTCGCGCTGGTCGCCGTTCGCCTTCTCGAACGCGATCCAGCGGCCGTCAGGGGAGATGGTCGGGTTCTGCGCGCCCGGCTCCATCGTCGCGATCGAGGTGGCGTCGTCGGCCTCGCGGATGACGATGCTGCCGGAGATGTCCTGGCCGCCGCCGTTGACGCTGCCTGGGCCGGCGACGTAGACGCGGCGCTGGTTGGTGGACTTGGTGGACCAGCCGAAGCGGCCGACGGCCGGGGCGACCTCGGTCCAGACGCCGGGGCCGGCGTACGTGCGCAGCGAGCCGCCCGCGATCGTGGCGACGGTGGAGCCCGCCGGGTTCATCGCGGTGGCGCCGACGGGGCCGAGGTCGTAGGCGACGTTCGCGAGGACCCGGCCCTGGACCAGGTTGAACATCGACACGATCTTGTTGCCCGTCTTCAGCGACAGGTTGTTGCCGGAGCCGTCGAACGTGCCGACCGTGCCCGCGGCGAAGCCCGGCACGACGTTCGAGCCGTCCGGCCAGACCGTCGTGGTGCTCCCGCCGGCGGAGACGCCGATGAGGCCGTCGCCGGTGGGGTACGTGACGCCGGCGGCGGCGGTTGCCGGCGCTGCGAGGGCGGCCGCGGCGAGCGCGACGGGGGTGAGGCGCGCGATCCGTCGCGCGAGGGGCGTCCTTGCCATAACGATCTCGTATTCGGAGCACGCGCGTCCCGGTATGAGCGGGAACGCGCCAGGCCTCGGCGGGCCCACGCCGTGTCACACAGCGGCCGTTCCTACGCTGAGGCGCATGACCGGGATCGACCCTGCACGCCTGGAGGCGGCGTTGCACGTGCTGGCCGAGGCCGAGCAGCTGCCGCTCGACCACCCCGACGCGCTGCGGATCCAACGCGCGACGGCATCCCTCTACAAGACGGTGAAGGTGCGCCGCCGCCACGAGAAGCGCGCGGCGATCAGCGCCAACGACGCGGCGGTCACCGCGGCGACCGCGACCGGCGCGCCGGGACGGATCGACGACGAGACGGCCGGGATCCCGCTGCTCTCCGCGTCCGTCGAGGCGGGCGCGCGCACGGCGGGGACGCTCCTCAAGGCGCGCGCGTGTTACATCTGCAAGCAGCGGTACGTCGAGGTCGACGCGTTCTACCACCAGCTCTGCCCGGCGTGCGCGGCGAAGTCGCACGCGCGGCGCAACGCGCGCACCGACCTGTCCGGCCGCCGCGTCCTGCTGACGGGCGGGCGCGCGAAGATCGGCATGTACATCGCGCTGCGGCTGCTGCGCGACGGCGCGCACCTGACGATCACGACCCGCTTCCCGCGCGACGCCGCGCGCCGGTTCTCGTCGCTGGAGGACAGCGGCGACTGGCTGCACCGCCTGCGGATCGTCGGGATCGACCTGCGCGACCCGGCTCAGGTCGTCTCGCTGGCCGACAGCGTCAGCGCCGCGGGGCCGCTGGACATCCTCATCAACAACGCGGCGCAGACCGTGCGGCGCTCGCCCGAGGCCTACGCGCCGCTGGCCGCCGCGGAGTCCGAGCCGCTGCCGTCCGGCGCGCCGATGCCCGAGCTCGTCACCTTCGGCCGCAGCGAGGCGGCCGC
>DATMVO010000472.1:0-14608 GCA_035563115.1 Solirubrobacteraceae bacterium
CTCGCGGCGCTCCTCGTCCTGACGGCCGCGTGGGTGCCGGTCGCGCTGCTCCACCGCAGCCTCTGGGCGCTGCTCGTCGGCGTCGTCCTGCTCGACCTGGCCGTGCAGGCGGTCCACGTCCTCAGCCAGGCGCGGATCTACGCGCTGGAGCTCGGGGCGGTCAGCCGCGTCACGGCGAGCTACATGCTCTTCTACTCGCTCGGCAGCGCGCTCGGCTCGCTCGCCGCCGGCGCCCTCCACGCCACCGCAGGCTGGGGCGGCGTCTGCGTCGCGGGCGCGGCCGTCAGCGTCCTCGCGCTCGCCGTGGCGGCACGGCTCCCGCGGACGGCTGCGGCGCGCGCCCGGAATCCGGTGCGCCAAGCATGATGTTTTGCGCCATAGGGCTCGGGTAGTGACACCGGCGTCATGGGTCGATTGGCAGCACTTGGAGCGGTGCTGCTGGCGTGTCTCGCCACCGCTTGCGGCGACGGGGAGTCCAGCGGTTCACGCACGCTCAACTGGTTCATCGCGCAGCAGCCGGGAGGGGCGCTGCAGAAGATCGCGGACCGCTGCACCCAGCAGTCCGAGGGCCGGTTCAAGATCAACATCGAGCTGCTGCCGGCCCAGGCCGACGCGCAGCGCGAGCAGCTCGTCCGCCGCCTCGGCGCCGAGGACACCACGATCGACATCATCGGGATGGACGTCGTCTGGACCGGTGAGTTCGCCAACGCGGGCTGGGTCCGCCAGGTGCCGGAGGACCGGCGCGCCGCGGTCAGCGAGAACGTGTTCGACAGCGTCCTCAAGACCGCGCAGTTCGAGGACAAGCTCTACGGCGCGCCGCTGTGGTCGAACACCCAGCTGCTCTGGTACCGCAAGGACCGCGTGGGCGACACCCCGCCCAAGACGTGGGACGAGATGATCGACAAGGCCGAGGAGATCGGCCCGGCCGAGGGGCAGATCCAGGTCCAGGCCAACCGGTACGAGGGCCTCGTCGTGTGGGCGAACGCGATGATCGCGTCGTCCGGCACCGCGATCCTCACCGGCCCCGAGACGGTCGGCCTCAACCGCGAGAAGACCGAGCGCGCGCTCGAGATCATGGCCCGCCTGGGCGCCTCGAACGTCCACGCGCCCGACATCGACACCTCCAACGAGGGCACGTCGGCGATCGGCTTCGAGTCGGGCTCGTCGTCCTTCATGATCAACTACCCCTTCGTCTACTCGTCGGCCAAGGCGAACGCGCCGGAGATCTTCGAGCAGCTGCGCGCCGCGAAGTACCCGCAGGTCGACGCGAGCCAGGAGAGCGCGCCGCCGATCGGCGGGTTCAACCTCGGCGTCTCGCAGTTCTCCGAGAACCCGGATCTCGCCTGGGACGCCGTGCAGTGCCTGGTGCAGGAGGAGAACCAGCTCCAGGTCACCGAGCTCGAGGGCCTCCCGCCGGTGCGCGAGGACCTGTTCGACCGCAAGCAGGTGCAGGACGCGTACCCGGACTTCGCCGACGTGGTGAAGGAGTCGATCGCCGACGCCTCGCCGCGCCCGGCCGAGACCCCGGCGTACACGGACCTGTCGCTGGCGATCCAGCGCGCGCTGCATCCGGTGACGAAGATCGACCCGAAGGACGTCGGCGCCACGTACGACGTCTTCAAGGACGACGTGGAGAAGGCCATCAAGCGGGAGGGGCTGCTGTGAGCGTCGCCGTTCCGCCCCAGGCCGGCGCTGCCGCCGAGGGCAAGAAGCAGGGCGTGAGCGACCGCGCGAAGGCCGAGCGCAAGCTCGGGTGGATGCTGTGCGCGCCCGCCGTCTTCGCGATGCTGCTCGTCACCGCGTACCCGATCGGCTACGCGCTCGTCCTGTCGCTGCAGAACCGGGATCTGCGGTTCCCCGACGAGGGCGGGTTCGCCGGCCTCGACAACTACATCACCGTGCTGAGCTCCGGCCTGTGGTGGAGCTCGCTCGGCAACACGGCGTTCATCGCGATCGTGTCGGTCGCGATCGAGCTCGTGATCGGGATGATCCTGGCGATGATCATGCACCGCGCGATCTTCGGGCGCGGGGTGGTCCGCACCGCGGTCCTGGTGCCGTACGGCATCGTCACGGTCGTCGCGGCGTTCGCCTGGTTCTACGCCTTCGACCCCGCCTCGGGCTTCGTCAACGGACTCCCGCTGATCGACGACGACAAGGCCTGGTTCGGCGAGCGGTGGAGCGCGATGGCGGTGATCATCGCGGCGGAGGTGTGGAAGACCACGCCGTTCATGGCGCTGCTGCTCCTCGCGGGCTTGACGACGATCGACGAAGGGCTCTACGAGGCGGCGCGCGTCGACGGCGCGACCTGGTGGCAGCGGTTCACGAAGATCACGCTCCCGCTGATGCGCCCCGCGATCCTCGTCGCGCTGCTCTTCCGCATGCTCGACGCCTTCCGCGTCTTCGACTCGATCTTCGTGATGACCCGCGGCTCGCAGGACACGGAGTCGATCTCGATCGTGGGCTACAACCAGCTCATATCCCGGCTCAACCTGGGCCTGGGATCCGCGGTCTCGGTGCTGATCTTCCTGGTCGTGCTGATCATCGCGTTCATCTTCGTCCGCGGGCTCGGCACGCAGACGCCGGGGGAGGACTAGGCCATGGGGGAGCGCGGCACCAAGGAGTACACGTTCTGGACCGTCGGGCTGTTCGCCGTCATCGTGGCGGCGCTGTTCCCGGTGCTCTGGCTGCTGATGCTGTCGTTCAAGACGCCGGCCACCGTCGGCGACGGCAGCTTCATCCCGAAGGAGTGGACGTTCGAGAACTACACGACGCTGTTCGAGGGCGGGCTGGACTCGCCGCTGCTGCGGCCGCTCATCAACTCGGTGGCGATCGCGCTGATCGCGACGACGATCGCGATCATCCTCGCGTCGTTCACCGCCTACGCGATCGCGCGGCTGGAGTTCCCCGGGCGCCGGATCATCCTCGGCGGCGCGCTGGCGATCGCGATGTTCCCGCCCATCTCCACCGTCGGCCCGCTGTTCGACATGTGGCGGGCGCTGGGGATCTACGACACGTACCTCGGCCTGATCATCCCGTACCTGACGTTCGCGCTGCCGCTGGCGATCTACACGCTCGTCGCGTTCTTCCGGGAGATCCCGTTCGAGCTCGAGCAGGCGGCGCAGGTGGACGGCGCGACGCCGACGCAGGCGTTCCGCAAGGTCATCGTGCCGCTGGCGGCGCCGGGCATGTTCACCGCCGCGATCCTCGTCTTCATCTTCTGCTGGAACGACTTCGTCTTCGCGATCTCGCTGACGTCGTCGGACGCCTCGCGGACCGTCCCGGCCGCGATCGCCTTCTTCACCGGCGAGTCGCAGTTCACCGCGCCGACCGGCAACATCGCCGCCGCCGCGATCCTGGTCACCATCCCGATCATCGTCTTCGTCCTGATCTTCCAGCGCCGGATCGTCGCGGGCCTCACGTCCGGCGCCGTCAAGGGCTGAGGAGGAGGAACCTCACCTATGGCACGCATCCAGCTCGACAAGGTCGTCAAGCGCTACGGGGACGGCTACGAGGCCGTCAAGGGCATCGACCTGGACATCGCCGACGGCGAGTTCATGATCCTGGTCGGCCCGTCCGGCTGCGGGAAGTCGACCGCGCTGCGCATGATCGCCGGCCTGGAGGACATCACCTCCGGCGAGCTGCGCATCGACGACAAGGTCGTCAACGACCTCGCGCCCAAGGACCGCGACATCGCGATGGTGTTCCAGTCCTACGCGCTGTATCCGCACATGACCGTGCGCGACAACATGGGCTTCGCGCTCAAGCTCGCGAAGGTCGACAAGGCGGAGATCGACAAGCGCGTGGAGGAGGCGGCGCGGATCCTCGATCTCGCGCAGCACCTGGACCGCAAGCCGGCGAACCTCTCCGGCGGCCAGCGCCAGCGCGTCGCGATGGGGCGCGCGATCGTGCGCTCCCCGAAGGCGTACCTGATGGACGAGCCGCTCTCCAACCTCGACGCGAAGCTGCGCGTGCAGATGCGCACCGAGGTGTCGCGGATCCAGCAGCGGACGGACACGACGACGATCTACGTCACCCACGACCAGACCGAGGCGATGACGCTCGGCGACCGCGTCGCCGTCATGCGCGCGGGCGAGATCCAGCAGGTCGACTCGCCGCAGACCCTGTACGACCGGCCGGCGAACCTCTTCGTCGCGGGCTTCATCGGGTCGCCGGCGATGAACTTCCTGCCGGCGGCCTTGGAGGGCGGCAAGCTGCGGCTGCCGTTCGGTGACATCGAGCTGCCGGACGAGCTGCGGCGCGCGGTCGAGTCGAGCGGCGGCGCGAGCGGCGGGACGGTCATCGCGGGCATCCGGCCGGAGGACTTCGAGGACGCGGAGGTCGTCGAGGAGCACCGCCAGGCGCACGGGCAGACCTTCGACGCGAAGATCTCCCTGACCGAGTCGATGGGCGCGGAGATCTACGCGTACTTCGAGTACGAGGGCGAGGGCGCGCAGTCCGAGGTGCTCGACGAGATCGCCGAGGACACCGGCACCGCCGAGGTCCCGGGCGCCGCCGACTCCCAGGTCGTCGCCCGCCTCGACCCGGCCTCCAAGGTGCGCCGCGGCGAGCCCGCGCGCCTCTGGGTCGACACGCGCAAGCTCCACCTCTTCGACGCCTCCAACGGCTCGAACCTCACCCTCGGCTCGCGCGCCGCGGCGACCGCGTAGCGCCGGGCCGGGCCGTCACGCCGGCCGGCAGTAGCCTGGCCGGCGTGAAGGTCGAGGAGCTGGCGGGGCCGGACGCGCACGCGGTCTTCGCGCGGCTGCGGGCGAGCGAGCCCGTGGCGTGGGTGGAGGCGCTGAACGGGTGGCTGGTGACCGGCCACGACCTCGTGCTCGCGGCGATGCGCGACGCCGAGGCGCTGACCGTCGACGACCCGCGCTTCACCACCGGCCGCGTGATCGGGCCGAGCATGCTGAGCCGTGACGGCGCCGAGCACCGGCGCCACCGCACGCCGTTCACGGCGCCCTTCCGGGTCGGGGCGGTGCGCGAGCGGTTCACCGCGCGGGTGGAGGAGGAGGCGGTGCGGCTGGTCGACGGGCTGGCGCCGCGCGGGGGAGGGGAGCTGCGGACCGAGCTGGCCGGACCGCTCGCCGCGAGCGTCGTCGCCACCGCGCTGGGGCTCGAGCGCGTGCCGGTCGCGCAGGTCCTCGCGTGGTACGGGGCGATCGTCGACGCGGTGACGCAGGTGACGGCGGGCGCGCCGCTGCCGGAGGCGGGCCGCGCAGGGTTCGAGGCGCTGCGGGCCGCGATCCTGCCCGCGCTCGACGCCGACCCGCTCAGCTCGCTCGTCGCGGCGGCCGCGCACGAGGCGCACGGCGCGCTCGACCGCGACGAGGTCGTGTCGAACGCGGCCGTCCTCCTCTTCGGCGGGATCGAGACGACCGAGGGGATGATCGCCAACGCGTTCGCCCACCTCCTCGACCACCCCGACGCGCTCGCGGCGGTGCGCGCCGATCCCGCGCTGCTGCCCGCTGCGGCGGAGGAGTCGCTGCGGATGGAGCCCGCGGCGGCGACCGTCGACCGCTACGCCACGCGCGACCTGGAGCTCGGCGGCGCGTGGATCGCCGCGGGCGACCTCGTGATGCTCTCGCTCGCGGCCGCCAACCGCGACCCCGCGCGGTTCGCCGACCCGGACCGCTTCAGCCTCACGCGCGGCGACGCCCGCCGCCACGTCGCGTTCGCCGGCGGGCCGCACGTCTGCATCGGCGTCCACCTCGCGCGGCTGGAGGTCCACACCGCGCTGCGCGTCGCGCTCGACCGGCTGCCGAACCTGCGCCGCGACCCTGCACGGCCGGCCGATCCCGCCCGCGGGCTCGTCTTCCGCAAGCCCGACACGGTGCACGCCGTGTGGGACGGCGCGGCGGCGCGCTAGCCGGCGTCTGCCTCGCCGCGCAGCCGGTCGACGATGTCCTCGTTCCACTCCAGCGTGCGCATCAGCCGGTACCGCTCGCCGGACAGCCGCTCGTAGGCGTCCGCGTCGGTCTCGCCGGGGCGGATGAGCCCGGCCTCGCGCACCATCGCGCAGACCGGCGCGAACTCCTCCTCGAACCACGCGCGCGCCAGGTGCTCGCGATCCAGCAGCTCGCCGCGCTCCTGCGACTCGCGGTAGCCCCACGCCTCGACCGCCTCGGCCAGGTCGCCGTAGCGCGCCGGGTCGGTGAGGTGGACGCCGCGCGCCCGCTCGGGGTCGAGCGGCACCCGCTCGCGGAACAGCCGCTCGTGCCCCTTCAGCGGCAGGTCGGCGAGCCGCAGCGCGTGGTCGGCGCCCACGCGCGTGTGCACCTCGGTGACGTACGCCTCGATGTCCCGCCGCCCCAGCGCCCGGGCGACGCTCACGCGATGGTGGCCGTCGCGGACGAAGTGCACCTCGCCGACGCGGTAGAGCTGCACCGGCGGCAGCGCCTCGCCGCGCCGCATCGCCTGCGCGATCCGTTCCCACCGCGCCCGCACCTGCGACGAGGTGGGCTGGAACGCGCGGTCGAACTCCTTGCCGCGATCGACGCTCCCGACGATCGCGTCGAGCGGGACGATCTGCAGCCCCAGGCGCTGCTCGCCCAGCCGGCCCAGCTCCGCCACGACCTCGTCGAACGGGAGCATCGCCATCACGTCGCCGCCGCCGCGCGCGAACCGCCGCCCGAGCGCGCGGAGCGCCTGGCGCCGGCGCACGCGGAGGAAGTCGTCCTGCGCGTCGGCCGCGGGGAAGCCGGTGTCGCGGGGCATCAGGAGGATGGTCGCACGCGGGCCCAGCCGTCGCGACGGGCGGTCACAACTGGGTCAGGAACGCCCGGAACAGCGCGCGCCCGCGCTCGTTCCACGCCGGCATCTGCGCGTCCAGCGCAGCGTGCGCGGCGACCGGGTCGAAGCCCTGCGCGACCGCGTCCGGATCCTTGTCGTAGCCGTCGATCCACCGCTCGTACGTCGGGCGGTCGACCTCCGGGTGGAACTGCACGCCCCACGCGTTCCCCACCCGGAACGCCTGCGCGCACACGTCCGACGCCGCGAGCAGCTCCCCGCCCGGCGGGATCCCGAACGTGTACGAGTGCCACTGACACGCGGGGAACTCGTCGCCCATCGCGCTCAGCACCGGATCGGCCCGGCCCGCGTCGGTCAGCGTCACCGGATGCCACCCGATCTCGGGCGTCGCCGCGCGCACGACCGGCCCGCCGAGCGCCGCCGCGATCACCTGCGCGCCGAAGCACAGCCCGAGCATCGGGACGCCGACCTCCAGCCGCGCGCGCACCCACTCGAGCTCCGCGTCCAGCCACGGCTCGGGATCGCCGATGTTCGTCGCCGCGCCGTAGAGGACGAGGGCGTCGAAGTCGCCGTCCGGCGGCTTCGACTCCCACGCCTTCCAGTTCTCGAACCGAGCGACGTCCCCGAACACGCCGGGGCCGCCGCCGTCCGGATGCTCCACGTGGAGCAGGCGCATCGCGGCTACTGCGCCAGCCCGGGCGCCACGACGGCCCGCGGCTCGATCAGCGCCGCCTCGGACCGCGCCTTGCGCCGCTGCCACAGCACGTTCAGCGCCATCAGCACGAGCACCGCGAGCAGGAGCGCCGTCGCCAGCACGTTCACCTCGGCCGGCACGCCCTGACGCGCCGCGCCCCAGATGAAGAGCGGGAACGTCGACGTCTGGCCGGCGGTGAAGTTCGTGATCACGAAGTCGTCCACCGACAGCGCGAACGAGAGCAGCGCGGCGGCCGCGATGCCCGGCGCGATGATCGGCAGCGTCACCTTGCGGAACGCCGTCCACTCGTTCGCCCCGAGATCCATCGCCGCCTCCTCCAGATGGGTGTCCAGGCCCTGGAGGCGGGCGCGGATCGTCACCACGACGTACGAGACGCTGAACATCGTGTGGGCGATCAGGATCGTCGCGAACCCGGTCGCGACGCCCATCGTGATGAACAGGCCGAGCAGCGCCGCGCCGAGCACGACCTCGGGGGTCGCGAGCGGCAGGAAGATGAACAGGTTCGCCGCCCCGCGGCCCTTGAACCCGTACCGCACCAGCGCGAGCGCCATCAGCGTGCCGAGGACGATCGCCAGCGCGGTCGCCAGCAGCGCGATGAGCAGCGAGTTGGTCAGCGCCTCCTGCAGCCCCTCGACCTGGAACGGGTGCAGCCAGTGGTCGAGCGTGAAGCCCTCCCACGTGATGTTGTACCGGCCCTTCGGATCGTTGAACGAGTAGAGGACGACGATCGCGATCGGGATGAACAGGTAGACGAGCGCGAGGACCGACCACGCGCCCAGCGCCCAGTTGCGGAAGCCACCGCGCACCTAGATCACCGCCTCTTCGAGGTTCTGCCGGCCGAGCACGCGCGTGTAGACGAGCACGCAGGTGAGCACGATCGCCATGAGGATGAACGACAGCGCCGCGGCCGACGGGTAGTCCGTGATCACGAGGAACTTGGACTGGATGACGTTGCCGATCATGTACTGGCGCGACGTCCCGAGCAGCTGCGCGTTGACGAAGTCGCCGACCGCCGGGATGAACGTCAGCAGCGAGCCGGCGATGATGCCCGGCATCGCGAGCGGGAGCGTGACCCGCGTGAACGCGACGCGGCGCGACGCGTACAGGTCGGTCGCCGCCTCCACGAGCCGCCGGTCGATCTTCTCCAGCGACACGTACAGCGGCAGCACCATGAACGGCAGGAAGTTGTAGGTGATGCCGGCGATGACAGCCGTCCGCGTCGCGAGCAGCCGGCCCTCCTCGCCGAGCACCCCGACGTCCCGCAGCCGCTCGGCGACGAAGCCGTTGTCGGCGAGGATCGTCTGCCACGCGACGGTGCGGATCAGGTAGCTCGTGAAGAACGGCAGGATCACGAGCAGCAGCATCAGGTTGCGGAACCGGCCCGCCTTGAACGCGATGAAGTACGCGAGCGGGAACGCGATGACGAAGCACAGGATCGTCGCGACCGCGGCGTAACCGAGCGAGCGGAAGATCTGCTCCTGGTAGTCGCTCAGCGCCTCGGTGTAGGTGCTGAAGTTCCAGGTGAACTGGTAGCCGACCTCGAAGTTGCCCTCCTGCAGCGAGACGTACAGCTGCGTGAGGGCCGGGATCGCGTAGAAGACGACGAGCCACGCGAGGCCCGGCCCCAGGAGGACGAACGGAACGAGCGCGCGGCGGCGCTTGAGTCCCATGGGTGGAGCGCTAGGCGCCGGTGACGCCGGCGAACGCCTCGTTCATCTGCTGCTCCTCCTCGACGCTCAGCTCGGCCGTCGCGTGGAGGCGCTGGCGCGTGGCGTCGTCGGGGAAGATCAGCGTGTTCTCGGCGAGCGCCGCGGTGTCCTTGTCCTTGTCGGCCGCGAGGATCTCCTGCACGCCCTTGACCGGCGTCACGTAGTTGACGTACGCGGCGATCTTGGCTGCGACCTGCGGGTCGTAGAACCAGTTCATCGCGACCTCGGCGCCGTAGGGCGACGGGGCCTTCTGCGGGATCATCATGTTGTCCGACCAGAGCATCCCGCCCTCCTCGGGGATGACGAACTCCAGGTCGGGGTTGTCCGCCTTGAGCTGGACCATGTCGCCGCTCCACGCGACGGCCATGACGACGTTCCCCTTGGCCAGGTCGGTCGAGTACTCGTTGCCGGTGAACTTGCGGATCTGGCCCGAGCGGTTGATCTTGTCGAGCTCCTCGGTCGCGGCGAGGATGTCGTCGATCGTCGCGTCCTCGGGGTTCTTGCCCATCTGCGCGAGCATCACGAGGCCGAGCGTGTCGCGCGCCTCGGAGAGGAACGTGACCTTGCCCTTGTACTTCGGGTCGAGGAGCTGCTTGAAGGACGTGACCTCGCCGACGACCTTCTTGTTGTAGCCGATGCCGGTCATGCCGGACTGCCACGGCAGCGAGTGCTTGCGCCCCTTGTCGAAGCTCATGTTGACGAGGTTGTCGACGAGGTTCGCCTTGTTCGGGACGTTCTTCTCGTCGATCGGCTCGGTGTAGCCGAGGCGGATCCAGCGGGCGGCCATCCAGTCCGTCAGCGCGACGAGGTCGCGGCCGATGGAGTCGCCCTGCTCGAGCGGCTGGCGGACCTTCCCGAAGAACTCGTTGTTGTCGTTGATGTCCTCGGTGTACTTCAGCGTCGCGTTGAACTCGCGCTTGAAGTCCTTGATGACGTCCTTGTCGATGTAGAGCGGCCAGTTGGAGAAGACGACGGTGTCGAGCGCCGTCTTCGGGTGGCTGACGGCCTCGGTCGTCTTGCCGCCGCTGCTCGACTCGTTCTGGCCCTCGGCGGGGCCGCAGGCGGAGAGGAGCGCGCCGAGCGCGGTCATGCCGAACGCGGCACCGCCCGCGCGGCCCATGAAGCGCCGCCGCGACATGCGGTCCTGCTCCAGGAGCCGCTGGAGGGCGGACTCGGGGGACTCGTTGCGCATGCCTAGGACTCCTTGGTGACGACGAAGGTGTGCTCGGGCCGCCACGCCAGGAGGACCTCCTGGCCGGGGCCGCAGGTGCCGCCGTGGGCGCCCGCGCGGTTCTGCTCGACGACGGTGAGCTCGTCGCCACCCGGCGTGCGGATCAGGTACTGGAGCGTGACGCCGAGGAACGACGCGACGTCGACGCGCCCGCGGATGACGTTGCAGCCCTCGGGCGGCGTGTCGACGATGCTCAGCTTCTCGGGGCGGACGCCGACCCGCACCGCGCCCTCGCGCGCCACGTGCGCGTGGACGGTGGCGCCGTCGTGCGTCTCGTACGTCGCGAGGCCGCCGTCCTTGCGCTTCAGCGTCGCGTCGATGAGGTTCGACGTGCCGAGGAAGCCGGCGACGAACTCGGTCGCGGGCTGCTCGTAGAGCTCGGTCGCGCTGCCGCGCTGCTCGATCCGGCCCTTGTGCATCACGGCGATCTCGTCGGCCATCGTCATGGCCTCCTCCTGGTCGTGCGTGACGTGCACGAACGTGAGGCCGACCTCGTCGTGGATGCGCTTGAGCTCGATCTGGAGCTGGCGGCGCAGGCGCAGGTCGAGCGCGCCGAGCGGCTCGTCCAGCAGCAGCGCCTGCGGGCGGTTGACGAGCGCGCGGGCGAGCGCGACGCGCTGCTGCTGGCCGCCCGAGAGCTGGGTCGGCTTGCGCTTGGCGAACTCGGTGAGCTGCGTCAGCTCGAGGACGTCGGCGACACGCTTGCGCGCCTCGTCCTTGGCGACCTTGCGGCGCTCCAGGCCGAAGCCGACGTTCTTCTCCACGTTCATGTGGGGGAAGAGCGCGTAGGACTGGAAGACGGTGTTGACGTCGCGCTTGAACGGCGGCACGTCGGTGACGTCCTGGCCGGCGAGGAAGACGCGGCCCTCGGAGGGCTCCTCGAAGCCCCCGATCATCCGCAGGGACGTCGTCTTGCCGCAGCCGGACGGGCCGAGCAGGGCGAAGAACGTCCCCTTGGGGATCTCGAGGTCGAGCGCGTCGACGGCGACGGCGTCACCGAACCGCTTCGTGACGCCTTCGAAGCGGATGTCGGGCGAGGCGGCAGCGGTGGATGACGCCTGAGGGGCGGAGACGGCCATTGACGGGCCAACTTACAGACCGCCGTTTTGCAGGTCCAAGAGGTCGTGTTGTCCAACGATGAAGGTCCCCGCTGGACGTTCTGTCACGTGGAGGACAGACGCCTTGTCCGAAGGGCCAAGTGGAGCCCCAGCCGGGTGTCCTCATCGTCGAGGTGCGCGCCCAGGAGGTCCTCGATTCGCGCCAATCGGTGGTAGAGCGCCTGGCGGCCGAGATGGAGCGCCCGCGCGGTCTCGGCCTTGTGGCCGCCGTAGGTGCAGAAGGCCTCCAGCGTCGGCAGGAGCTTGTGCTTGCGCTGGGCGTCGTGGTCGAGGAGCGGGCCGAGGCGCTTGGCGACGAACTCGCTCAGGTTCGGCTCGTCCTTCAAGGTGGCGAGCAGCCGCTCGAGATCTGGCGCGGCGGCGTCGTGGTAGGGGCGCTCGGGAACCTTCCGGGCGGCTTCCACGGCCTGGGTCGTGGCGCTGAGGGCGCGGCCGGCGTCGAGCCAGCCGCGGACGGCGGGGCCGGCGACGACGATGGCGCGCTTGCCGCGGCCGAAGTGGTGCTCGACGGCCTTGTGGATGGCGTCGGCGGCGGCGTCGGCGACCTCGGTGCGCTTGGCGCCCTGCTTGAGCGCGACGAGGGCGAGGACGTCGCCCTCCTCTGCGCGACTCCCCAGCAGGCTCGGCAAGTTGCGGGCTGCGAGGTCTCGTCTTGCGTCGCGCCATGCCAGCGCCGCGGCCCGCTCTTCCGCTTCGCGCCGTGGGCCGGTCGGGTGCGTGTGCGGCGTGAGCGCGATCGCGAGGGGGAGGAGCTGGCCCTCGCCGCTCGTGAAGTTGAGGCCCTCCGCTCTGGCCTGTGCGTCGCGGGCGGTGAGGTCGCCGGCGGCGAGCTCGGCCAAGAAGCCGCCGCGCTCTCTCAGGGCGAGGAGCTGCTGCTGGTTGGTGCGGAGCGAGGCGAGCGCGATGACGCCGGCGGCGCGCTCGACGGCGACGCGGTCGAAGTCGTCGAGGGGCGAGTCGAGGGGGAGGGCGACCAGCCGGCCCGGGCCGCCCGCGTCGCCGGTGGGGATGTCGACGGCGAAGGTGCCGTTGGCGCTCGTGGTGCCGTGGGCGCCGTCGTTGCCGTTCCCGTTGGTGCCGCTTGCGCCGTGGCCGTCGTGGCGCAGCTCCTCCCAGGTGGAGACGACCTCGCCGTCCGGGGTCCGGTAGCGCGCGTGGAAGAGCAGCTCGCCGCGGGCGTCCTCGAGGATCACCGGGTCGGCGATCGTGTCGGCCAGGACGCGGACGACGGTGTCGACGCCCTCGCCGTCGAGCATGAGGGAGGTGAAGCGCTGGTGGATCTCCTCGCCGCGGCGGAGCAGGCCGAGTTGCCCGGCGAGCATCGCGGAGTGGATCGCCTCGGTGACCTCGACGAACGGGACGCCTCTTCTGAGGATCACGAGCGGGAGGTCGCGGCGGTCGGCCTCCTCGACCATGCACGGGGCCACGCGCGGGCACGCGGGGCCGAGCTCGATGACGAGCGCGGCCACGTCGCGCTCGGCCAGCTCGCCGACGAACCGTCGCTGCTCGGCGGTGCGGTCGGGGAAGTCCATGCCGGTGGTGAGCAGCAGCTCGCCACCCTTGAGCAGCTCGGCGATGTTGCGGACCTCGGCGACGTGCGCCCACCGCATCTCCTTGTCGAGCGCCCGTGCACCCGCGAGCACCTGCGGCAGCCCGCGCCGGAGGGCGGGGAGGGCGAGGGCGGAGCGGACGGTCATGCCGGACATGCGCTCCGGACCATACTCGCGTTTGCGCGACGCTCTGTCGTGTGATCGCCGCATTGCGCGGGCGTCCTGTCGTCTTCGTGGCACACCCGCGCTCCGGTGGGGGCGAACTTCGTGCCGCCGCGCCCTCTCAGCGGTCGACATGGCCCCGCAGACCGGCACCGCGCTCCTCGTCCTCGCCGCCTTCGTGCTGCCGGGTTTCGTGACCGTGCTCCTCCGCGAGCGGACCTACCACGTCCGCGCCGGCGTCGACACGCTCGAGCTGCTCCTCACCGCGCTCCTCTACAGCGGCCTCATCTACCTCGGCGCCGCCTGCGCCGCGCTCCTCGCCGGCGTCTCCACCGCCGACGTCGCCGCCCTCACCCGCGGTCAGGCCTCCCTCGCCACCTACGCGCTCCTCGCCTTCGCCGGCCTCATCCTCGGTCCCGCGCTCATCACCTTCACCGGCACCCGCTGGCTCGACTCGCGCGTCCGGGTCGCGTTCCACCGCCGCCTGCGCATCGATCCGACCCACGCGACCCGCTCTGGCTGGGGCCGAGCCTTCTCCCACCGCGGGCCTCGTCTGATGCTGATCACGCTCGACGACGGCCGGTTGGTCGGCGGTCTGTTCGGCACCGACAGCATCGTCGGTCACGCGCGCAACGGCGACGTGTTCTTGCAGGAGCGGTGGGTCGTCGGCGAGGACGCGTGGTTCACCGGCGAGCGTGCGCCTGAGACGCAGGGCATGTACGTCGCAGGGGAGAAGATCGTGTCGATCGAGGTCTACGACCTTCCGCGAAACGGGTGACGACTTTGAGTACCATGCTCGCCATGCGACTGCTCGGCTGGAAGCGCAAGGATCGTCCGCCGCACATCAGCGCGCGGGCCGGCGTGCACAAGTGGGGCTACTCCGCGGTCGACGACGGCATCCCTCGCCTGATGGTCGCGCCGCCGCGCCCGCCGGACGCCGGGCGCTCCTCGGTGCCCCCGCAGTGGAGGACCGAACACCACCGCTGAGGCGCCGGCGTCACGGGTCCGTCACGACCTGCCGCCGGAGGGGCTCGTAGAGTGGCCCGCCGATGCGCTTCCGCTTCCGGCGATTCCGCGTGCCCGCCCTCGCCGCCTGCGCGACGCTTGCCGCGCCCGCCGCCGGGGCGCACGCCACCACTGTCGAGGTCGTCGACGCGCAGGGGCGCCCGCAGGTCGCGGCGCTGACCGCGCCGACCGGCGAGCGGTGGTGGACCGGGCCGGACGGCCGCGCCGACGTCCCGGGCGCGCCCGCGCTCACCGTCTCGCGCGCGCCCGGCGACGGCTGCGGCGGGGTGGAGGGCGTGGCGCTCAACCCGGGCCTGGCGACGGCGAAGGTCGTCGTCGCGCCGCTCGTCCGCGCGGGCTCC
>DATMVO010000473.1:0-4109 GCA_035563115.1 Solirubrobacteraceae bacterium
GCGCAGCCACGCGGGCGCGCACTCGCCGAGGATCCAGGTGCCGGCGAGCGCCGCACGGGCCGCGTCGCGGCCGTCGCCCTCGGTGCCCGACGCGCGCAGCAGGAAGCGCGGGACGCCCGGCCGGCCGAGGTCGAAGTCGAACGCCACCGCCGCCACGGAGACCAGGAACGGACTGAGGCCGTACGCGGGCAGCACGCCGAGCGCGTCCACCTCGTTCGCGTCGTCCGTGCTCGCCGTCGCCCTCAGCCTGATGATCTCACCCATGCGTCCCTGCCTTGTCGCCAGTCAGGTCCTCTGCCCCCTTAGAGCCGCGACGGCCACGGCTTGTGACAGCCGATTCACGAATCCGACATCGTCCATATCCATCTCCGTTTTCGGAGGGGGTAGGATCCGCGCGTGTCACGGGGCGACGCAGAGCTGCAGGAGCACCACGATCGGGCGATCCAGGCGATGGCCCGGGAGGTCGCCGCGCGCGGCTACGCCCAGACCACCGTGGAGGACGTGCTCAAGCGCGCGGGCATGTCGCGGCGCACCTTCTACCGCCTGTTCGCGAACCGCGAGGAGTGCTTCCTCGCGACGTACGACACGCTCAAGGACGACCTGTTCGAGCGGCTCCAGACCGCGTCGCGGCAGGGCGGCCCGCACCTGGAGGGGGCGCTCGGCGCGCTGCTCGACCACGTCGCCGACCGCCCCGAGGTCGCGCACGTCCTCCTCACCGAGCCCGCCGCGACCGGCGCGTCCGGGCTGGAGCGCCACGTCGAGGCGATGAGCGCGCTGCAGGAGCGGCTCAGCGCCGCGCTCGCGCTCGACGGGGACGGCGGCGCGCATGTCGCGGGGGCAGCGGCCGTGGGTGCCGTCGCGCACGTGATCCAGTGCCACGTCTGGCAGGGCGACGCCGAGCATCTGCGCGGTCTCGCGCCAGATCTCGCGCGCCTGCTGCACCGCTTAGCGGAATGACGCACACAAGCGACGGATTCCGCCAGCGAGACGTGTATGTTTCCACCTATGCCGCAGGAGGCCACTTCCCGCAAGCGCGGACCGCACCAGCTGCCCGCCGGGCGCCATGGCCTGTCCCGCGACTTCGTCGTCCAGAACCAGCGCGACCGGCTGCTCGCAGCCGTGGGTGAGGTGGCGGGCGTCAGCACGTACGCGACGCTCACCGTCGAGGACATCATCGCCGCCGCCGGCGTCTCGCGGCGCACGTTCTACGACCACTTCCGCAGCAAGGACGACGCGTTCCTCGCCTCGTACGACCGGTACGAGCAGCGGATGCACGACCGCGTCGAGGACGCGCTCACCGGCGTCGACGAGCTCGCCGCGCGGATCAGCGTCACGATCGAGACGGTCCTCGACTTCTTCGCGACCGAGGCCGGCGCCGCGCACGTGTGCGTCGTCGAGGTCCTCGCCGCGGGCCCGGCCGCCGTCGAGCGGCGCGGGAAGACCGTCCGCTGGCTCACCGGCCTGCTCGAGGACGCCGCGTCCACGCTGCCCAAGCGCGGCCGGCCCAGCCCGCTCGTCGCGGAGGCCCTCGTCGGCGCCATCTACGAGCTGGTCTACGCCCGTGCGGCGACGGACGAGCTGAGCGCCCTCCCGGAGCTCGGTCCGGACCTCGTCGGGGCGCTCCTGCTGCCCTACGTGGACGCCGACCAGGCAGCCGCCGCCAAGCGGTCGGCGAAGGCGCGTCTGCGCCGCCGCGCGGCCTAACGCGCCGGGAACCGGTCGGCAGCTTCCACGCGTTGCGTGGGAGCCTCGGAGACGAGTATGTTTCGCCCCATGGCTGCTGCTCCCCACGGTCGCCGCGTACGCGGTGATCATCAGCTCCCGGCAGGGCGCCACGGGCTCTCCGCGACCTTCGTCGCGCAGAACCAGCGGCAGCGCATCATGGCCGCGCTCGCGGCCGTCACGGCGGAGCACGGCTACGCCGCGCTGACGGTCGAGGACGTCGTCGCCCGCGCGGGCGTCTCGCGGCGCACCTTCTACGACCAGTTCTCGAACAAGCACGAGGCGTTCCTGGCCGCCTACGACCAGGTCTCCAACGCCCTGCTGGCCGGCGTCCGGCACGCGTTCGAGGACGCGCCGACGTTCTCCACCAAGGTCGCCAACGGCCTGACGGCGTTCGTCCAGTTCATCGTCTCCGAGCCCGGCTTCTCGCACATGTGCATCGTCGACGTGCTCGGCGCCGGCCCGAACGCGATCGAGCGGCGCAACGCCGTGATCAAGGCGTTCGCGCAGGAGTTCGAGGCGGCGGCGGAGAGCTCGGGCGCCAAGCCGCGCCCGCTCGTCAGCGAGACCGTGGTCGGCGGCATCCACGAGGTCGTGTACGCGCGCCTGCGCTCCGACCTCGTCGAGACCCTCCCCGAGGTCCTCCCGGACCTCATCTACGCCTCGCTCGTCCCGTTCTGCGGGGAGGAGCAGGCCGAGCGCGCCCGGCTCGACGCGGTTGCGCAGCGCGACGGCGCCGCGGCCACGGTGAGCACCGACGTGTAGGGGTGCTCCGGGCGGCGACACCACCGTCGCCGCCCGGAGCCTCCACCCCGACGCTGTCCCACGGGGGTGGAGAGACGTGGCGCGAAGCCCACCCCGGCTACGCGCTGACGCGCACAGTACACGAACGTGTTTCTCTTGCGCAAGTCCAATTCCGCACCAGCGCGGTGTACGATCCGCGCACCCGTGACCCCACCGAGGCCGTCCACCACCGCCGAGGAGCCTGAGCTCGTCGACGACCAGATCGTGAAGGCGCTGGCCCACCCGCTCCGCCAGCGCATCCTCGCGATCCTCAACCGCAAGATCACCAGCCCCCGTGAGGTCGCCGAGGAGCTCGGCGAGAAGCTCGGGGACGTCGGCTACCACTTCCGCATGCTCCGCGACTACGGCGCGATCGAGCTCGTGCGGACCGAGCAGCGCCGCGGTGCGATCAAGCACTACTACCGCGCGACGACCCGGGCGATGCTCGACCAGGAGCAGCGCGAGCGGCTTCCGGCCTCCGCACGGCGCCGGATCCTCGGGCAGACGCTCGAGCAGGGCTGGCAGGGCGTCCGCGAGGCGGCCGAGTCTGGCGGCTTCGAGAGCGACGACGCGCGCGCGGCCGACGAGCGCTTCGAGCTCGACGAGCGCGGCTACAAGGCGATGGTGAAGCTGCTCGACCAGACGCTCGCCAAGGCGGGCGACATCCAGTCGGGCGTCATCGAGCGCCGCGGCGCGGGCGAGCCGGCGCCGGACGAGATCCGCACCGCGCTCATGCTGCTGCACTTCCTGCCGGACGGCGAGCCGACGTAGGCTCCGGGCCGCCGGCCACCCGGTCGCGGCCCAGCCGCTTGGCGTCGTACAGCGCGGCGTCGGCGACGGCGAAGAGCACCTCGTAGTCGAACGGGGCGCCCGGACGCGACGCCGCCACGCCGCAGCTCACCGTGACGGTGCGCCCCTCGACCGGTACGTCGCGCACCGCCCGCCGCACGCGCTCGGCGATCGCGGCGGTGCCGTCCAGACCGATGCCGGGGAGCAGGACGAGGAACTCCTCGCCGCTCAGCCGGTAGGCGCGCCCGGTCCGCCCGAGCGCCTGGCGCATCCGCCCCGCGACCTCGCTCAGGACGCGGTCGCCCGTCGCGTGGCCGGCGGTGTCGTTGACGGCCTTGAAGCGGTCCAGGTCGGCGAGGACGAGGCCGACGGGCTGCGGGCTCAGGCGCGACTGCTCGGCCAGCTCGCGCGCGCGAGCAGCTGCCGCGCGGCGGTTGGGCAGGCCGGTGAGCCCGTCGACGGCCGCCTCGGAGCGGTGCTCGAGCTCGGAGCGCATGAGCGCCGTGGAGAGGAGGGCGACGCAGACCACGACGAGCGCCGGGAAGATCAGCCGCGGCGGGTCGGCCAGCGTCGTGCCGGCGTCGGCGGCGAGCGCGACCCCGACGAGCAGCGCGAGCGTGAAGAGCACGCCCGCCAGCACCCCGCGCGTGGTGAAGCGGGCGCTGAGCGTGACGGTCGCGAGCGCGAGCCACGCCGCGAGCGGCGACCCCAGGCCGCCGGCGAGCACCACCGCGACCGCGATGAGCACCTGCCCGGTGGCCCAGGAGCCGGCGATCGTCGGGCCGGGCCGCGCGCCCGCGGCGAGCCGCCGGTCG
>DATMVO010000474.1:0-2617 GCA_035563115.1 Solirubrobacteraceae bacterium
GCCGCGCGTCGTCGCGCCCGACACCCGCCCGCTCACCGCCACCTGGGCGAAGCGCGGCACGCGGCGCGTGACGCTGACGCTCTCGCGCGTGCTGGGCAGCGATCCCGCCCGCGCCTACCGCGTCTGGCTCACGCGCGGCGGCAGGAGCGTCGCGACGGGCACGCTCGACGGCCGGACGCTCACCCTCACCGTGGCCGGCACGCGGAAGGTGACCCGGACCAAGGGCGGCAGGCGGAAGGTCACGACGACCTATCCGCGCCTCAGCGGCAGCTACACCCTGCGGCCGGCGAGCGGCGGAACCGCCCTGCCGACCGTGGTGGTGAAGGTGACGAGCGCCGCGCGCCGGCGCTAGAGGGCTGCGGCGCCGCCCGGGGGCTTGACGCCCTCGGGCGTGTCGCCCTCCCAGTCGACCGCCCCGCCGAGCGCGGCGCTCTTGAGCACCTTCAGCGAGAGCAGGCCGCACTTCATGCGGGTGGCGGAGAGCTCGATCCCCAGCAGGTCGAGGATGAAGTCCTTGTCGAGGCGCATGACCTCGTCGACCTTCATGCCCTTGACCTCGTCGGAGGCCAGCGAGGCGGAGGCCTGCGAGATCGCGCAGCCGTGGCCGCTGAAGCGCACGTCGGTGACGGTGTTGTCGTCGCCGACCACCAGCTGAACCTTCAGCTCGTCCCCGCAGAGCGGGTTGTTGTCCTCGAACTCGAGGTCCGCGGACTCCAACTCGCCCCAGTTGTGCGGGCGCTTGTAGTGCTCGAGGATCTGCTCGCGGTACAGGTCGTCCATCTCAGTCTCCGAAGATCCGCTCGACCTCGCCCAGCGCCTCCACGAGGCGGTCGACGTCGTCGCGGGTGGTGTGGACGGCGAACGAGGCGCGCGTGGTCGCGCTCACGCCCAGGCGCTTCATCAGCGGCTGCGCGCAGTGGTGGCCGGCGCGGACGCAGACCCCGGCGCGGCCGATGATGTCCGCCACGTCGTGCGGGTGGGCGTAGTCGAGGGCGAACGAGACGACGGCGCCGCGCGCGTCCGCGTCGGACGGGCCGAAGACCGTCAGGCCCTTGACCTCGGCCAGCCGCTCGAGCGCGTAGGCGGTGACGTCGCGCTCGTGCTCGCGGATCGCGTCGAGGCCCAGCTCCTGCATCCACCGGATCGCGGCGCCCAGGCCGACGGCCTCGGCGATCGGCGACGTGCCCGCCTCGAACTTCGCGGGCGACTCGGCGAACCGGATCTCGTCGAACGAGACCGACGCGATCATGTGCCCGCCGCCGATGAGCGGTGGCATGTCGCGCAGCACGTCGTGGCGGCCGTGGAGGATGCCGATGCCGGTCGGCGCGTACGCCTTGTGGCCGGTCCAGACGTAGAAGTCCGGGTCCAGCGCGGCGACGTCCACCGGCAGCTGCGGCACCGCCTGCGTGCCGTCGACGAGGACGAGCGCGCCGGCCGCGTGCGCGCGGCGGACGATCTCCTCGACCGGGTTGATCGTGCCGAGCACGTTCGAGACGTGCGTGACGGCGACGAGCTTCGGGCCGCGCTCGAGCGCCGCGTCGAGCTGGTCGAGCCGCAGCTGGCCCTGCTCGTCGATGTCGATCACGTCGACCACCGCGCCGCGCTCGTCGGCGATCAGCTTGAGCGGGACGATCACCGAGTGGTGCTCCATCACGCTGACGACCACGCGATCGCCGGGCTGCAGGTTCTTCCGTCCCCAGCCCTGCAGGACGAGGTTCATCGCCTGCGTGGCGTTGCCGGCGAAGACGGTGTCGCGGACCGACCAGCCGGTCAGGTCCGCGGCGAGCTGGCGCGCGCCCTCGTACAGGTCCGTCGCCTCGACCGCCAGCGGGTAGACGCCGCGGTGCACCGACGCGTTGTGGTGCGACAGGAAGTCGCTCACCGCGTCGATGACGGCCTGCGGCTTCTGCGCGGTGGCGGCGCTGTCGAGGTAGACGAGGCCCTCCCGGTCCAGGACCGGGAACTGGCGCGCGACGGTGTCGAGGGCGAGCGTGCTCACGGGGTCACGCTAGGCGGCCGTCGGCTGGCCGTACTGCTCGCGCAGCTTCGCGTAGCCCTCGGCCTCGAGCTGGTCGACGAGCTCCGGGCCACCCTCGTGCGCGACGCGGCCGTCGAAGATGATCGAGACGCGGTCCGGCTTCACCATGTGCAGGATCCGCTGGTAGTGGGTGATGATCAGGACGCCCATGTCGGTCTCGTCCTTCACCGCGTTGACCGCGGCGGAGACGACGTTGAGCGCGTCGATGTCGAGGCCCGAGTCGGTCTCGTCGAGGATCGCGATCTCCGGCTTCTGGAGCGCGAGCTGGAGCATCTCCAGGCGCTTCTTCTCGCCGCCGGAGAAGCCCTCGTTGAGGTACCGCGACGAGAACGCCTTCGGGACGTTCGTGAGCTCCATCGCGGCCTCGGTCGTGCGGCGGAAGTCCTTGAGCGAGATCGGCTCCTGGCCGGCGGCCTCGCGGTGCGCGTTCTGGACCATCCGCAGGTACTTCGTGATCGTCACGCCGGGGATGCTCACCGGGTACTGGAAGGCCATGAACAGGCCGAGGCGGGCGCGCTCGTCCGGGTCGGCCTCGGTGACGTCCTCGCCGTTGAAGACGATCTGGCCCTCGGTGACCTC